>CAKTVG010000027.1 GCA_934622035.1 uncultured Oscillospiraceae bacterium
AAGAAGATTGACCTGCTCGGCGTGATCGTGCTGGGTGTGGTGACCGCCGTCGGCGGCGGCATCATCCGCGATCTGCTGCTGGGTATTACGCCGCCGCTGGCCTTCCGGGATCCGCTGGCGGTCATGGTTGCCATTGCCGTTTCGGTGATCCTCTTTATCCCGAAAATCCGCCATCTGCTGATGCACAACCAGCGCGTGTTTGACACATCCCTTCTGATTATGGACTCCGTCGGCCTCGGAATCTTTACGGTCATGGGAATCTGGAATGCGCTGGACTTCTCGCCGGAGCGCAGCACCTTCCTTTTGATTTTCGTCGGCGTGATTACGGGCGTGGGTGGGGGCGTCCTGCGGGATGTTCTCGCGGGTAACACGCCGTACATCTTTGTTAAGCATGTCTATGCCTGCGCGTCGCTGCTGGGCGCGGTGATCTGCACGCTCTTGTGGCGCGTTGTGCCGAGCTATGCGGCGATGCTCACGGGCGTTCTGACCGTGCTGATCCTGCGGCTGCTTTCGGCGTATTTCCGCTGGAATCTGCCGCGGGCAAAGGACGATACTCCCTGAAAAAATTACAAAAAGGGGGTTGCAACCGGCTGAAATCGTGCTATAATACACCCTTGTGTATAGAGAGAATAAGGGGTAATGATTTATGACAATGCTGTTATCTGTTGCAGTTTCGCTCTTTGCGGGACTGATGCTTTCCCGCGTGGTCAAGCTGTTGAAGCTGCCTGCGGTGACCGGCTATCTGATTGCCGGCCTGCTCATCGGACCGTTCGTCCTCGGACGGCTGAACATTCCCGGACTGGGCTTTACCTCTCTGGAGGAGGTCGACCGCATGAAGCCCATCAGCGAGGTTGCGCTGGGCTTTATCGCCTTTGCCATCGGCAATGAGTTCCGCCTGAGCCAGCTGCGCGTCATCGGCAAGCAGGCAACGGTCATCGCCGTGTTCCAGGCGTTGAGCGCTACCATTCTTGTCGACCTGAGCCTGCTTGGCCTGCATCTTCTGATGCCGGATAAAATCACCGTTCCCGTCGCTATCTCTCTCGGCGCCATTGCAACGGCGACCGCACCTGCGGCGACGCTGATGGTTGTCAACCAGTATAAGGCAAAGGGCCCGCTGGTCGATCTGCTGCTGCCGATTGTCGCGCTGGACGATGCCGTCGGTCTGATCGTGTTTGCCATTTCCTTCGGAATCGCCAAGACCTTCTCCAGCGGCGCGGCGCTCAGTATCATCAGCGTGCTGGTCAATCCGCTTCTGGAGGTCGTCGCCTCCGTGGCGCTCGGCTCGCTGCTCGGCCTGATTTATACTTATATCGAGCGCTTCTTCCATTCCCGCAGCAAGCGCCTGTGCGTGGCGATTACCTTCGTCATTCTGGCGGTGTCCCTCTCCATGCTGGACTTCAAATTCCCTGGTACGGAGCTGGAGCTGGGCTTCTCGTCCTTGCTCGTCTGCATGATGCTCGGCACGATCTTCTGCAATATCTGCCCCAGCTCGGAGGAGCTGATGGCAAAAACCGACCGCTGGACGGCGCCGCTTTTTGTGCTGTTCTTCGTCATCAGCGGCGCGGAGCTGGATTTGTCCGTGTTCAGCGACCTGACCTGCGTCCTGCTGGGCGTGGTGTACATCGTCTTCCGCTCTGCCGGTAAGATCCTTGGCGCAAGCGTTAGCTCGAAGTTTATGAAGTGCTCGCCCACGATTCAGAAGTGGCTCGGTATTACGCTCCTGCCGCAGGCAGGCGTCGCGCTGGGCATGTCGATCACGGTCGCGGAGCTTGGGCCGGAGGGCGGCATCATCCGCAGTATCGTCCTGTTCTCCGTGCTGATTTATGAGCTGGTCGGCCCGATGCTGACCAAGATCGCTCTGACCAAGGCCGGAGAAATCCAGCCGAAGGAAGCGGCAAAATAATCAGGATAAAGCAAACGCGCTGCTTTTTGAAAAGCGGCGCGTTTGCTTTATCCTACAGGATGCTCTTTAATGTAGTTCTCCAGAATTTCTGCCGCGCTGGCGACATAGACGGCGCAGGGACGCTCGGCATAGTACTCCGGCGTGCGCGGCGCAGGCAGGGGAGAGCCGTCGGTCTTTACCCCGGCAAGCAGCTCGCGGCAGAGAATGCTGCCGTGCTTTTCACGAAATTCTGCCGCAAGCGCCTGCAATCGCAGATATTGCGCGCCCTTTTCCGCGGGATTCAGCCCGTCGCTGCCGTAGAGCAGCCCGGCGGCCATGAACATGCCGCTCAACGCGCCGCAGACCTCACGCATCCGCGCCATTCCGCCGCCGAAGCCGGAGGCCAGGCGCATTGCGGTAGCATCGTCCAATCCGGTTAAATCGGAAAAGGCAAGCAAAACGGACTGCGCACAGTTGCAGCCGTTCAGAAAGTTTTCCGCAGCGGCTTCCGCACGATTCATTGCGCTCCCTCCTTCGGAAAAGAAATGTGGTTGAATTTCAGCATGTAGCGAATGGGATAGTAGCCCTTGAGGTAGTACTCCTCATACCATTCGTAGGTCGCCTGCGGCAGATGCACCAGCTCCGGCGCGTCGCAGCGGAAAAGCTCAAAGGTTTTCCGGTCGCCGCAGAGCAGGGCGGCGATCAGCTCCTTCTGACCCTCCTGCGCAAGACGGTCGAAGCAGGCGTCCATCAGCGTGACGCAGACCAGCTCCTCTTGGGGCGCGCGCTCCTGCTTGGTGGCAAACCAATAGAGAAAGTCCTGCTGCGTAAAGGCCTTGCGCGCGGTGACGAGCGCCAACTTCTGGAATTCCTCCTCCGCGCCGCGTTTTAGCACGTCGATCAGATAATAAAGCAGATCCTCGCTCAGGCAGCAGCAGTCGAGCAGTACCTCATAGGCGCTGCGCGGGCCGTCCGGCTCGTCAATCTGCGGCGGCGCGTCCTCCTCGGGCGTTTCCTGCGGCTCCGGGTCGGACAGTGCGCTCAGGGCGGTAAACACGTCCTCCGGCTTGAAGGCGTCATACAGCGCCTGCGGCAGTGTAAGGCCGTCCTGCGCAGCGCAGCGGCGCACAAATTCCGGCACGCCCATTGCCTGAATCTGCGTTTGCAGCTCGGCTGCGCGGCGCATTGGGTCGGTTTCCGTCAGGGAAATGCCCTCGGGCGGCGTGCGGCCGCTTTCGAGCTCCTGCAAATAGGTCAGATAGTGTTCTGCAAGCGTCATTTGCTTCACCTCATTGTCCAGCCGGTTCCGTCTCGAGAAAGGCGAAAATCCGGTCGAGATAATCCTTTAAAACCTCGTTTTTCGCGGAAAACAGCTCGTGCTTTTCCTCCGGATAGCGGACAAGCACGGCACTGGGCACACGTTTGACAAAGCGCTCCTGCGGCGCAAGCCGCACCTGTGCGTCACGCCCCGCGCTGAACACCAGCACCGGAACGCGGATTCTTCTGCAATTGCTGCGCCGCAGCACCCTTTGCTGCAAGGCGACGGATTCGTAGACCCAACGGTTGGAAACGCCGGAGGTCTGGTAGAGCGGATTTTCCAACCGGCAGCTGATGTTCCAGCGGAAGCGCCCCTCACTGGCGGCGCTGCTGCGCTCAAGCGGCGTGTTCGGGTCAAAGGTGCAGGTAAACAGTGTGCTCGTTTCCTGCCCGCCACGGCAAAGCATTGCCCTCGTGCCGCAAAGCGCGGCCGCATAGGGAAGATCGGCTGCACGCGGACAGAACATGGGAGAGGAGAGAATTGCCTTTTGGAACTCTCCCGGATATTCCTGTAAGTGGCGCGCGCCAACGCCGCCGCCCATGGAGTGAGCATAAAGATACAGCGGCAGCGAATCCGTGTAGCTTCTGAACTGCTCAATAAAGCAGTTCAGATCATAGACATAGTCGTCAAAGCGGTTGACGTGGATGATTCCTGCCGTATCGTGGCCGCGCTGTGTCGGAAGAAAGACATGATAGCCGCGGTTGAGAAAATACCAGGTCATTTCCAGGTATTTTCCGGGAAATTCCGTGAAGCCGTGGAGAATGACCACCGTACCCCGCGCATTTTCGGCAAGATAGCCCTCCCAGCGGAGCTCCGTTCCGTCAAAGGAGGCAAAGCTGCCCGTCAGCCGGTAGGGCAGAAGCTGCTGGCGGATGCTGCGCAGCGTTTCCAGATATGTCTCCTCCTCCAGAAGGATTGTTTGATGACTCGGACGAAAGGTTTTCATGGCATTCTCCCTGGGAATCGTTCAATGTGCCAATTATACCATGTTTCGCACCCGGTTTTCAATGGGTAAAAAGAAATCCCCCTGCGTTCCTCGGCACGGAATGCAGGGGGAATCGCTTTGGACTCGGCACGTCCGCCAGCGACTCAGGAGGATATAAAAAACCGCACGACTCCCTGCCGTGCGGATAAACCTATCCTCTCAAAAGCACAGCATCCCGGTGTGGGCAGGAGCCGACATGCAGCATTCGGTGTATCTGACTTATCCGGTTTCCCGGCATCACAGTGACCCGCTCGCGGGGCTTCTCACCCCATTCCGCCGCCGGCAAGTGCCGGGCATGCTGCACATCATCGTTCTTTTATTTACTGATATTATACCTGCTTTGCCAAAAGAATGCAAGCCCTTTTATTGAAAATCCATGTTTTTGGGTATACTTTCGAAAAAGAGGCGAGTGGGATTGTTCTTTCTTCTGACTGTTTTGATTTATCTGCGCTGCTTTCGGCGCTTTGATGCCAACGAACCATCTGAATTCGGTTGCTCCTGCACGAGAATGCGCTTCCTGAGTGGCCGGCGGCAGCTTCAGGGCTATCTTTTCGGCGAGGGCGAATCGCTGGTTGTCGTGGCGGCGGGGCTTGGCAACAGCGCGGCGCACTACAGCCCGCAGATCCGGTATTTTGTCAGCGCGGGGATGCGTGTGTTCGCCTTCGATTATACCGGCTGCTATGAGAGCGAGGGCCGTTCCTGCCGGGGCTTTCCGCAGGCACTGGACGATCTGCGCGCGGCGCTGAACTTCCTGCGCAAAAACGATTATTTCGGCAGCCAACGCCTGCTGCTTTTCGGCCACAGCATGGGCGGCTACGCCGTGTGCAGTATTCTTTCCGAATGCCATGCCGATGCGGCGGTCAGCGTCGGCGGTGTCAACAGCGCCATGGAAGCGACAATTTCGGGGGTATATCACTATCTCGGACGCCTGGCTTTTCTGCATTATCCGTTTCTGTATTGTTATCAGGCGCTGCGCTTTGGCAGGACCGCACTCCTTCGGCAGGCAATCGACGGCGCAAAGAATGCGCATGCGCTGCTTTTGGTTAACGGCGTGAACGATTGGATCGCGCCGCTCAACCGCGCGTCTGTGATTTCGCATGTGGCGGAGGTTCGTAACAGTGCCGTGCGGTGCCTCCTGTGGGGAGAACAGGGGCACGACGGACACGCGGACCTGCTTTTCGGCAGGAGCGATGCAGAGGCGAATCCAAGACTGATGCAGAGAATTGTTGCATTCTTTGATGCCGCCGTCCGCGGCGGAGAATAGCGAAAAAATTTGTCGCTTTTCAAGAAAAAGTTGTTGACAACAGGATGACTTGCTGATATAATATGGGAGCTGTCGATGAAATGCTGCTATAGCTCAGCAGGTAGAGCGCATCCTTGGTAAGGATGAGGTCTCCAGTTCGAATCTGGATAGCAGCTCCAAAGTCTCTGAAGCCTCCGGGTTTCGGAGACTTTTCTATATGCACAGGAAAAACTGGAGACCTTGTTTTTGCCGCGTAAAACCGTCTGATTTTACGCGGCTTTTACTTGTTTTTCAAACTATTCTGGATAAAGCCCGTGCTGCGAAGCTCCTTCTATAGATAGACATAGGCCGTCGAAACCGCGTTTTGCAGTCTTTTTGCAAAAAGACGGATTGATTACATATTTTCCAGGTGACAGCAAATCCGCCTTTGACAGAAGTCAAAGGCGGATTTGCTGCTTTTGGGCAAAAACTTATTTTGTTTTCTCCCGTTTCTTTGCTGCGGTCAGGCCGAGCAGCGCGCAGAGGCTTGCAGCGGCGAAGGACAACAGAAGCATCGTCACGGGGAAGAAGCGGTCGCCGGTTTTCGGTTTGTCGGTGTCCGGCTTATCCTTTCCGGAATCGTCGGGGTCCGGCTGGTCCTTTCCAGAATCGTCGGGGTCCGGTTTATCCGTTCCGGGATCACCCGTTCCCGGCTCGGTGAGGAAGGCTGCAAAGTCGGATTCCTCGTAGCCCTCGATCACGTCCAGCTTGCTGCCGACGTGGAGCTGCACCATGATGCGCGCGGCCGTGTAGCCGCTCAGATCGCCCAGCTCCAGCTCGCGCCCCGCGTTGTAGCATTCGCCGTTGTTTGCAAACTGGCCCAGCACGGTGTGCTCGTCACAATAGGTCGCCTCCTGCGGCGCGACCGTGACCCATTCGCTGCCGTTGTAAAGCTCCAGACGCGCGTTGACGTTCCGGTCGCCATAGGTGCGCCAGTCACCGTCGCAGGCCGGGTTCTGGGTAAAGAGACTGTTCAGGTTTTCCTTTGTCCAAGAGCTGAAAAGATCCAGGCTGCTGTCGGTGTAGTTGCCATAGCTCAGGACGTTAGAGGAGAAGTGGAAGATGTTTTCGTCGTTGGCCTTCAGCTTGCTCAGATCCAGATACACGGGCACCCACACGGCGTTCTGACCCTTATAGTCCTGAACGTAAGCGCCGTACCAGCTGCCGTTGACGCGGACGCGGATGGCGGCCTTCTCGCTGTCCTTCTCGGAGGCAGCTGCGCCCGGTGCTTCCGGATTGCTTCTGTGGAAAACCTCATCGCCTGTGAACGGCGTCAGCTCCTGCGGATTCTCAATGGCACGCTTCACGGCCTCAAGCACGATTGCCTTTTCGTCCTGCGAAACGCCCTCCGGCGTGTAGGCGATGTTAGCAACGCTCTTGCCCGTCAGCGCCTGTGCGACGTAGAGACTGGCCAGATAGCGGCCAAGCGGGATGGAAAGATGCGCGCCATCGCGGTACAGGACACGCTTGAGCGCAGAGGTCGCGGCGTTCTGCACGGCTGTGGCCGTGTAGAGAATTTTGGTGAAGTTCTGATTCGGAACGATCTCGCTCTTTACCGCGGCGATCATGCGGTTGTACATATCCTCGGAGGATTCGTAGGGCGGATCGACGCTCGCATTGGCGGCATCTCTCCATGCGAAGCCCGTGTGCCAGAGCAGAGCTGCATCGGGCGCGAGACCTTTGACGTATTCGATCAGCTCCGGTACCTTGGCATATTCGGCAGGTATGCCGGCCTTGGGCGCAGAGTGCTGCAGGACAATGTAATCCCAGTCCTCGGATGCGATGCCGTCGCGCATCCTGACATTGGTCAGGTTCTTCCAGGTGCCGTCCACGTTGGAGCGGTACTCGTAGGCGGGGGAGTCGTTTAGCGCGCACTGCACATGGGTCGCAACATCGCAGCCGCCGATGTAAAGAACGCCGATGCGCACGTCGTCATAGCCCAATTCAGTCAAAATGTCCCGGACATAGGCCATTGCGTCGTCAGAGTGGCTGTTGCCGATCACGAGAATGCGGAATGGATTCTCGCTTGCGGTTGTGCCCTTCCGGAAACGTGCGGTCAGAGCGGAGGCGCGCGTGACAGCGAAGGTGTAGGTGACATCTCTGCTGACCAGAAGACCGGAGTTATACCAGCCATAGAAGCTATAGCCCTCGGCGGGCTTTGCCGTGACCGTGATGCTCTCACCAAAGGCGACGTCCGCCGTCGGTGCACCTTCGACCGTGCCGCCCTCCTCGGCCTCGACCGTCACGGTGTACTTGGCGGGCAGAAACTTGGCGAAGCTCTTTTCCGTGAAGTCCTCCGGCACAGCCAGCTTGCTGCCGACGTGGAGCTGCACCATCATGCGTGCGGCCGTGTAGCCGTCCAGGCTGCCGACGGACAGGTTACGGGCGGCGTTGTGCCACTGATTCTCGCTGCCGGCAAGACCCAGCACCTCGTGGAAGTCATAATAGGTGTCCTCCTGCGGCGTGGCTGTTACCCAGCTGCTGCCGTCGAACAGCTCCAGTCGGACGTTAATGTTGCGGTCGGTATACTGCGTGAACTGGGAATCGCAGTACTGATGGGCGCAGGCGAAGCTGTTGAGATTTGCGGCTGCTTTCGAGGCGAACAGATCGATGCTGCTGTCGGTGTAGTCGCCCTGATTGATGACGTTGGAGGAAAAGCTGAAGTAGTTGACGGAATCCGCAGTCAGCTTGGAAATATCAAGGTTCACAGGCACCCAGACAGAGTCCTGTCCCTTGTAGTCTTCCAGATAGGTTCCGAACCAGCTGCCATTGACGCGGACGCGGATGGCGGCCTTGTCGCTGTCCTGCTCGGAGACTGCGGCGCCGGGCGCGTCCGGCGCACGTTTGTGGTCATCCTCGGCCAGCACGTTCGTACAGAACAGACCAGTAACCATGATCATGACCAGAAAAACCGAAAGGAGTCTTTTCATGTTGTGTCCTCTTTTCCTGAATTATTTGGGGGATAAGTCCATTATATCATTCAAATTATCCAAAGAATATATCAATTTCTTATGAAATATGTGGAATTTCTACGATAAGTACACCTAAAATTGGTTCACGCATAAAAGATTCTATAATACAAGCAGAAGTCAGACGATGGGTCTGACCCCAGCTTACATTATAGAACAAAACAAACCGCCGGACGGGAAAAACGTCCGGCGGTTTGTTATGCGCGGGGATAGGGACGCGGGTCGTCTGTCAGCCCGGCAAGATAGTCCATGCTGGTGCCGAGCGCAAGAGCAATACGGCGGCACTGCTCAAAGGTATAATACCGCCTGCCGCTCTCGATCTTGGAATAGTCGCTCTGATCGATGCCCGTGAGCATCTGCATTTTGATCTGCGTGATGCCCTTCTGCTTTCTGAGTTGTTTCAATCTGTCGTTCGTCATAGTATCAAGTATCAAAAAATCGCCGGACGCTTGTCCGGCGATTTTAATGCAATCAGAACTTCGCAGTATTGACCTTGACGCCGGGGCCCATGGTGGAGGCGACGACGCAGGAACGGATATACTGGCCCTTGGCAGCTGCCGGCTTAGCCTTGACAACAGCGCCCAGCAGGGTGTTCAGGTTTTCGGTCAGCTTTTCGGCGCCGAAGGAAACCTTGCCGATCGGGCAGTGGATGATGTTGGTCTTGTCGAGACGGTACTCGATCTTACCGGCTTTGATCTCCTTGACGGCAGCGCCGACGTTCGGAGTGACGGTACCGGCCTTGGGGGAGGGCATGAGGCCCTTCGGGCCGAGAACCTTACCAAGACGGCCGACGATACCCATCATATCGGGGGAAGCGACGACGACGTCGAAGTCGAACCAGTTTTCCTTGGTGATCTTTTCCACGAGCTCCATGCCGCCGACATAGTCAGCGCCGGCCTCTTTGGCTTCGTCAACACGGGCGTCCTTCGCAAAAACGAGGACCTTGCGGGTCTTGCCGGTGCCGTTCGGAAGAACGATGGCGCCGCGAACCTGCTGATCCGCATGGCGGGAGTCAACGCCGAGCTTGATATGGATCTCGACGGTTTCGTCGAACTTCGCCGGGGCGGTCTTGACGACGAGCGCCAGAGCGTCGGCAACTTCATACTGCACGGAGCGGTCGATCTGCTTCGCGCTGTCCTTATATTTTTTACCTCTAAACACTTGTTAATCCTCCTTAAAGTGGTGATGCGGAATAATCCTCCCACATATGCGACTGCAATCAGTCGACAACAACGATGCCCATGCTGCGGCAGGTGCCGGCAACCTGGCTCATGGCAGCCTCGATGGTAGCTGCGGTGAGGTCGGGCATTTTCTTCTCAGCGATCTCGCGAACCTGTGCGGTGGTGATGGTGCCGACCTTGTTCTTGTTGGGAACGCCGGAGCCCTTGTCCTGACCGATGGTCTTGAGGATGAGGGTGGGGGTCGGAGGAGTCTTCGTTACGAAGGTGAAGCTGCGATCCGCATAGACGGTGATGACGACGGGGATCTTGAAGCCCGCCTGATCCTTGGTGCGGTCGTTGAACTCGCGGATGAACTGTGCGATGTTTACGCCGTGCTGGCCGAGCGCCGGGCCGACAGGGGGCGAAGCGGTGGCCTTTGCGGCAGGAATCTGAAGTTTGATATAACCAGTAACTTTCTGTGCCATAATGAGCACCTCCAAATAGAATGTGGTGATACGCGAATGCGTATTTTTGGCGGGGGAAAACCCCTCCCACGTTTGCCGGATCAGTCAGCGACGGCCTCGACCTGATCCAGCTCCAGCTCGACGGGCGTTTCGCGGCCGAACATGGAGACGGTGACGCGAACCTTGTTCTTTTCGATGTCGAGCATTTCAACAATGCCGCTGAAGCCGGTCAGCGGGCCGTCCACTACGCGGACGGTATCGCCAAGGGCATAGCCGACGACGACCTCGCGCTTTTCCACGCCGAGCTGATAAACCTCATCCTCCGTCAGGGGAGTGGGCTTGGTGCCGGAGCTGACAAAGCCGGTGACGCCGCGGACATTCTTCACGATGTACCATGCCTCGTCCGTCATGACCATCTTGATGAGCACGTAGCCGGGGAAGACCTTGCGATCGTAGGTTTTCGGGCCGTTGTCCGTGATCTCGGTGACGGTTTCCATGGGGATGGAGACCTGGTGGATAATGTCCTGAAGCTGGCGGGTTTCAACGGTTTTTTCGATGGTTGCTTTTACGGTGTTTTCATAACCGGAATAGGTATGAACGACATACCACTTTGCACCTTCTGCCATGGCAATCAGAACAGCTTGCCCAGCAGGTCAATGCCAAGACCGGCGATGAAGTCGAACAGGCATACGATGACGCCGACAACCACGATGGATACGAGAACAACGATGGTGTTGTTCAAAAGCTGCTTGCCGGAGGGCCAGACGACCTTCCTCAGTTCGCTTCTCATTTCGCGGAACCACTTGGCAAGCCGTTTGCCCGTGCGGACAAAGAAATTCGGCTTCTTGTTTACTTCTGCCATTGTTTTCACCCTTTCCTTACTTCGTTTCGGTGTGAACAGTATGCTTTCTGCAGAATCTGCAATACTTCTTCATTTCGAGACGGTCGGGGTCGTTCTTCTTGTTCTTCATCGTGTTGTAGTTTCTTTGCTTGCATTCGTTGCATCTCAGAGTGATCTTTACGCGCATTCGTCGGCACCTCCTTAAAAATTTTGCCTCCCTGTATACCGGCGGCTATCAGAAATTTAGCTGGCGCCGAAACTACATGGCGCCGTCCGCAGGCGAAAAAGGGCGCACAAAAAAAGACCCCTTTTTCACAGGTGGAATTATTTTATCACAGGAAACATAGAAGGTCAATCATTTTTTTCTTTATTTTTCTTATTTTTTTGCTATAATGAGAGAAAACAGGAAGAAAAGGGACGCGGAAAGATGTACAAGGACATACGCGGCCGGAGGAGATAGCATGAGAGTTTTGGCCATTGATTACGGCGACGCAAGAACCGGCATTGCCATTTCGGATGCGACGGGGATGATCGTCGGGCAGACGACGGTGATCCACAGCTACAGCCCCGACAAAACGGCGCAAGAAATTTCGCGGCTGGCGAAACAAACCGGCGCGCAGCGCCTGGTCATGGGCTTCCCGCGCAATATGGACGGCTCTGAAGGGCCGCGCGCGGCGCTGTACCGCGCGTTTGCCCAAAAGGTGGAGGAGGTCTGCGGCATGGAGGTCGTCCTCTGGGACGAGCGCCGCACGACCGTTGAGGCGCACCAGATCCTCAGCGACTGCAACTACCACGGCAAGAAACGCAAAAACACGGTGGACGCCGTGGCGGCGTCTCTCATCCTTGAGGGCTACTTGGCCTTTTTGTCGCGGTAAAGCAGCTCGCGCAGGCCGACGAGCAGCAGAAAGCCGCCGAACAGCCGCCGCAGAAGCGCGGTGTCCAGCCCGGCGGTGAGCCAGGCCGTCAGCGCGGCGGCGGCAGCGCCCGTAAGCGCCGCGGGCAGCACGAGCTCCCAGCGGATCAGCCGGTTTTTTGCGTGGAAAATCAGCGCACAGGCCGCAGCCGGGAGAAAAAACAGCAGGTTAATGCCCTGCGCCAGACGCTGCTCCATGCCGCATACGGCGCTCATCCAGACCATCAACAGTGTTCCGCCGCCGATGCCAAGCCCAGAAAGCACGCCGCAGACCAGCCCGGCCAGCGCCGCCATCCACCAGCCGCTCATCGCAGCAGCAGGCGCAGCCCGCCCCATAGAATGACCGCGCCGAGCGCACGGTGCAGCCAAACGGCGGACAGCCGCTTCAAAAGCAGCCCCGCGATTACGCCGCCTGCCGCGCCGCCGATGAGATAGGGGAGCGCCTGTGCAAAATCCAGGCTGCCCTGCAAAAAATAGACGCCGACGGAGACCAGCGAGAGCGGGAGAATGATGCATACGCAGGTGGCAAAGGCCTCGTGCGCGCGCACGTCCGACAGCTTGCCCAGCAGCGGCAGCAGGAGCATGCCGCCGCCTGCGCCGAACAGGCCGTTGACGATCCCTGCGAGCGCACCGCTCAGCGCGGCGCCGAGCTTCGGTCTGGTGCGAAAGAAATGGTTCATAAATGATCAGCCCCCGGCGGAAGTATTTCCGCCGGGGGCGAATATTATTCCTTGAGCAGCTGCTGCACAACGTAGCCCGCCAGCATCAGACCCGCGCAGGAGGGCACCCAGGACACGGAGGCGGGAATGGTACGTCTGCCGGGAGGCGGCGTTTCCAGCTCCAGTGGCTTCTGCGGCACCTCCGGACTGAAAAGAACGGTATGGTGCGCAATGCCGCGTGCTTTCAGCTCACGCCGCATGATGCGGGCAAGATGGCAGCCGCTCGTCTGCGCGATGTCAGTGATGCGGAACTGTGTGGGGTCGAGCTTGTTGCCGGTTCCCATGGCGCTGACAATGGGGATATCAAGCGCCTTTGCGTTCTGGATCAGGCTCAGCTTGCAGGAAACCAGATCAATGGCATCGACGATGAAATCATAATGCCGGTCAAAAAAGGCGTCCTTGCTTTCTTCGTTGTACAGCAGGGGGAGGGAGCGTACGGCGCAATCGGGATTGATGTCCAGCACGCGCTGTGCCATGACGTCGGATTTGCTTTGCCCGATTGAGGAGCGCAGGGCACATAGCTGGCGGTTGAGGTTGGACAGGCCGACGGTGTCGTTGTCTACCAGCGTCAGAGCGCCGATGCCGGCGCGTGCAAGAGCCTCCACGGCGTAGCTGCCGACGCCGCCGATGCCAAAAACCATGACGTGCTTTCCGGCCAGCGACTGCACAGCAGCCTCGCCGAACATCATTTCTTCGCGGATCAGATAATCGTTCATTACATTTTCCTCCTGCTTATCGCGCGCATTCGAAAGAAACGCCGGGTGCTGCTTACAGCGCCCGGCGTTGTTATGATAGGCTTATAAATCAGCTGGCGCTGGTGTTGCTCTTCAGATTGAAGACGTCGCTGATGGCATAATCGACATTGGCGTGCATTGCAGCCTTTGCGTTGTAGTCATAGGGAACGTCCTTCGTGAGAGCCTCGAACCATTCGTTCGTCAGGGCGTTGCTGACAAGCAGGTTCTTGTAAGTTTCGTCGTAGTTCAGGAACATTACGACATAGGTGCCCTCAGAGGTTTCGAAGGTCTTCGTCTCGCCGTCGGTACGCTTGCCGTTGAAGAGCCATTCGTTGACTTCCTGGTTGCTGATGGACTTATGGGTCGCCTGCGTGAAGGAATAGCTGTTCTTGTTGTCGGAGTAGGTGGTGATCAGCTTGCGGAAGTTCTCCTCGGAGGCGTCTTCCTTGAGCGAATCCTCAATGGCCTGAAGCTTCTCTGCGGCGGTCTTGGGCACGGTGGAATCACTGCTGCTGTCGGAGGAGCTGGAGGAATCGGTGGAGTCGGTGGAATCGTTCTTGATGTAGATTTGCAGCGCGTTGACGGTTGCATAATCGTTATCGGTGCGGGAGACGAACTTTGCAACGTAGTAAACGTTCTCGCCCTCGAACATCTTCACATCGCCCTCCTTGACGGAGCTGCCGAACATCCAGTTTGCAGCGTCTTCGCTGATGGCGGAGGTGACATAGGTCTTGCTCTGCTCGGAGTAATCGGTGATCTTTTCGCCCTGGAAGTCCTTGAGGATGGCTTCGGCGTCCGCCTTGGCGGAGGCGCGGTTCTCATCGGTGACTTCCTTGGTATTGCCGTCCTCGTCCTTCTCGGCGTAGCTGGAGGCGTTGGCGGTATAGAGCTGATAGCTCACGCGGTCAAACTCCGTGGGATCCTGGGCGTAGCGGTCGGCCAGCTCGGAATCGGAGTAGGTCTGGGACGCGATGTAAGCGGAGTAGGTCTGGGTGAGGGTGAGGAAATCGCGGTAGCTGTCAACGTCGCAGCCGCGGCCGTACATATTGGCGACGTACTTATCGGCGGTGAGGCCGTAAATTGCGGCATAGGTGCTGATGGTGGAGATCTGGGTGTCGATGTCGTCCAGCTGATCCTGCGTCAGGGTAAAGCCGTTCTTTACGGCATCGTCATAGATGGTATAATAGTTGACGGCTCTGGTCTTGGCGCTGTCGGCAAGATAGGCTGCCCAGGTCTGAGGCTCGGCGCCCTCTTCGGTGTTGGGAACGTTCTGCTCGGTCAGGGGCGCGGAGGTATCCAGACCGATGATAGACAGATAAGAGCCGTAGCTGTTGACCAGCTCGGTGACGGTGCTGTTGAAGAAATAGTTGAATTCCACCGTGGAAATCTTATGCTCGCCGACGGTCAGGACGGTGGTCTTGTTCCAGTGGACGCGGTAAACTGCGATGCTGCCGAAGACAATCGCCATGACCAGAATCACGGCGGCGGCAAGCAGAATGCCGTCGGACAGCTTCTTTGTCTTCGAGGCGGTGTCCTTAACGGCGGACTGCGGCTCGGCAGTCATGCGCTTTTTTCTTTCGCGGGAAGCACTCATAGTAAAAAACCTCTCATTCGTGGGTGGTAATCGGGAAAACCCGAGAATATAGCATCAGTCATTATAACTTGAATCGTCCCATGTTTCAAGTGGAAACGGGAAAAATAGCAAAAAAAGTTTCAAACGGTTCACAGACGCTCCGTGCGTGCGGCGTGAAACGCGGCGAAGCCGGGGAAAAAGACCGTAAAAACCCCGCGATGGCCGTGTAGCTCCGTTTATAACCTGCACGATTAGGGCAGGTGGGTTGTCTCTCCGCTTTTTCGCTGCTTCCAACGTCCATCCTCGGTCGGAGCCGGGACGGGAGGCCTGCAATCCAAAGCAGAAGGTGCGACATCCCTGAAATAAGATGTGGGTTTAAAGGGAGCTATCACGAACCCCGCAGGGAACTTTTACAATATTTTGCGCGTCTTTAGGAGAGAGAATCCTCGTCGTCGGGGAGCTCCTCGTCCTCGTACAGCGAATCCATCAGCAGCTCGTAGTCGGTTTCCAGCTCCTGCTCGTCTTCCACTGCGACCAGCAGCGGCTCGCCGTCCTCATCCGTGACGGATTTCAGAACGCTGACCTCGACCTCCTCGGCATCCTCGGGTGCGTCGGCGGGGGTGAGCGCCATGTACTCGGCGCCGTTGTAGGTGACGGTGGAGAGAATCTCCAGCTCATATTCGACGCCGTCCTCGTCCGTGATGGAAATCACATTGTATTCCTGATCCACTTGGACGTCCTCCTTTGTGTTATCTGCCTCTATTGTAACCTCCCCGGCGCGGAAAATCAAGAGAAAAACGCCGCGGCGGCGTTCAGGAACAGAAATTTTCCAGCGCGCGGTCCAGAGCGGCGCGGTTTTCGCAGGCAAGGCCCTCCTGCAAAAGCAGCCGGTCGGCGGGAAGAAGCGCGGACACGGGCGTGTCTGTGAGGCAGTAAAGCTCACCGGCGGCCGTGACGGCGGCGACCATTCCGCCGCGCTCGACGAGGTAGTATTCCGCCGCGAGGACTGCCGGGCACAGCAGCCGGACAAGCAGCAGAAGAACGAGGATTTTTCGCCGCATAGCATATCCCTCCCGGCCTAGCTTGCCCCGGAAAAAGAAAAATAGTAAAATATCTGTGAAGACGCAGCAGAAGATTGACAGGCGTGCTATAATAAATAAAATAAAGTAAACTGGACAGGTATGCCCGCGCAGTTTGCCGGGCGACGCTTTGAATACATGGAGGTAACACATGGCAAAAGAGAAAAGACAAGAGAAGCAGCTGCATATCGCCTGGCGAATCGGCCGGGTCGTCCTGGACGTAATAGGCAAGCTGATCCTCTTTGTGCTCGGCCTGCTCGGAACGGTGATCCTGGTCTGCGCTGTGGCGGGCTTCATCTTCGCGGCAAAGCTGAAGGATTATCTGAAAACCGACGTCATCCCCGCTGCGGAAGAAAAGGCAAACTCGCTGGAGCTGGACAATGTCTCTCTGGCGCAGACCTCGTTCATCTATTATATCGATCCCGACACGGGCGAGGAGCGAGAGCTTCAGCAGCTTCAGACGACGGAAAACCGTGTCTGGGTGTCCTATGACAAAATTCCGCAGGACATGATCAATGCGACGATCGCCATCGAGGATAAGCGCTTCCCGGAGCACCACGGCGTGGACTGGCTGAGAACGCTCTCCGCCATTGCCAACTTCGCCGGCGGCGATTCCTCCTACGGCGCATCAACCATCACGCAGCAGCTCATCAAAAACCTGACCCATGACGACGACGTGACGGTCAACCGTAAGGTGCAGGAGATCTTCTGTGCGCTGGCCGCGGAAAAAATGTACACCAAAAACGAAATTATGGAGTGGTACCTCAACACGATTTACCTCGGCGAGGGCTGCTACGGTGTGCAGAGCGCGGCGCGCGTGTACTTTGGCAAGGACGTCTCCGAGCTGTCCACCGCCGAGTGCGCGGCGCTCATCGGTATCACCAACAACCCCTCCCTCTATGATCCCTATATCAGTGAGAAGAACAACCGCAAGCGCCAGCTCACGATCCTCAAGGAAATGTACGATCAGGGCTATATCCTCACCGAGGAGGCCTATGACGCCGCAACGAGCGAGGAAATGTTCTTCCACAACGGCACCTATGACGAGGATACCTACACCTGCGCCGAGTGCGGCTTTGAGGGCGTGAAGGACGACTACGTTAAGGGCGACGACGGCGTCTACTACTGCCCGGAATGCGAAACGGCAAACTACTCCATCAGCGACAGCCACTACTACTCCTGGTACGTCGACGCGGTGTATAATAACGTGCTGGCGGATCTGTGCGAGAAGTACGGCTACAGCGAAAAGGCCGCGGCGATGAAGCTGATGACCGGCGGCTATAAGATTTATTGCAATTATGACCCCAAGGCGCAGGCAATCGTTGATCAGGTCTATGAGAATCTGGAAAACGTGCCGAATACCGTCAGCCTGCAGCAGCTGCAATCCGCCATTGTCCTGATTGACAATGAGACGGGCGATATCGTCGCCATGGCGGGCGGCGTCGGAGAAAAGGAAGGCAGCCTGACGCACAACCGTGCGACCATGAGCTTGCTTCCGACCGGCTCCTCCTTCAAGCCCATCGCGGTTTACGCCCCGGCGCTGGAGGCGGGTATCGTCACGCCGGCCACGGTCTATGAGGATTCCTCCATGTATGACGACCGCAACTGGCCGCTCAACGACTCACGTACCTATGGCGGCCTGTGCACCGTCATGTACGGCCTGACGCGCTCTCTGAACACGATCTCCGCCAAGACGCTCTATGACCTCGGGCTTCAGAACAGCTTCAGCTTCCTGACCGAGAAGATGGGCATCACCTCCCTGGTGACGGAAGAAACCATCGGCGGCCGCACCTTCTCCGACATCGACTATGCGCCTCTGGCGCTCGGCCAGCAGACGCACGGCGTCTCCGTCAAGGAAATGGCGCAGGCCTTTGCAACCTTCCCGAACGGCGGTGTGTTCCGCGAGGCGCGCGTGTATACCAAGGTCGTCGACCAGAACGGCAACACCATTCTTGAAAATTCGCAGGAGAGCCACACCGCCCTCGGCGAAAAGGCAAACTACTATATTAACTATATGCTCGAGGCTGCCGTTCAGGTCGGCACCGGCGGCTCTGCCGCGATGAGCGGCGTTACCGTCGCCGGCAAGACCGGCACGACCACGTCCAACCAGGACCGCTGGTTCGTCGGCTATACGCATTATTACACCGCTGCGGTCTGGTGCGGCTATGACGAGCCGGAGCAGGTCATCCTGAGCGGCTCCTATACCAACCCCGCCGTTGTGCTGTGGAAAAAGGTCATGCAGCCGCTGCACGAGGGCCTGGACAACTACGGCTTCTACCAGCCGGACGGCGTCGGCACCTATGAGATTTGCGCCGACTGCGGCCAGCTTGCCGACGAGGCCTGCGCAAAGGACGTCCGTGAGAACAATCAGAACCGCGTGACGAAAATCAAGCTCTTCTATTCCGATGCGCCTACGGCAAAGTGCACTTGCCATACGCTTGTGAGCATCTGCGAGGAAAGCGGAAAGATCGCCAACGAATACTGCTACCTCGCCGAGGGCAATACCATCACCGAGGTCGGCAAACTGATTTACAACGAGGACTGGAAGGTCAACAAGGACGCGGACTTTGTCTACAATCCCGAGGACGAGGACGCCGTCTGCAAGCTGCATACGAAGGACAACACCAAGCCCAGCGAGCCGTCCAAGCCGACGGACCCGACCGAGCCGACGACGCCGGTCACGCCGGTGATTCCCTGGCATTAAGAGGAAAATAGCATGTGGAAAGCGGATCAATGGAAAGACTATGAGGTGCTTGACACCTCCGACGGGGAAAAGCTGGAGCGCTGGGGAAGGTACTTTCTCGTGCGCCCGGACCCGCAAGTCATCTGGTTTACCCCAAAGACCGACCGCCGCTGGCGGGAATATGACGCGCGCTACGCCCGCTCCTCCACGGGCGGCGGGCAGTGGTCGCGCAATAAGCTCCCCGAGCGCTGGCAGATTCACTACCGTGAGCTGACCTTCAACGTCAAGCCCATGAATTTCAAGCACACGGGCGTTTTCCCGGAGCAGGCGGCGAACTGGGACTTTATTGACACTGCGATTCGCACCGCCGGGCGTCCGGTCAGCGTGCTGAATCTCTTCGCCTACACCGGCGGCGCAACGCTTGCCGCCGCTGCGGCGGGCGCGTCGGTGTGCCATGTGGATGCGGCGAAGGGCATGGTCGCCTGGGCAAAGGAAAACGCCGCCTCCTCCGGACTGAGCGAAGCACCCATCCGCTGGATCGTGGACGATTGCGCCAAGTTCGTCGAGCGCGAGATCAAGCGCGGCCGCCGCTATGACGCGGTGATTATGGATCCGCCGTCCTATGGGCGCGGCCCCTCGGGCGAAATCTGGAAGCTGGAGAAGGATCTGTATCCCTTTTTGAAGCTGGTCTGCGGCGTTCTGTCGGAGAATCCCGTCTTCTTTATTATTAATTCTTACACAACCGGGCTGGCGCCCTCCGTGCTGACCTGCCTGCTGGACACCCTGATTACCCCGCGCTTCGGCGGACACACCGAGTCGGAGGAGCTGGGGCTGCCCGTGACAAATTCCGGACTGGTTCTGCCCTGCGGCGCGACCGGACGCTGGATCGCCGGAGATTGAAAGGAACTGCATGAGCGAAGCAATTATCACAAAGGACCTGCGCTTTTCCTATCCGGCACAGACGGGAGGCGCGGCGATTCCCGTTTTTTCCGACCTCTCCCTGACCATTGAAAAGGGAAGCTTTGTGGCTGTCCTCGGACGGAACGGCTGCGGGAAATCGACCCTGGCCAAGCATATGAACGCCGTTCTTCTGCCGGAGGGCGGCAGCGTGACGGTCTACGGCATGGACACGCGGGACGAGAACCTGCTGCTGGAGATCCGCCGCACGGTCGGCATGGTGTTCCAGAACCCGGACAACCAGATCGTTGCCAACGTGGTGGAGGAGGACGTGGCCTTTGCCCCGGAGAATCTTGGCGTGCCGTCGGAGGAGATCCGGCGGCGCGTGGACGAGGCGCTGAAGCAGGTTGGCATGTATGAATACCGCAAGCACGCGCCGCACCTCCTCTCCGGCGGACAGAAGCAGCGCATCGCCATTGCGGGCGTGATCGCCATGCAGCCGGAGTGCATCGTGCTTGACGAGCCGACGGCCATGCTGGATCCGCAGGGCAGGCGGGAGGTCATTTCCACCATTGAACGGCTCAACCGCGAGCGCGGCATCACGGTCGTTCTGATCACACACCATATGACAGAGGCGATCCGTGCGCAGCGCGTGATCGTCATGGACGGCGGCAGCATCCTCGCGGACGGGACACCCAAGCAGGTTTTTACGCAGATCGATCTGCTGAAATCGGCGGGCCTGACCGTACCGGCGACGACGGAGCTGCTGAACGACCTGAACCAGGCGGGTTTTCACCTGCCGCTCGACGCGCTTTCCACGGAGGAATGTGCGCAGGTACTTTTCCGTTGCTTTCAGGAGAAGACCTGACCCGAAGAATCGGAGGAAAGAACACTTTGGCAGCAGCAATCGAGGTCAGAGACCTCACCCATGTCTATAGCGCCGGTACGCCCTTTGAGCATACCGCAATCGAGAATATGAGCTTTTCCGTGGAGCAGGGCGAGCTTCTGGCGATCATCGGCCACACCGGCTCGGGAAAATCCACCCTGATCCAGCACCTCAACGGGCTGCTCAAGCCCACCTCCGGCGAGGTGCTGCTCCACGGCGAGAGCATTTGGAAGGATAAAAAGACCACCCGCGCGGCAAGATTCCGCGTTGGGTTGGTCTTTCAGTATCCGGAATACCAGCTTTTTGAGGAAACGGTCTACCGCGATATCGCTTTCGGGCCGAAGAATATGGGCCTGACGGAGGAGGAGATCCGCCGGCGCGTCCTGCGCGCGGCACAGTTTGCGGGCGTGCCGGAGTCGGTGCTGGAGAAGTCTCCCTTTGACCTTTCCGGCGGCCAGAAGCGGCGCGTTGCCATTGCGGGCGTAATCGCCATGGAGCCGGAGATCGTCGTCTTCGATGAGCCGACGGCCGGGCTGGATCCCGCGGGCTGTGCGGGAATTCTGGAGAATATTGAGAATTATCGAAAGAGCACGGGCGCGACCATTCTGATGGTCAGCCACTCCATGGACGATGCCGCGCGGATGGCAGACCGTCTGCTTGTCCTCAATGAGGGCAGGGTGGAGATGTGCGCGCCGCCGCGTGAGGTTTTTGCCCATGCCGCACGCCTGCGGGAGATCGGCCTTTCCGTTCCGCAGATGACGGAGCTTTTCCTGCGGCTGCACGAGCTGGGCCTGCCCGTGGACACCTCGGTGTACACCGTGCCGCAGGCGCTGGCACAGCTGCTTGCTCTGAAGGGAGGCCGCGCCGATGCTTAAGGACATTACCCTCGGACAGTATTTCCCCGGAAACACGGTCGTGCACCGGCTCGACCCGCGCACGAAGCTTTTGATGGTGATCGTGTACATTGTCGCCCTGTTTCTGGCAAAGTGGTGGATTTCCTACGGCGTGATGCTGGCTTTTCTGGTCACGGCCGTGGTGCTCTCCCGCATCAAGCCGAAGGCGCTGTTCAAGGGCCTGAAGCCGCTGCTGATCATCATCATTTTCACCGCATTTATCAATCTGTTTTACACCGACGGCGAGGAGCTGGTGCACTTCTGGATTTTCCGCATTACCCGCGAGGGTGTGGTACAGGCGGTTTTTCTGGTGCTGCGCATCATGATGCTGGTCTCCGGGACCTTCCTGCTGACCTACACCACCTCGCCCATCGCCCTGACGGACGGTCTGGAATCGTTGCTCAGCCCCCTGAAGAAGCTGCGCTTCCCGGTGCACGAGCTGGCGATGATGATGTCCATTGCGCTGCGCTTTATCCCAACACTGATCGAAGAAACGGACAAGATCATCTCCGCCCAGAAGGCGCGCGGCGCGGATTTTGAAACGGGGAACCTTTTCCGCCGCGCCAAGGCGCTCATTCCCATTCTGGTGCCGCTGTTTGTCAGCGCCTTCCGCCGCGCCGATGAGCTGGCGACGGCAATGGAGTGCCGCTGCTACCACGGCGGCGAGGGGAGAACGAAGCTCAAGCAGCTGCGCTATCACACCCGCGACGCGCTAACCTTCCTGCTGGGTGCGGCGCTGCTGGGCGGCATCATTGCGCTGCGCTGCTTCGGATTATGATTATGAAAAAAGGATAGAGGAGGGAATTGTATGCGGAATATCGCGCTGACGCTGAGCTACGACGGCTCGGCCTATCACGGCTGGCAGGTGCAGAAAACGGAACGCACCGTTGCGCAGACGCTTGAGGAAGCGGCGGCGCGGGTCGTGGGGCATAAGGTCCACATGACCGGCTGCGGCCGTACGGACGCGGGCGTGCATGCGCGCGTCTATGTCGCCAATTTTCGCACGGAGGCGCGGATTCCCTGCGACCGCATTCCCTATGCCATCAACAGCCAGCTCCCGCCGGACATTGTCGTGTCCGCAGCGCAGAAGATGCCGGAGTGCTTCAATGCCATCGGCTCCTGCGTGAAAAAGGAGTATACTTATCAGATCTACAATTCTCATCTGCGCGACCCGTTTTATGTCAACCGCGCGTGGTTCTATCCGCGGCAGCTCGACGAAGGTGTGATGCAGCGGGCGGCGGCGCAGTTTGTCGGAACGCACGATTTTGCCGCCGTGCGCTCTGTTGGAACGGATGTAAAATCCACCGTGCGGACGGTGTATCATTTTGACGTAGAGCGCCGGGGGAGAATCCTTCTGCTGCGCGTCTGCGCCAACGGCTTTTTGTATAACATGGCGCGCGCCATGGTCGGCACGGTCGTCTATGCGGCGGAGGGAAAGCTCAGCCCCGAGGCCATCGGCGAAATTCTGCGCGCCGGAGACAGAACAGCGGCAGGGCCGACGGTGCCGCCCGGCGGGCTGTATATGACGCAGCTCTGGTATGACGATGGGGAGGTGCAGTTCCATGCAGGAGCGGGATTCTGATTTTATTGTACCCGTGCCGGAGGAGCCGGAGAAGAAACGGCATCCGCTGCGGCGCTGGCTGATTTTTGCCGCGGTAGCGCTGCTCGTCCTCGCAATTCTGCTGGCATACCTGACCACGCAGACAACGCTGCTCGACGGCATGGTGCGCTCCCTTCGCTATATCGGGACGGACACGGAGAGCAGGATCACCTATGAAAGCTACGGCGTGACGGCCTACGTCCCCGCCTGCGGCGGCCTGGCAATTGCCTCGCACAGCGGCGTGACGCTCTTTTCCGAGAGCGGCAGCCAGCTTGGAAAGCATCAGGCGGAGCTGACGGCACCCGCGATCGAGGGAACGCCGGATGCGCTGCTGCTCTATGATGTCGGCGGCAGCTTCTTCGGCGTAATGAGCGCCAGGGGCAAGCTGACGCAGAGCGGCACGGTGACGGGACAGCTTCTCGATGCCTGCTTGGCAGAAAACGGCGCCTTGGCGGTTCTGTCCACGGCGGACGATGCCCGCGCCGTGGCGGAGGTCTATGACGCAAACGGCGCGCTGCTCTACCGCCGCACCTCGAAGACGACCTATCTCAACGTCTGCGCCCTCTCTCCGGACGGCGGCTGGCTGGCGCTGGCGACGCTGGGGCAGCAGGACATTGCCTTTTCCTCCGGCGTGAAGCTCTTTCGGACGAATTCCGAAGACGAGGCGGCAGAGCTCAGCTTTGGCGGGCAGATCATTTATGACATGAAGTTTTTGGACGGCAGCACAGTGTGCGCCGTCGGCAGCCGGAGCGCCGTCTTTTTCCGGACGGACGGAACGCTGCTCGGTGAATATGACTATGACGGCGCGGATCTTCTCGGCTACACTATGGGCGGAAGCTGCGTCGCCCTGACGCTCGACCGCCATCAGGCGGGCAGCCGCTATGCGCTGGTTGTTCTGTCGCAGGACGGAACGGCGCGGGCGCAGCTTTCCCTGAGCGATGCGCCGGAGCATCTGAGTGCGGCGGGGGAGTATCTTGCAGTTCTTACACCCCAAACAATGACCATTTACAATATGCAGCTGGAGGAGCAGTTCTCCTGCGAAAACGGCGGCTGGCTCCGTGCCTTTGCCCGCCGTGACGGCACGGCCCTGCTTGCCGGTTCCGGTGAAGCGGAGCTGTATATCCCATAACCAGATCGATTTTTTGCCGCGGGTGTGTTATCCTTGCGGAGAAAAGGAGTGAAACTATGAAACCGACATTGTGCAGCAGATGCAAAAAGAATCTCGCTGTGATTTTTATAACGAAGGTGGAGAACGGCAAGACCACCAACGAAGGCCTCTGCCTCAAGTGCGCCAAGGAAATGGGCATCAAGCAGGTGGATGAAATCGTCGAGCGCATGGGCATCACCGACGAGGATCTCGACACCCTGAACGGAGAGATGATGTCCATGATGCAGCCCGAGGAGACCGAGGACGAGGACGACATCGGCAGCCGCACGGCGACGTTCCCGCATATGAACCGCCTTTTTGGCGGGCAGAACGAGATCGCGCCCAAGGAGGAGCCGAAGGAGAAACAGCCGAAGAGCGAAAAAACCAAAAAGCACAAGTTTTTGGACACCTACTGCCAGAACCTGACGGCAAAGGCCAGAAATCACGAGCTGGATAAGGTGATCGGCCGCGAGGTCGAGACGGAGCGCGTGGTGCAGATCCTCAACCGCCGCCAGAAGAACAACCCTTGCCTGATCGGTGAGCCGGGCGTCGGCAAGACGGCCATTGCCGAGGGCCTGGCGCAGCGAATTGCCGAGGGGAATGTGCCCTTCAAGCTGCGTGACAAGGAGGTCTATCTGCTCGATCTGACCTCACTGGTCGCGGGGACGCAGTTCCGCGGACAGTTTGAGGGCCGCATGAAGAGTCTGATTACGGAAATCAAGGCCTGCGGCAACATCATTCTGGTCATTGATGAGGTGCATAATCTCGTCGGCGCAGGGGACGCCGAGGGCTCCATGAGCGCGGCGAACATCCTCAAGCCGGCGCTTTCCCGCGGGGAGATTCAGGTCATCGGCGCGACGACCTTTGCCGAATACCGCAAGTATATCGAGAAGGATGCCGCACTGGAGCGCCGTTTCCAGCCGGTCACCGTCGCCGAGCCGAGCATCGACGAGGCGGTGGAGATTTTGCGCGGCGTGTCGCGGTACTATGAGCTGTTCCACGGCGTGCGCATCCCGCCGGAAATCGCCCGGCAGGCGGTTGTCCTCTCCGAACGCTATATCACCGACCGTTATCTTCCGGACAAGGCCATCGACCTTCTGGACGAGGCCTGCTCCGACCTGAACCTGCACAGCAAGCAGATCTCCGATCTGGCCGAGAAGCGCAAGGAGCGCGACGACTACCAGCTCGAGATCAAAATGCTCACCGAGGACACCGAGCAGGAGAACTTCGAGCGCCTTGCCACCTTGCGCAGCCAGGTCTGCCGCCTGGATTCCGAAATCGCAGAGCTGGAGGCGAAGCCCGTGCCGGTACTGACGATGGAAAATCTTGCCCGCATTATCGAGCTTTGGACGAAAATCCCGGCGAGCAAAATCCGCGCGCAGGAGTATGAACAGCTGCGCTCCCTGGAGGAGCGGCTGAAAAAGCGCATTGTCGGCCAGGACGAGGCGATCAAGGCGGTCGCCGCCGCCATCCGCCGCAACCGCGTGGGCATCTCCGTGAAAAAGCATCCGGTTTCCTTTATCTTCGTCGGCTCCACCGGCGTCGGCAAGACGGAGCTTGTGAAATGTCTGGCGGACGATCTGTTCGATTCCGTGGACTCTCTGGTCCGGCTGGATATGTCGGAATATATGGAGCGGCACTCCGTTTCTAAGCTCATTGGCTCGCCTCCCGGCTATGTCGGCTATGATGAGGCGGGGCAGCTGACCGAAAAGATCCGGCGCAAGCCCTATTCCGTCATTCTTTTTGACGAGCTGGAAAAGGCGCATCCGGATGTGCTGAACGTCCTGCTGCAAATTCTGGACGACGGCAGAATTACGGACGCGCAGGGCCGCGTGGTCAATTTTGAAAACACCGTGATCGTCATGACCTCCAATGCCGGTTCCGACCGCCGTGACGGCTCCGTCGGCTTCGGCCGGACGGTTTCCGAGCAGACAAAGGAGAAGGCAATGAAGGCGCTTTCCGAGTTCCTGCGGCCGGAGTTTCTCAACCGTGTGGACGAGGTCATCTGCTTCAACCGCCTGACGGAGGAGAATTTCCGCGGCATCGCGGACATCATGCTGCATGAGCTGGCGGACTCTCTGACGGAGCACGGCATTTCCCTGCACTGGGAGGACAGTGTGATCGATTATCTGGTCAGAAAGTCCTATTCTGTCACCTATGGTGCGCGCAACCTGCGCCGCACGATTCAAAGAGACATCGAAGACGGCGTGGCCGAGCGTATCATCGATAGCTATGAGCATCCCGTTTCGCAGATCCGCCTGACCGCCGCCGGAGATCAGATCGAAATCCTGGCGCTGTAAGGCAAAGAAAGAGAGAGAAAAATGAAAGAAACGAAAAAAACACGCGAGCGCGTGCTGCTTGGGATTCTGGGGGCCTTTTTGTTTTCCCTGAGCGGAACGCTGCTCTACGTCCTTTTTTCCGTGGAGGGCTTCTATGCGTGGCCGGCAGGCGCGCTGGCGGCAGTGGCCTCCTTTTCGGGCTACAGCCTGTTTTCCGGCAGGCAGGCAAGCTATAAGGCCATTGCGCCGGCAATTGTGTTTTCTCTGCTTGCGCTGCTGCTCGGCGCGTATTTTTCGATCGCCCTCGAGCTGCGTGAGGTGCTGCAAAGTGAGCATATCACGGCCTCCCTTGGGCAGACGCTGTTTGTGACGCTTGCACTGATGCTGGGCTACAATGCCTGGGGCTTTTCGCTTGCGCTGAGCGGCTGGCTTCCGGAGCTTGGCATCGCGGCTCTCATTGCCGGAGTCGGCATTACTGAGCGCATCATTGCCCGGCGCAGGTACTGGAAGAAAACTACCGTGCCGCAGCAGGCTGTAAAGCCCGCGGTCAGGGCCATATTCTTCGACATCGACGGCACGCTGGTGCCCTTTGGCAGAACCTCCTGCCTGCCCTCGACGAAGCAGGCGCTGGCACAGCTGCATGAAAAGGGAATCCGTCTTATTGTCGCCTCCGGCCGTTCCCGCTTTGAGATTCAGAGAACCGGCATGCTCGACGGCGTGTATTTTGACGCCTATCTGACGGACAACGGGCAGGATGCCTATGATTCCGAGTGGAATCTGATTTACGGCAAGCCGCTTGACCCGAACGATGTCGAGGCGCTCATCGACTGGTCCGACCGGCGCGGCAAGACCTGCTGGCTGGCCGGCGCGGATGAGACGCTCATCAACCGTGTGACGCCGGAGCTGGTTACGGCGATGGGTGAGAATTTCCTGAACATCGTTCCTGAGGGCGACCTGCGGGAGATGAACAAAAAGCCGGTCTATAAGCTGGTGCTCTTCGGCGAATCCGAGGAGCTGCACGAGCCGGTCAGTCTTGCGCCGCACAGCATGACGACCCAATGGTGCGGCCTCGGTCACGATTTCATCACGCTCGACGGCGGCAAGGACAACGCCGTGCACGAGCTGCTGCGCCGTTATGGCGTTACAACGGACGAGGCCATGGCTTTCGGCGATTCGGAAAATGACGTCACCATGCTGCGCGCCGTCGGAACGGGCGTCGCCATGGGCAACGCCGCGGATGACGTGAAGGCGGCTGCAAACTATGTCACGGACGATGCCATGCAGGACGGGATTGCCACGGCGCTACGGCATTTTGAACTGATTTGAAAGGAGAACGTTATGGAAAACTTCAAATTTTCAACCTTGGAGTACAAGCGCCCCGATCTGGAGGCGCACCGCGCAAAGCTGGGCGAGTGGAAAAACGCGGCTGAGCAGGCGCAGAGCTACGAGGCGCTGCGCGCGCTGATTTTTGAGATGGACCGCGAAAACTGCGCGCTTTTCACGCAGTATACGATCGCGCATGTCCGCCACACGCTGGACACCCGCGACGAATTTTACGAAGCGGAGATCAACTATCTGCAAGACACGCTGCCGACCCTCGGCGGTGAGGAGGTCGCGCTCAGCGAGGCGATTGCAACCAGTCCCTTCCGCCCGGAGATTGAGAAGGAATTCGGCAAGCAGTATTTCGTCTCCATGGATTTGCAGAAGAAGCTCTTCTGCGAGGCCAATATCCCCCTGCGTCAGCAGGAGAGCCGCCTGACAAACGAATATCAGAAGATCATGGCCACGGCGGAAATTCCCTTCGACGGCAAGACGCTGAACCTCTACGGCGTGCAGAAGTACTTTGAGCACCCCGACCGAGCGATGCGCGCCGCCGCGGTCAAGGCATACGCCAAGTTCTACGAGGACAACGAGCCGCGTCTGGAAGAGATTTGGGACGAGCTGATTCGCATCCGCAATCAGATGGGCAAAAACCTCGGCTACGAAAATTACATTCCCGTCGGCTATCTCGAGCAGGGCCGCACGGATTACGGCGAAAAAGAGGTCGCGTCCTTCCGCGAGCAGGTGCGCGAGGTCCTTGTGCCGCTGTGCCAGAAGCTCTATGACGCACAGGCCAAGCGCCTCGGCATCGATCATGTCATGTGGTACGATGAGAAGATGGTGTTCCCGGACGGCAACGCCGAGCCTGCGGGCGACGACGAATTCATGGTCAAAACCGCCCAGAAGATGTATCACGAGATCAGCCCGGAGACCGGCGAATTCATCGATTTTATGATCGATCACGAGCTGATGGACCTGCAGAACAAGCCCGGCAAGGCCTCCACGGGCTATATGACGAGCCTGCCGAGCCTGAAAGCGCCCTTTGTCTTCTCCTGCTTCAACCATACGATTTTTGACATGCAGGTGCTGACGCACGAGCTGGGCCACGCCTTTGCGGGCTATATGGCCATGCGCAGCCAGCCTATTTCGGATTACTACAGCGAATCCACGGACATCGCGGAGATCCATTCCATGTCCATGGAGCAGTTTGCCTACCCCTATGCCGAGTGGTTCTTCGGCGACCAGGCGGATAAGTTCCGCTTTGCGCATTTGCAGGAGGCCATCACCTTCGTGCCCTTTGGGGTGGCCGTGGACGAGTTCCAGCACATTTGCTACGCGCATCCCGAGCTGACGCCCAAGGAGAGAACCTATCAGTGGCACCTGCTGGAGGAGAAGTACATGCCGTGGCGCAAGTACGACAGCGACGCCTTTATGGAGCGCGGCGGCTACTGGTACCACAAGCTGCACATCTACCTCTATCCCTTCTACTACATCAACTACACGCTCACGACCATGGGCGCGATGGAGTTCAAGAAGAAGTACGCTGAAAACAAGGAAGCGGCCTGGCAGGACTATCTCAAGCTCTGCAAGACCGGCGGCAGCCGCAGCTATCTGGAGACGCTGCGCTATGCCAATGTCTCCAACCCCTTTGAGTCCGGCTCCGTCGCCCGCTCCTGCGGCTATGCGGAGAAGATCCTGCTCGAGCAGATCGAAAAAATGTAAGAGACGGCGGGGGGAGAGCGCATGAAGAGCCAGAAGGAAACCGATATTTTCGGCAACGAAAAAATCGTCCATTATGACGACAACGGCATCAAAATCGGAGAAACCTGCGAAGAAACGGATTTCTTCGGGGGCAAGCGCATTGTGCACTATGATCGCGACGGAATCAAAATCGGCGAGAGCATGAAGAGCACGGATTTTTTCGGCGGCGAGAGCGTCAAGCATTATGACCGCGACGGCGGCTATGCGGGAAAGACCTATGAAACCACCGACTTTTTCGGGAACAGGACTGCCGTTCACACCGACAAGGACGGGCAGAAAATCGGAAAAAGCACGGCTGAACGTGACTTTTGGGGAAATTCCTACACGAAAACCGAGAATACGGCGCCGCGCACCGGGAATGGAGCGCCCGCTTCCTCTGGCTATTCGCCGGCGGTCTATTCCTCGGAAAGCGCGGGCGGCGGCGCGCTGCTGACCATTTTCAGCATTCCTCTGTTTTTGCTGATGCTGGTGCCCATTTTTGGACTGCTGTACCTGAAGCAGCATGGCGCCGAGTCCGTGCAGATCATTCGCAGCGTTGTCTGCGCGGGCCTGTGCCCGGTGGTCACGGCGATCTGCATGATCGCCTTCCGCAGAAAGCGCACGGACACGCCGCCGCAGCGCAAGCTGAAGACAAAGATGATCATTGCAACGTCTGTCCTCTTCCTTGTGCTGGAGGCCTGCTTCGCGCTCTACACCGACCCGTCCGCAGGAGAGGAAGCCAACGATTCCTTCCTGCTGTTCGTTCTGATCTGGCTTCCGAAGCTGGCATATGCCATCACGGCAGGCTGCTTTGCCCGCAAGAGCGGCGATAAAATGGCCAAGGATTCCTGTGCGGCCATCTACCGCTTTGCCTCGCTGACCTTCGGCGGGATTACCGCCGTGATGGAGCTGACGAACATCATCGGCTCGAATATGGACAACGGCAATCTGCTCCTGCTGTTTCTGCCTGCAATGGGCATCCTCTTCGGCGTAATCGCCTTCCTCCACTGGCTTACCGGCTGGATTTATCGAAAAATTGCAAAATAAAGCATCGCCACTCCAACCGGACGGCGACAGTAAAAAGAACAAGCTGTTTCGTAAGAAACAGCTTGTTCTTTTGCGATCGGGACTATAAGCCGGGTTCTGTAATCGACAGCCATCTATCTCGACGCACCGTTGCCGGTACGCTCAAGCCACCTCCTCGGAGACGGCCGGGCAGGCCAATGTCTCCTCCACGGTGTTGCTCCGAATAGAGTTTACAGCGCCGCGATGTTCCCATGCGGCGGGTGAGCTCTTACCTCGCCT
>CAKTVG010000028.1 GCA_934622035.1 uncultured Oscillospiraceae bacterium
TTGCACTTTTCCTGAAGTCGCCTTCGGCGGGCGTTACCCGTTATTCTTGCCCTGTGGAGCCCGGACTTTCCTCATGAGAGAGCCTTTCGGCCCGGTCACGCGGCTGTCCGTCCCGGTTGCCTGAATATTGTACTTTATTTCGCGGCGCTTGTCAAACGGATTGCAAAATTTCTTTGCGCAGGGTATAATATCCATGTTCCGCGGGGCAAGACCGCGGGGAAAGAGGGGCTTTTTGTGACACTCCACGAATATTTTGAAAATCTGCGCGGGAAGAAAGCGCTGGTGCTCGGCCTTGGCGTGAGCAACCGTCCGCTGGTTCGCCTGCTGCTGCAATATGGAATCGATGTGACCGGCTGCGACAAAACGCCGCGGGAGAGGCTGGATGCCGAGGTGCTGGAGCTCGAGCGTATGGGCGCAAAGCTCCACCTGGGCGAGACGTATCTGACGGGCATCTCCGGCGACATCGCCTTCCGCACACCGGGCCTGCACCCAGAAAAGCCGGAGCTGTCTGCCCTGCGTGCCGCCGGGACGAAGATTACCTCCGAAATGGAGGCGTTCTTTGAGGTCTGTCCCTGCCCGATCATCGGCGTGACCGGCTCGGACGGCAAGACGACGACCACGACGCTGATTGCCGAGCTGCTGCGCCATGCGGGCCACCGCGTCTGGGTCGGCGGCAACATCGGCACGCCGCTTTTGGACAAGGCGGAGGAGATTCGCCCGGAGGACAAGGTCGTTCTGGAGCTGAGCTCCTTCCAGCTGATGGACCTGCACCACAGCTGCCACACGGCGGTCGTGACAAATCTCGCGCCAAACCATCTGGATATGCACAAGGACATGGCGGAATATGTCAATGCAAAGAAAAACATCTTCCTGCGCCAGAGCGCGGGCGACACGCTGATTCTCAACCGCGACAATGCGATTACGGCGAGCTTTGCGCCGGAGGCGAAGGGGAGCGTCAGGTGGTTCTCCCGCCGTGAAAAGGCTGACGTGTATTTTGAAAACGACATAGTCTGGAGGAACGGCGAGGCGCTCCTGCGCCGGGAGGATATCCTGATCCCCGGTCTGCACAATGTGGAAAATTACATGGCTGCGATTCTGGCCGTGGATGGGCTGGTATCTGATGAGGATATTCGCTATGTGGCAAAGCACTTCGGCGGGGTGGAGCACCGCATCGAGCTCGTGCGCGTCAGGGATGGTGTGTCATATTATAATGATTCTATCGCTTCTTCTCCCAGCCGGACGATCGCCGGCCTGCGCAGCTTCCGTCAGAAGGTCATTCTGATTGCGGGCGGCTATGACAAGCACATTCCCTATGACGTCCTGGGGCCGGAGATCGAGGCGCATGTAAAGCTGCTGATCTGTACCGGCGCGACCGGAGAAAAAATCGCAAAAGCAGCGGAGGGTGTGGAAAATCCTCCGGAAATTCTGCGTATTGAGGATTTTTATGAGGCCATTCGCACGGCGGCGGCGCGCGCCCTCCCGGGAGATGTGGTGCTCTTGTCTCCGGCCAGCGCGGCCTTTGACAAGTTCAAGAATTTTATGGTGCGCGGCGCGGAATTCAAGAAAACGGTAATGGAGCTGTAAAATGAGAAAGAACTGTGCTGCGGTGATCGTTGCGGCGGGGACTGCCGCGCGGATGCAGGGAATAGACAAAATGCTTGCGCCCCTTGCGGGCGTGTCGGTGGTGCTGCGCACGGCGCGGGCGCTGGCGGAAAGCGGTCGCGTGGACAGCCTCGTGATCGTGACACGCAAAGAGCTTGTTGCGGAGGTTTCTGCGCTCTGCGGCGGCGTGAAAAAGCTGCATGCGGTTGTGCCGGGCGGAGCATGCCGGGCGGAGTCTGTCCTTGCGGGGCTGCAAGCCCTGCCGGAGGGAACGGAGCTGGCTGCCGTGCATGACGGCGCACGGCCGCTTGTGACCGTTCCGGTGATCGACGCTGCGATAAAGGAGGCGGAGCGCTGCGGCGCTGCGGCTCCCGCGCTGCCGGTACACGACACCATCAAGGAAGCGGCACAGGGCGTGATTCTCTCCACGCCGGAGCGCAGCAGGCTTTACGCCGTACAGACACCGCAGGTGTTTGATGCGGCGCTTCTGAAAAAAGCGCTGCGCGCCGCGCTGGACGCGGGAATCCCTCTGACGGACGACTGCTCTGCGGTGGAGGCGGCGGGGGAACCCGTACACCTGACGCAGGGCGGCGAGGAAAACCTGAAAATCACCACGCCGGTCGATCTTGTGCTGGCGGAGGCCATTCTGAAACGGAGGAAGACCATGAGAATCGGTCACGGCTATGACGTCCACCGCCTGACGGAGGGCAGAAAGCTCATTCTCGGCGGGGTGGAGATCCCCTTCGAGCGCGGCCTGGACGGCCATTCAGACGCGGATGTGCTTGTCCATGCGCTGATGGACGCGCTTCTTGGCGCTGCGGCGCTGCGGGACATCGGCGTTCTGTTCCCGGACAGCGACCCGGCCTATAAAAATATTTCCAGCATGAAGCTGTTGGAAAGCGTGATGCAGGAGCTGCAAAGGGCGGGTTATGCCGTCGGCAATGCGGATATCACCGTCCTTGCCCAGCGGCCGAAGCTGCGAGATTACATCCCCGCCATGCGGGAAAACCTCGCGCGTGCGATGGGCGTCGAGCTTTCCTGCGTCAGCGTCAAGGCGACGACGGAGGAGGGCCTGGGCTTTACCGGCAGCGGTGAGGGCATTGCCTGCCACGCCGTGTGCCTGCTGGAAAAGAATAATTAGAAAGCATACCAAAGCGCACCGGCCGATTTCTCGGCCGGTGCGCTTATTTTGATTATTGCTCGGATTTCTTCCGGCGGACAGTCAGGGCAGCCAGTGCAGCGGCACACAGCAGTCCCATGCCGCTCAGAAGCAGCAAAGCGGGGGAGAAGCGGTCGCCTGTGCGCGGCCCATCCGGCTTTTCGGGCTTTTCAGGCTCGGGCTTTTCAGGATCAGGTTTTTCGGGGTCGGGTTTTTCGGGGTCGGGTTTTTCGGGATCAGGTTTTTCGGGGTCGGGCTTCTCCGGCTCCGTGATATCGCGGCGGAAGCGAGCCTCCAGCGCGATGTCCTCGCTCACGGTGAAGGAATACGCAGCCTCGCCGCTGACCTTGTCCGCGCCCAGATACCAGCCGTCGAAGACGTAGCCTTCCTGCGCCTCCGCGTGCAGGGTGAGCTCCGTTCCGGCGGGGACGGCACCCTCCGGCGCGCCGCTGACGCTGCCGCCCTCGCCCGCCGTTACGTCGACGGTGCAGAGCTTTTCCTCATAGCGCCCTGCGGCTGCCGCGCCGACGTGGAGCTGGATTACTGCGCGTACCTCAGAGTATCCCTCCGGGACGGAGAAGGTGCGCTTCATGTTGTAGGGCGTGGCGTTTTCGCCGTAGACAAACTGACCGATGACGGTGCTTTCATTCTCACGGAAGACCTCCTTGCCGATGGCCGTCCATTCACCGGTTGCAGGGTCAAGCACCTCGAGATACATGTTTGCAAACCGGTCGGTGTAGCCAATCCAGGAGTTCATTCCGTCCGTGGAGAGATAGGTGTCGCGGATGGTCGAGGAAGAGGTGAAGTAGAGGTCAACGGAGGTGTTGCCGAGATTCGTGGTGTTGTCCACATTCGTGTCCACGGCGACGCTGTTGAGACCGTTTTTCAAATCCTCCGCATGCAGCGGAACGGTGACCCAGACGGAATCCTTGCCCTTAAGCTCCTCAAGAGAGACGGCGACGGGCGCTGCATTGTTCAGATGCACCAGCAGGGTCGGCTCGGAGGTCTGCGGCAGATCGCCGGGGTTGGGCTTCGTGCTGCTCCCTACGTCCGCGCCGACGTGCGCATTGACAAGCAGGCGCGCCTTGGTGTAGCCGGAGAGCGTGTCCACCGTGATATTGCGGCCGGAGAGGTAGCTCAGGCCGTCCGGCAGATACTTGCCGATGACGAGGGAGCCGCCGCTGCGGTTGAGGGCATACTGCCCTGCCTCATGCCAGCTGCTGCCGTCAAAGAGCTCAAGCTTGACGTTCAGTCGGCGGCCATTCATCACGTTCCAGTAGACCATGTCGTTGGTGGAAACATAGCTGTCCTCTGCGCCGGCGGCGGGGGAGGAGGCGTAGATGTCAAGACTGCCGGTGGTCAGGTTTGCGGGGTTTTTCACATTGCTGTCAAACACGAACTGGTTCACACCCTTGCGCAGCCAGCTCAGCTCCAGCGGGATCTCTACCCAGGCGTCGTCCTGGCCAAGGTAAGCGGTCAGCTCCTGCTGCGCCCAGACATTCTCGTTGACAAGAACCTGAAGCGTGGGCGCCTCGGGCGCTTCGGGACGGGCGGGAATAGAAGTGGAAACCTGCGCGGGCGTCTCCTGATTTTCCGTGCCGTCGGGCGATGCGGTGACGGGAGACTCAATCAGAGCGGCGAGCACGCTCTGCGCGTAGAAGCGTGCGAGGAAGTCGTTGGGATGCACGAGATTGCCGCCGCTCATATCATAGAAGTTCTTGCACTTCAGCAGACTCTGGTGAACGCTGGTCATCTGCACCACGGCGACGCCCTGCTTTTCCATCTCCAGCATTGCGGCCTCATAGGTGGGCTGCGTTTTGGAGGCGGAGGGAATCACGGGGTTTGCCAGTGTGGTGGAGACCAGGAGAATTTCGCAGTCGGGGTTTGCCGCCTGCATTTTCGAGACGATGGCGGAGAGATTTGCCGTAAACTCCGCGGCGCTCAGGTTTCCTGCGCCGTCGTTCATGCCGAAGGCGACGACCAGAAGGTCAGGCTTGGAGGGAATGACGGTGCCGTCCATCTGCTCGACGCCCCAGGCGGCAGTCGTGCCGCAGAAGCCGAAGTTTTCAAAGGTGACGCTCTGTCCGTAGACGGTGTTCAGCGCCTCTACGGTCATTTTCGCCCAGGAGGGGGCGAAGGGCGCGGTATTGATCGGACCGGAAACATTCAGACCGTAGGTGATGGAGTCGCCCAGAAAGGCGATCTTCATCGGCTCGCGCGCGGCAAGCTTGGCTGCGGTCTTGGGCAGGAGAGTGCCCTTATAGGGCTGAACAAAGCCGGGGTAGGCGTCGGAAGCCGCATGGCGGTAGGTAACGGAGATTTGCAGCCGGTGGAAGGTACGACCCTCGCGCGAGAAGATCCAGCCGCCGTCGGAGGTGGCGAAGGAGCTGCCGATGACCTGGCTGTCCGGGTACATCTCGTCATAGCGCAGGCTCGGCATGCTGCTGCCGGGGAGCACGCGCAGCTTTCCGTCTACGACGGAATAATCCTTACCTTCGACATATTCTACATCCAACGCGGAGGAGCGGACGGAGACGATCTCGCTGATGGGATACAGCAGGGAAATGTCCGGAATGCTGCCGTCCTGGTTTTCCACGATCATGGCGCTTTCCTGATACACGACGGTTCCCTTGTTGAAGGGCGCGGTGTATGCCTGAACATTGTATTTTGTATAGTCCAGCAGCGCGTCCGGCTCCGGCGTCGACTGCGGCAGGAATTTCGCCGTCAGACTGACGGAACGCAGAACGGAGAAGGTATAGGCCGCGTTAGAGCTGACCTTTTCCTCACCCTCATACCAACCGGCAAAGGCGTAGCCTTCGTCTGCCAGTGCGCTGAGGGTGACCTCCGTGCCCTCCTCCACCGTACCGGCGGGCACGCCGGAGATGCTGCCGCCCTCTTCCGCAGCGGCGTCGACCGTATGCCAGAAGTGGACGCGTGCGGTATACATCAGGTCGTTGCTCAGCGGTGCAATGTCCTTGCCGACGTGCAGATTCAGAAGAATTCTTGCACGGGAGAAGCCGGAAAGATCCTCGGTGAACGTGATATTCCGCGCGGCGTTATACCAGCTGCCGCCCTGGTACTGGCCAAGGACGGTGGAGTTGTCCGCGCGGTAGGCGGCATCCTCGGAGAGTGTGCGCCAGCTGCCGTTGTCCAGCACCTGAACCTTCAGGTTGATCTGACGGTCACCGTAGCCGATGTAGGAGCCGAACCAACGATCCGGGCTGAGGAAGCTGCCGGAGGCGTTTTCGCAGGACGTGGCGTAGAGATCAACGCTGCCGTCCGAGCGGTTGCCGTCGCTGTTGACGTTTGTGGAGATGCTGAAGTAGTTTTCGGCATTGCCGTTGAGCTTGGCAATGTCAATGGGAATGGAAACCCAGACGTCGTCCTGCCCCTTGTAGGCGGTCAGGTCTGCGCCGAAGAAGTCATAGTTGCCGTTGACCATGACCCAGACGGCGGGGCGGACGGAGGATTCCGCGAACACGGCGGAGGAGAGCATCGTTAAGATCATGATTACTGCCAGAAGAGCGGCGAGAAGCCTTTTCATTGAAATCTTCCTTTCTTATGTATTGTATAGCGTGACGAAGCGATCGGCGACATCCTCAATCGACAGCTCCTCTGCGCCGATGATGTAGGTACGGACGCGGTCGTGGAAGGGTGCGTACCACTTTTCCTCCACTCCGGCCATGCCGCAGATGGCGCCGGTGATGCTGCCGCAGGTGGCGGCGGTGCAGTCGTTGTCCAGGCCCATGCCGACGGCGGTGGAAATGGTTTTCGACAGGTCGCCCTTGCCCAACGCGAGGGCGAAGACCATCAGGCAGGCATTGTTGTTTGTGTGTACGCAGCTCATGCCGGGGAAATGCTCGTCGACGAGCTGACGAGCGTGGCGGAAGTCACGCAGCGTGGGGGCCGTTTCCAGCGCCCAGGTGACATCGCGATAGAGCGCGCTGGTCTTGGGAATCTCATTCAGACCGATGCGGACGGCCTCCAGTGCGTCATCGACGGTGAAGGCGGCGGCAATCGCGGCGGCGAAGAGCATTTCGCCATAGATGCCGTTGCGGCGGTGGGTCAGATAGGCGTCGCGGTAGGCGAGGGCGGCAGCCTTTCGGGGATTGCCCGCGCAGGCGTAGCCGAAACCGTCCGCACGGATAAGCGCGCCGATCCACTGCGCATAGGGGTTGTCGATCAGTGCGGCTCTTTCTGCGGGAACGCCTGCCTTGAGGTTGTTCAGCGCCGCCAGCTCCGCCGTGCAGGCGATGGGAAGATAGCTTTTCCAGTATTCACCGACGTCCGCGGTGGTGAAATCCTTGCCGTAGCGCTCCATGATGAGCAGGGACAAAATGACATATGTCACGTCGTCGTCCACAGGGCAGCCGTTCATGCCGGAAAGGGAAAACAGCTCCCGGCGGTCATGCTCAAAGGCCAGTGCCCAGGGACGCTCCACGGCGTGCCAGTATTCCTGCGGTGGGAAGTCCATCCCGCAGGAGTGGGCCATGTTTTCCATGTTCCAGAGGTCCCACATTTCCACCGGCGCGCCGAGAACGCAGCCGGCAAAGCGGCCGATCAGTGCGGCCTTGACGCGGTCGCGCAGGTTTTGCACCGGCTGCGCGGGGCGCTCCTCGCCGCAAAGCGCAAGAATCTCCGGATAGCTGTCCGGCTCGTCTGCGCTGAGTGCGGACTGCTCGTACAGATCGCGGAAGAGCGCCTCGCTGTGCTCGACCGCATCCAGCAGCGCGTCATACGCAGTGTGCGCCTGCGCGGCGTCGCAGCCGTTTTCCAGCGCCAGCGCACAGGCGGCGTCCAGAGCGTCCACGCGCGGCTTGAGCTTTTGAAAATCAAAATACTCCATCAGGAAATCTCCTTTACAAATTTGTCTGGGGTTGCTATACTTCTACTATACCGATTGTTATTGCGTGCTGCTACGCAGAAAAGAGGGGGAACTATGCAAAAAAGCGTGATAGGAGACAAGCTGACGATTGACTATGCCTCCTTTGATCAATTCTTCCGCGTGGACGGCGGCAGGGTGCACCACGGCTACCACTGCCCGCCGCTGCAATCCATTCGCGATCTGCACCACCACGACGCTTTGGAGCTGGGCTATTGCTTTGAGGGGAGCGGCGTATTCTGGATCGACGGCCTGCAAATTCCCTTTACCGCGCCCTGCGCCTCGCTGATCTACCCGGGCCAGCTGCACAAGGCATGCAGCACGGGCCTGCGGCCCAGCCGCTGGATGTTTATTACCATTCGCCCGGAAAAGACGCTCCCCACCGGCGCCCGCGGCGGCGTTATTACGGAGCCGGAGCTGCTGCATCTGGCGCGGCTGGCCGCTGCGGAATGCGAGGCCGAGGCGCCGCAGTATGAGCGCTGCGTCCACCATCTCATGGCGGTCATCACGCTGATCTATGAGCGCACCGCGCCCGGCAGGGAGGAGGAAAGCGGCGAGCGCCGCTATCTGATGGAGCGGCTTCAGCCGGTTCTGGACTACATCGCGCAGCACTATATGCAGGATTTGCAGCTTGGACAGCTCAGCGCTATCCTGTTTGTCCATCCAAGCACCCTGCGCAGCTGGTTTCAGCGTGCGCTCGGCACAAGTCCCATGCAGTATGTCCAACGCACGCGTATCAGCACCGCCTGCTCCCTCCTGCAAAGCACACCCCTGCCCGTGGCGGAGATCGCGCAGATGGTGGGATATCCAACTCTCTCCTCCTTTAACCGGCAGTTTTCCGCCGCATGCGGATGTTCTCCGAAGATTTACCGTCAAAACAGCGCCGTCGAGCGCAGCGCAACCTGAAAAATACAACATGAATTTGGTAAGATTTGATATAACAAAATTGCACGAAATGCGGTATCATGGAATCATCAAAGTTGTAGCATTTGGCGAAAATGCTGGAAAGGACATCACTATGCGTAAAATACTATCCATGCTTTGTGTGATTGCATTGCTGCTTTCTCTGGCGGCGTGCAGCGCGGGAGGAGCACCGTCGGAATCCGACACGACGGCACCTGTCGAGGGCGTCTACGACGCCTACACGCCCTATGACGAAACCGTCACACTGACCACCGGCACGACCGTCCTCGGCGCAGGCGGCCTGCCCAGCGGCGACGACTATGAAAACAATGTCTTTACCCGCTATCTGCAAAAGACACAGAATGTTAAGATGAAGGTTTCCTGGAGCGTGGACAGCAACACCTACGCCTCCAAGGTCGCCCTCTGTATTGCAGGCAAGGATCTGCCGGACGTTCTGGTCGTCAACCGTTCCACCTTCAAGCAGATGGCGGAAAATGACCTGCTGGCCGACCTGACCGAGGTCTATGATTCCTGCATCTCCGATTTCCTCCGTGCGCAGCTGGACAGCTACGGCTCTGAGCTGATGGATGAGGTCTCCGTGGACGGAAAGCTCCTCGGCATTCCCAGCCCCTCGCTCAACAGCTGCCAGAACGTGCTCTGGATCCGCTCCGACTGGCTGGAAAAGGCCGGCCTGGAAGCGCCCAAGACCCTTGAGGACATTGAAAAGACTGCCCGCAAATTTATCGACATGAAGCTCGGCGGCGACAACACCATCGGCATTACCACGACCAGCAAGCTCTATGAGGGCTATAACTCCTCCTGGGGACTGGACACCATCTTCTCCCTCTTCGGCGCCTATCCCGGCAACTGGCTGGAGATCGACGGCAAGGCAGTCTATGGCTCCGTGCAGCCGGAAATGAAGGAAGGCCTCGAGGTACTGCGCCGCTGGTACGCAGACGGCATTCTGGATAAGGAATTCGCCGTTCGCGACGAGGCCAGCCGTCAGTCCCTGATCGGCAGCGGCCGCTGCGGCATGTACTTCGGCGTGTGGTGGCCCTCCAACGGTGTTGCGGATATCGTCGAGCTGGACAAGGAAGCCGACTGGATTGCCGTCTCCGCGCCGCTGGACAGCAACGGCAAGCTCAAGACCACCGCGCAGGATCCGATCCAGAAGATTGCGGTCGTCAGCAAAAAGTGCGCGCACCCCGAAGCGGTCATCAAGGCGCTGAACGCGGGCTACGACGTGCTGCGCTGCAATACCGAATACGGCAACCCTTACGGTACGCAGACGCAGGAGGCTTATAAGTACTTCTTTGAGACCTCTCCGCAGGGATGGGGCGTCATGCCGGTTCCCATCGAGATCAACTGGTCCGACTGCGTCGGCAGAATTGCCAGAGAGATGCAGGAGGCCGTGGAGAAGGAGGACCCCAGCGTCCTGTCCATCACCGGCTTTGAAAGCTCCTACGATTACATCCTTTATAACAGCAAGCATCCCAAGGAAAACCGCGTGTATTACCATGAGTACCTTGCCCGCGTCGTCGGCGCGAGCGCCGCAACCGAGGACTGCGTGGAGGTCGTTCCGACCTGCTTCTACGGCACGACGAAGACCATGTCTACCCTGTGGTCCTCTCTGGAAAAGCTGGAAAGCGAAATCCTTCTGAAGATCGTTATGGGCGAGGAGCCGGTTTCCAGCTTCGACGATTTTGTCACCAAGTGGTACGCCGCGGGCGGCGAGCAGATCACCAAAGAGGTAGAGGAAGCACGCAATGCCTGAGCTTACCCTGAAAAAAACAAAAAAGCCGCGCTCTCCGCTTTCCGACCAGGTTTGCTACCGGCTGATGCTGCTGCCGGGCATTATTCTGCTTCTGATTTTTGCGGTCGTGCCGATGTTCGGCATTTTGATCGCCTTCCAGAATTATGTCCCGGCCAAGGGCATCACCGGTTCGGAGTGGGTCGGCCTGGAGAACTTCAAAACGCTCCTGCTGCTGCCGGACAGCTTTGAGGTGCTGCGAAACACGCTGGTGCTGGCGATTGCAAAGATGGTCCTCGGAACGGTCATTCCCATCCTCTTTGCGCTGATGCTCAATGAGGTCACGCAGGACCGGCTGAAGAAGGCCATTCAGACCTCGGTTTACCTGCCGTACTTCCTGTCCTGGGTTCTGCTTGGCAGCATCTTCCTGTCCATGCTCCAGCTGGACGGCGTGGTGAACTACATCATCCAGCTGTTCGGCGGAGAGCCCATCATGTTCATGGCGAGCAACAAGTGGGCGCCGGTCATCATGGTGGTGACGGATGTCTGGAAGAACTTCGGCTACGGCTCCATCATCTATCTGGCGGCGCTGACCGGCGTGGACGCAAACCTCTACGAGGCGGCGGCGCTGGACGGCGCAAGCCGCGTGCAGCAGGTGATCCACGTCACGCTGCCGGCCATCGCGCCGACCATCGTGCTGGTGTCCACGCTGAATCTGGGCAACGTTCTGAACGCAGGCTTCGATCAGATCTTTAATATGTATAACGAGCTGATCTATGAATCCGTGGACATCATCGATACCTTTGTCTACCGTATCGGCCTCGTGGAGCTGAATTTCAGCCTCAGTACGGCGGTGGGCCTTCTGAAATCCGTGGTCAGCTTCCTGCTGATTACGCTGTCCTACTGGCTGGCGAAAAAATGGACCGGCTACAAAATTTTCTGAGGGGGGAGAGAATATGCTGCAATCGAAAGGCGCGGGCGACCGTATCTGGAAGATCGTCTGCTATTTCTTTGTGATTCTCGGGGCGCTTTTGTGTCTGCTTCCTATCGTGCATACGCTGGCGCTCTCCCTTTCCGACCGCGCCTCCGCCACGGCGGGCAAGGTCGCGCTGCTGCCGGTGAACTTCACCACCGCGGCCTACAAGGCCATCCTGAAGGACGAGCAGTTTTTCACCTCGTTCAAAAATTCCGTGCTTCGCGCGGCGGTGGGCGTGCCGATCAATGTGCTGTTCTGCATTCTGATGGGTTATCCGCTGTCCAAATCGAAGAAGCAGTTCCGCGGACGCAACCGCTATATGTGGTTCCTGCTCTTCACGATGCTCTTCAGCGGCGGCATGATCCCGAGCTATCTGCTCATCAGCAAGCTCGGCCTGCTCAACAGCTTCTGGTCGCTGATCCTGCCGAGCGCGGTGCCGGTCTATAATGTCATTCTGATGATGAATTTCTTCAAAAACCTCCCTCAGGAGCTGGAAGAGGCTGCGATGCTTGACGGCGCAGGACCGCTGCGCATCATGTGGAAGATCTATGTTCCGCTGGCGATGCCCTGCATTGCAACAGTGGCGCTGTTTTCCTTCGTCGGGCACTGGAACGCATGGTTTGACGCGGCGATCTACATCGGCGATCAGTCCAAAATCCCGCTGCAAACCTATATCCAGCAGCTCGTGGTGAACATGAACGTCAATTCCTCTCTGAGCTTTGAGGAGCAGATGCAGCTCGCGGAGGTGTCCGGAAAATCGTTTAATGCGGCGAAGGTCTTCGTCACGATGATCCCGCTGCTTGTGGTCTACCCCTTCGCGCAGAAGCACTTTGTTAAGGGCATCGTGCTCGGCGCGGTGAAGGGATAAGGAGAAAGAAAATGAAAAAAAGAGGATTGTGTCTTCTTCTGGTGCTGCTTCTGCTGCTGAGCGCCTGCCAGAAAGTGGAGCCGGAGGCTTCCTCGCAGCCGTCGGAACGGCCCGACGAGCCGGAGAAGCTGAGCCTGAGCTTCAATACGGAGCAGCCCTCCGGCCTGCGGGAAGCGGCGGTGAGCCTCAACGGAGAGTGGGAGCTTTTCGTGGACGGCGCAGAGGAGACGAAAGAATACAAAAATGACAGCGGCAGCGGCTCAGAGCGCGCTGCGCTGACAAGCCGGCCGCTTGCCGTGACGCTGGAGCTTCCGGCACTGACGGAAAACGATTTTGTCAAGGTACGCGCATGGGTCGCGGCAGATGCGGGGGATACGCAGGCTGCGCTCAGCATTCGCGTCAACAGCGGCGAATGGGTGAAAACGCCCATCTCCTACTATCAGAACGGCCAGCCGCACTGGATTGATCTGTCCGTCAACCGGGATGACCTTGTGGCGGGAGAGAACCTGGTAGAAATTTGCAGCAATCTGGACAGCGGTGCCTGGCTGCTGAGCGACGGCGGCGAGGCCTACAGCCTCCGGCTGCGCACGGCGACCTGCGGCGACAGCTGGGCGACGGCGCAGGTTCCTGCTGCGGCAGAGGGGCAGTTCGAGGTCAGCTATGCCGACCGGGTTTTCCCCGACACCTTCAACGGCATTGTCTGGTACAAAAAGACCTTCAATCTGGAAAGCGTCGGAAGCGACGCCTGGTGGCTGCACTTCAACGCGGTGGACTACCGCGCAGAGGTCTGGCTGAACGGCCGCTTCCTCGGCAGCCACGAAAACGGCTACACCGGCTTTGAATACTGCGTGACGCCGGAGCTGCGGCAGGGAGAAAACACCCTGATCGTGCGCGTGGTTGACCAGGACTGGAACAGCGGCCTGACCGAGGACGACATCCACATCAAGGAGACGCTGGCGGGCTTCACGCAGGATACGCGCAAGCTCAACTACTGCGGCATCTGGCAGAGCGTCTATCTTGAGCCGCGCGGGAGCGTCGCTGTAGAGGATCTCTATGTCGCCACGCTGGACGCGCAGGCGGGCGCGCTGGAGGCGAGGGTCACCCTGAACAATCCCACGGACACAGCGCTGGACACGGCACTGACGCTGGCCGTGGATGGCGTGCAGACGCAGCAGACCGTTGCGGTCCCGGCAGGGAGCAGCACAGAGGTGCGCCTGCCGCTGACGGTGCCGTCGCCCAGACTCTGGAGCGCGGACAGCCCGAATCTTTATACTATGACCGTAACTGCCGAAGCGGCGGGATGCACGGATACGCTTTCTCAGCAATTCGGCATCCGCAGTGTGGCCGTCTCCGGACGGAAGGTCCTGCTTAACGGCGAGCCGGTTTTCCTGACCGGCATGCTCCACTGGGGCAGCTACTATGAAAACTACACCTCCGCCGTTGCGGCCGAGCGTGTGCGCTACGAAATCGAAGAGCTGCAAAAGGCGGGCTTCAATGCGATCAAGTACTGCCTGATGTCGCCGCCAGATTACGTGCTCGACCTCTGCGACGAGCTGGGCATGTACGTCTATATCGAGTATCCGATCTGGAATGTCAACGAGACGGATGCCTTCTTTGAACGGGCCTATTTGCAGATGATGGAAATGGTCGAAAAGGACCGCAGCCACCCCTGTGTGGTTATGAGCGACTTCAACTGCGAGGATCTGGAATTCACCGAGCAGATGGACGCGCTGATGCAGTGGTGCGTGGAGACGGCGAAGACCGTCGATCCCGGCCGCCTCTTCACGGACAACAGCACCAACGGCGAGCATAAGTACGGCGATTTTGCCACCTGCCATCCCTATTATCAGGCGGATGTGTTCGAGACGATGCTCTCCGGCTGGCTGGAAACGCGCGGGGAGCAGCCGCTCATCCTCGGCGAGTACGCGGACATCAGCGTTCTGAGAGACATCAAGGAGCTGAACGCGCAGTCCACGGAGCAGTACACCTGGTATCACGACTATTATCAGGAAATCGATCAGGGTCAGGCCATGCGTGACGCGGGCTACACGGAAGAGCAGATTGACATGGTCATTCAGGAATCCGTGGAAAACGCGCAGGAGCTGCGCAAATACTATCTCGAGGCCAGCAAGGAGCACGAGGGCGTCGCCGGACTCTTCCTGACGCACATCTTTGAAAGCCCGAACGGCTGGGCCGACGGCTGGTTTGACGATCTCTATCAGCCGCACTTCGACGCGGATACGATCCGTATGTCGGCGAGCGAGAATGCGCTGCTGCTGCCGCGCGACAGCTCGAATTTCAAGGCGGGGCAGGAAAACACCCTGACGCCTGCGGTGTCGCTCTACGGTGGGACCGATCTGGAAAATGCGGAGCTGCGCTATACGCTGCTTGACGGCGAGAAGACTGTGGCCTCCGGCGTTGCGCAGAGCGGTATTTCGCTGGAAAACGGCAATTATTATCCCTTGCAGCCGCTGACGCTGGCCTTCCCGGACAGCGACCTTGCCGTGCGGTATACCCTGCGGCTGGAGCTTGCGCAGGACGGGCAGACCGTGGCCTTCAATGAATGGAGCCTCTGGGGCTATCCCATGGACAGCCTGGACAAGGCCGGCCTCTCCGGCAAGAAGGTGCAGGTCTACGACCCATCAAACCGTCTTGGTCTGGGCGCACGCTACCCCTGGATGCAGAGCTTCTCCAACGGCAGCGGCGCAGACCTCGTGGTCGCCTCTGAAATGAACGGCATGATCCTCAGCTACCTGACCAACGGCGGCAAGGTCGTCTACGTCGGCAGTAATTCCGGCGTCACAGCGATCACGGATAACTGGGACTATAACCGCTTCTCCTTTGCCTTTGTTCCGGATCAGGAGAATTCCCTGGCTGCCAGCCTGCAAAACGGCGGCTACGGCGGCATGCAGTTCATCAATCTGGCGACGGCAACCTATCTGACCGCCGCGGACAACGGAACGAATCTCATCGGCCGCTTCGGCATCACAACGGGCGAGATCGCCTCCTATGTCTGTGACTATCTGATCGGTCAGGGCTCCATGCTTCAGACAACCCTGCGGCTGGATGCCTCCGACCTGAACCTCGGCGGCGCACTTCTCACGCACGAATCCCTCTCCGCACACGGAGAAAACGTCCTTGGCGCATATCTTCTGGATCAGATGATCCGATATCAGCTTGAAAAGTGAGGGAAATGCAAATGAAACGACTGCTTCTGATCGTGCTGGCGCTGGCCCTGTGCCTGTCGCTGGCAGCCTGTGTGACGCAGGAGGCGGAGCCGAGTGAATCGACTGCGCAGCCTACGGAGCCCGCGGAGGATTTCACCGGAAAGCCGACGCTTCAGCTCCGCGTCAACGAGACAAACTGGCTTACCGTCGACCTGACGCCGTATCTCGGCAGCGACTGGGCCTGGGTGAGCTTTGACGTTCCGGTGGAATACCTGATCGACGGCTTTAACCAGTTTGCCGTCTACAGCAACGCCTACAACCATGGCAACCTGACCGACAAGAGCGTGGACCTGTTCTTCACCTTCACGGAGCTTGCGACGGATTCCTTCGTCTCTTCGGACATGATGAACAGCTGGGAGCCCTTCATTGACCGCTTTGCGAACATCACGCTGGAGCTTTATGACGGAGAAAACTGGAACGTCTTCCCGCAGGATCCGGAGTATAAGCTGGATGAAAACATGGTGCTCGGCATTTATACGCAGAACAACTCCATCTACAGCGTCTGCCGCAACATCGAGCTGCACGATCTGGAGGGCTACACGCAGGCGACGGTTTCCGCGCTGGTGCATGTCGGCACCAACCTTCTGGAGGAGCCGGAGCCGGAGCCCATTGACGAGGGCGACGGCGTCAGTGAGCTGGATTCCACCGTCCCCGTCCTGAAGGTCAAGCTCAACGGCGCCCCGGCGGAGCGCCTTGACCTGACGCCCTATCTCGGGCAGAACAGCGTCTGGGTGACCGTGCCGCTGGATGCGGCCAAGCTGCGCGACGGCACAAACCGCATCACGCTGGACTCCAATGTGGACAACACGGCAAACTTTGCCGATACGAGCCTTGACATCTACTTCACGGCCAGCCGCACAAGCGAGGATACCGAGCTTTCCACCGACGGCCGGCTGAGCTGGATGAAGATCGAGGATCATCGCTATGCCAACATCTATCTGGAGCTGCACGATGCCGCGACTGACACCTGGGTCACCTTCCCGGACAGCGGCCTCTACCGCGACACCAACGAGCACACGGTCATTGGCCGCTTCAGTGCAAACGAATGGCTGGAGCAGTACAATTTCCGCCGCGGCTTCGTGCTGGAAAACGTTGCGCAGTATGACGAGGTTCGCGCCTGCATTCAGATTCATGTCGGCAGCGACCTGACGATTGTGGAATAATCAAATCAACACACGCAAAAGGAAGAAGCTGCTATGTGGAATGTTCTGATTGTGGATGACGAGCCGGCCGAACGCCGGGGAATCGAGACGCTCCTGCGCCGCCGCGCCCTGCCGCTGCAAATCTGGCAGGCCGCCGACGGTGAGGAGGCGCTTGCGCTCGTGAAAAAGCAGAAGATCGATCTGCTGATCTCCGATGTCAAGATGCCGAAGCTCAACGGCCTGGAGCTGACGGAGCGCATTCGCCAGAAGGATGAGCAGATGATCATCATCATCCAGAGCGCCTACGACGATTTTGAATATATGCGGCGAGCCATCCGGATGCGTGTGGACGACTACATTCTCAAGCCGGTGTCGATCTCCGAATTCGACGTGATGATCGACTCCGCGCTTCGGACGCTGGCAGAGCGCCAGGGCAACGCGTCTGCGCGGGAGAACAGCGCGGTCGAGGAGGTGTGCCGCCTGATCGCGGCGCATTACGGTGAAAACATCGGACTGGAATGGCTCGCTGAGCGGGTGGGCCTTTCCGCGAACTACCTCAGCAGCCTCTTCAAAAGCGAAATGGGCCAGGGACTGACGCAGTACCTGTGCGCCTACCGCATGGAGCAGGCAAAGCTTCTGCTGCTGCACACGAACCTGCGCATTGCGGAGATCGGCGAGCGCGTCGGCTATCCGAACACCTCCTATTTCTGCCAACAGTTCAAGCGCTTTTTCGGCGTGACGGCGAACAGCATGCGGGAGAATGAGAAATGAAAAAACTGACGCAGCTTTTCCGCAACATGAAGCTTTCGCTCAAGCTTCTGGTATCCTATGTGCTGATCGTGGCGGTGGCCATTTCGGGCATGGCGGCGATCCTCTACCGCTCTGCGCACGAGCAGCTCAGAAACGGTGCGGAGCAGATGCTGGCACAGGCGGCGCAGAGCGCAGGGGATACCCTGCGCGAACGCTGCATTCGGGTCGAACGCTCCATGAGCTATCTGGCAACGGATACCTACGTCCAGCGCATCATCAATGAGACGAACTATCTCAGCGAGTACCAGAAGGCATATGACGTCAACAACTATCTTGAACCGACGATCATCAGCGTCATGGAGCAGAATCCGTTGATTTCCGGCATCGATTTTTTCACCTACGGCGAGGTGAAAAACACCCGCATTTTCCTGCGGGATCTGGGGGAGAACGCGGACAATCCGCTCTTGCAGTGCGGCGAGCAGCCGGTGTGGCACTGGGACGGCGAAAGCATTACCGCAGCGCGCGTGATTGCCAATATTTGGCAGCCGAACCGCTCTGCCGTGATGCTCGTCACGCTGGATTTCGGAGAGCTGTTGGGGAATCTTCTGCCGGAAATGGAGCTTGACTGCGCACTGCGCCTCGAGGATGCCGAAGGCAGCCTGATCCTGGCGCAGTCCGGTGTCGCCAACGAGGCGCGCTGGGAGAAAGCGGAGCACATCCGCCATGAATGCACGCTGGAGGGCAGCGGCTGGCGCCTGACCGTTGAGGGCGATACCTCTGCGCAGACGCAGGCAGTCCCCTCGGAGGTGCTGCTCTCCATGGGCCTGATCCTTGCAGGGCTGTGCCTTGTGATGCTGCTGATTGCCTGGCGCTTTTCCGCCGGAATTTCCTCCCGGCTGGACAGCCTGCACCGGCAGGTCAGCCGGGCGGTCACGGAGGAGTACCAGAGCGACATCGCGTCCAATGACCGCGATGAGATCGGCGAGATTACCAACGCCGTCGGCGATATTGTGCGCGAGACGCGCCAGCTGATGCAGCAGACCTACCAAAGCGAGTTGGACCGGCGCGAGGCGCAGATTCAGGCGCTTCAGGCGCAGATCAATCCGCACTTTCTTTACAACACCCTTTCCAATCTCAATTGGCGGCTGATCGCCAAGGGAGACGAGGAGGGCAGCCGCCTGGTCACGGAGCTTTCCAAATTCTACCGTCTGAGCCTGAACGGCGGAGAGATTCTCTCCACGATAGAGGATGAATTGCAGCACGTCGGCATTTATATCCGCCTGTACTGCGCCACGCACGAGGGCAGCGAGCCGCAGGTTCTCTGGGAAGTGGACGAGGGCCTCGGCGCGTGCAGAATTCCGGGAATGGTTTTGCAGCCGCTGGTAGAAAATGCCTTTGCGCACGGCCGCCCGGAGCGCGGGCCTGCGGTGGTGAAGCTCAGCGTCTGCGAGAAGGACGAGCGGGTTCTTCTGAGCGTGGAGGACAACGGCCCCGGCCTGGAATGGGAGGGCAGAGACTGCCTTCCGGCAGAAATGTTCTTTCAGCGCTACGGCGGCTACGGCCTGCGCAATGTCTACCGCCGCCTGGAGCTCCTTTTTGACGTTCCCTGCACCATGAGCTTCCGCCCGTCCGAGCTCGGCGGAACGGCGGTGGTGCTTCGTATCCCGCTGGAATGCGGACAATAACACGGAGGAAACGTGGATGAAACCAAAGAAAATCTATTATCTCAACGGGACGCACTGGGACCGCGAATGGTATAAGACCTTTCAGGGCTTCCGGTATATGCTCACCGGTGTGATCGACGAAGTGATTGAAACGCTGGAGGCGGATGACAGCTTCCATATGTACATGCTCGACGGGCAGACAGCCGTGCTCGACGATTATCTGGAAATCGAGCCGGAAAAGCGCGAACGGCTGAAGGCGCTGATCGCGGACGGCCGCATCGCCGTCGGCCCGTGGTACACCATGCCGGATGAGTTCCTGCCCTCCGGCGAAAGCCTGATACGCAATCTGCTGCTCGGGCATGCCAAGGCGAAGGAGTACGGCGCGAAGGACGCGATGAAATACGGCTATATCTGCGATATTTTCGGCCACATCGCGCAGATGCCGCAGATTTTTGCGGGCTTCGGCATCCGCGGCGCGCTGATGCAGCGGGGCAACAATATGGACACCTGCCCGGTGCATTTTCGCTGGGTCGCGCCGGACGGCACGACCTGCATCGCCTACCGTACGCCGGAGGACATGGGCTACGGCGCGTTCTATCGCTACGCAACGGAGCCGTACAACATGGGCTGGGACAAGGATCTGGAGCGCCTTTTTGAGCGCGCGGTCAAGGAGATCGACCGTGAGTGCGAGGGCCTGAATGAGCCCTATCTCGTCCTGCATGACGCGCTGGATCACCAGCACATCACCAAGGCTGCGCCGTGGCTTGCGGAGCGCCTTTCCGAGCACTACGGCTGTCCGGTGGTGTTTGAAACGCTGGACCATCTGGCCGATTCCCTCTGGGAGCGCAGGGAGGAGCTTCCCGCCAAGCACGGCGAGCTTGCCGAAACCGCGCACATGGACATCGGCACAAATATCCTGCTGACTTATGTTCTTTCCAGCCGCTATGATATCAAAAAGGAAAATGACGGCGTGCAGAATCTCTGGGAGCGCTGGGCCGAGCCGCTTTCCGCCATCCATGCCATCGAGGGCAGGGCAATCCTGCCGCGCTACCGTGATGTCGCCTATCTCGAGCTGATGCGAAATCATGCGCACGACTCCATCTGCGGCTGCGCCGTCGAAGAGGTGCACCGCGATATGCACTATCGCTTCCGCCAGGCGCGGACGATAGGCGAGGAAATCGTCATGGACTGCCTGCGGCAGGATGCCGCCTGCGTCAAGGCGGGTGAGCACGGGACGGAAATGATCGTCCGCGTTTTCCAGCCGCTGCCCTATGAGGGAAAAGCAACCTATCGCCTGGCGCTCAGCTTCCCGGAGGACTTCCGGCCGAAGTACTCCGAGGGCGAGCGGGAATATGAATGGAAGAATTCCTTCCTGATCTACGACGAAGAGGGGAACGAGGTGCCCTACACTCTCGTTTCCATCGAGCGCGGACGCATCGTCAATTCCGCCACGCTCTACAAGGCCGACCGCTACACCGTCTGCATCAACGCGGCGCTGCGGCCCATGGGCTATACGGAGTTCCGCGTCGTTCCGGCAGAAAAGGGTGTGCGCACGCGCTACATCATGGGCCAGACGACCGGCCGCCTGACGGCGGAAAACCGCTTCCTGTGCGCTGCCGTCAATGCCGATGGCACGCTCAGCCTGACGGACAAGCGCACCGGGCGCCGCTTTGAAAACCTCCTGTCCTATGAGGACGGCGCGGACATCGGCGACGGCTGGATGCACATCCGCCCGGCGGCAGACAGCATTTTCTTCGGGCCGGGACAGGTCCTGGCGCTGGAAAAGGTCTACGACGGCCCGGCGGAGACGGCCTTCCGAATCACGACGCAGTTCCTCCTGCCGGAGAAGGTCACGGCGGAAAACGGCGGCTTGCAGCGCAGTGAGCGCCTTTCGCCCGTTACGATCCGGACGCTGGTTCGCCTCGGCGCCGAGAACGACTTCCTTGACGTGGAAACCGAGGTGGAGAACACCGTGCTTGACCACCGGCTTCAGGTCTGCCTGCCGACGGATGTCAAAACGGATACCTATCTTGCCGGGCAGGCCTTTGCCATGCTCGAGCGGCCGGTCGGCGCGGATGGCGCGACGACGCACTGGAAGGAGCCGCAGTACGGCGACCGCAACTTCAACGGCGTGGCCATGCTGCGCGACGAAAACGGCGGCCTTGCCTTTGTTTCCGGCGAGGGCCTGCACGAGGTCAACGCCATGGCCGACACGCGCCGGACGCTGGCGGTGACGCTCTATCGCGGCTTTGCGAAAACCATCGGCAACGACGACTACGCACAGATGGATGGCGAGCTGCTGGGCAAGCTCCGCTTTGCCTATCGCATCCTGCCCCTGACGCCGCAGACGACGGAGGGCCATGTGCTGCGCTGCCGCGACGGCTTGCAGGCAGGACTCCGGCAGTACACCATGCTGGTGGAAAAGGACTATGCGCCCGCGAATGAGAAAGGCTTTGCCAGCCTGGCGGGTGAGCACCTTCTGCTGTCCGTCCTCAAGCGGCCGGAGAATCTGGAGAAGAACGCGGTAATCGTCCGCGTCTTCAACGCCTCGGACGAAAATGCCGCCGGAACGCTTCGCTTCCGCCGTGAAATTGCCGGCGCATGGCTGACGAATCTTCTCGAAGAAAAATCGGCAGAGGAGGCGTTCGATGGCCACAGCATTTCCATACATCTCGAACCCCGCAAGATACAAACCCTTCGCATTCTTCTGAAATAACCGGAATTTCAAAATTTGAAAAAGGGAGATAGTAACATGAAAAAACGGATCGCATCCCTGCTCCTTGCACTGGCGCTGCTGCTTCCGATGTTCTCCGGCGTGCTGCCGGCACGCGCGGAGGCTGCGCCTGCCATTGCCCTCTGGATCAACGGAACCTGGTGCGCTGCACAGGATCTCTCCGGCAGCGGTGAAACCTGGGTCAGAATCCCGATCGACAAGGCACTGCTGAAGGAGAATGATACGAACTATGTCCGTATCACGACGAACGTTGCCAACGGCGACACCGAAGCCAAACAGGCGAGTCTGTATTTCACCAACTCGACGTGGAGCAATTCCTTCCTGTCCGAGCAGATCTGGGTGGACGACAACTGGACCGGCTTTACCGACAAGCAGGCGAATTTCTACATCGCAGGCTGGAACGGCAGCCAGTGGCAGCGAATCCACGACGACATCGACACCGGCTACCGCACGGACAGCTCTCATGTGCTGGGCAAGAACAGCGACGGTTCGCACACAAACTACGCCCGCAATATCTGGACCGGTGCAAACACGCTGGCCAAGTACACGAACTACTGCGTGATGGTGCACATGAACCTTGGCGCAGAGCTGACGACGCACACGGACAACAGCGCCCTTTTCCCCGCGGCGAACTATCACAGCTGTGAGCTCTGCGACCTCTGCGGCGGCTGCAAGGCCTCCGACTGCAAGCTGAATCATGTGCGCTGCAACGGGCACGAGGCGGCAAGACCCGCCGTCCGCCTGCGCTTCAACGGGCAGTGGTACGGCCTGTATCTGAACGACGCCGTCGGCACGGACGGTCAGTGGCTCTCCGTTCCCGTCAGCATGGACGGACTGAGCGCCGGAACGACCTATCAGCTGGCTGCCAGCAGCAACGTGGTCAGCGGCGGCAATTTTGACGATACCAGCATCGATTTCTACGCAACCAACGCGACAGACGGACTGGAAAGCTATGTTACGAACGACCGCTGGTGCGACGGCGGCTGGAACGGCTATACTGACCGCAACGTCAACCTGAAGCTCGAGGGCTGGAACGGTCACGAGTGGATCGACCTGAACGCCGCAAAGCCCGGCTATGCGCAGGATCAGACGACCGTCCTTGGCCAGTTCTCCAACGGCACGTGGTATAACCCCTGCCGCAATATCGTCCTCGGCGATCTGACCGGCATCGAGGCCATGCGCGCCAGCGTGCAGGTGCATGCGGGCAAGGAGCTTACGACGATCAGCGACTATAAGGAAGAGAGCTTTGCCTCCTTCCCGCAGCCGCAGGAGGTCAAGGAGCACGGGATGTGCCCGCAGCATCCGGAGTCCTGCTCCGTGATCGGCTGTCCGCGCAACACCTGCGCCGACCTGCATCACTGCGTGCTCTGCCCGATCTGCGGCAAGTGCAAGGATACGGACTGCGGCTGCGAGCATGAAAAGTGCCCCGGCGAGGCGGCGCTGCGTCTGCGCTTCAACGGGCAGTGGTACGGCCTGTACCTGAACGAGGCCATCGGCACGGACGGCCAGTGGCTCTCCGTTCCCGTCAGCATGGACGGCGTGAACGCCGGAACGACCTATCAGCTTGCTGCCAGCAGCAACATTATCAGCGGCGGCAATCTGACCGACACGAGCATCGATTTCTATGCAACCAACGCGACAGACGGGCTGGAGAGCTTCCTCACAAACGACCGCTGGTGCGACGGTGGCTGGAGCGGCTATGGCGACCGCAACGTCAACCTGAAGCTCGAGGGCTGGAACGGCCACGAGTGGATCGATCTGAACGCTGCGAAGCCCAGCTATGCGCAGGATCAGACGACCGTTCTCGGCCAGTTCTCCGACGGCACGTGGTACAATCCCTGCCGGAATATCGTCCTCGGCGACCTGACCGGTATTACCGCCATGCGCGCCAGCGTGCAGGTGCATGTGGGTAAAGACGTCTCCCCGATGAGCGACTACAAGGAGGACGAATTTGCCGCCTTCCCCGCGCCGCAGGAGGTCACGAAGCACAAGATGTGCCCGCAGCACCCGGATTCCTGCGCCGACGAAAGTTGCCCTTATCATACCTGCGGCGATCTGCATCACTGCGCTTTCTGCGATGTCTGCGGCAAGTGCCTGGATACGGACTGTGGCTGTGAGCATGAGAAGTGCACGATGGATGCAGAATCCTCTCTGCGTGTGCGCGTCAATCAGTCCTGGTACGGACTGAACGTCTCCGGCCTGAGCGGCACGCAGTGGGTTTATGTCCCCGTGGACATCACCAAGCTGAATGAAAATGCGGAGAACCATTTGGCGCTGTCCTCCAACGTCAGCAATCTGGCTGACCTCAGCGAGCACAGCGTGGACGTCTATTTCACCGCGGCGGAGGAAAGCGACAGTTTTACAACGGATCACCGCTGGTGCGACGAAAACTGGGTGCAGTACGCCGACCGCAACGTCAACATGTCCCTCGAATTCTACGACGGCGAGAAGTGGGTACCCGCTTCCCAGGAGACGTATGCGGAGGATTACCACACGGTCATTGGCCTCTTTGCACCGGAGAACAAGTGGTACAATTTCTCCCGCAATGTAGAGCTGGGCGAGCTGACGAAGTATTCTGCGGCGCGTGTGGCGGTGCAGGTACACGTAGGCGAACGCCTGAACGTGATCGACGACTACACGGAAGAGCAGTTTGCAACCTTCCTTTCTACCTCTCTTGCGGCCGAAAAGCCCTCCGGCGATTTGCAGAATCACGTTGTTCTGCACCGCACCTCTGCGGCTGCGCCCGCCGCGCCTGCCTCCGGCAGCACGAAGGGCCGCGAAAATGCGCATCTGCGCGTCCGCCTGAATGGCGAATGGTATGAGACGGCGCTGGACGGTATCGTGACGGACGAGAACGGCATGGCGTGGGTCGCGGTGGATGTGCCCGCCTCCCAGCTGCGCTCATCTGCGGAAAATCAGGTGCTCGTCAGCAGCGACGTCAATCCCTCTGCGTCCTACAGCGGCAACAGCGTCGATCTTTATGCCACCGGCACCGCCGGCGCCAACAGCTTCGGCAACGTCAACGACTACTTTGACGACTGGACGCGCAACGAAGCAGGCGAGTGGAACATCCGTCTGGAGGCGTCGGCCGACGGTAAGCAGTGGGACAGCCTGACCGGCAGCGGCCCGATGTACTGCGACTCGACCTTCCAGCTCGGCCGCCGCAGCGACGGCAGCAAGAGCCATGCGGCAAAGAACCTCTTCCTCGGCGACACCAGCGGGTATCAATATGCGCGCCTGCTGCTTCAGGTGCACATCGGCGACTACCTCGGCAGCCGCTCCGTGCACACCGAGACACCGCCCACGCCCGGCGCGGCGCAGAACGGCGGCAACGGCGGCGCTCCGCTGCTTTGGGTGCGTGTCAACGGTACCTGGAGCTACCTGGACATCTCCGATTACAAGGGCACCAACGGCGGCTGGGTGACCTGCCCGGTCAATCTGAGCCTGCTGCGCGGCAATCAGGAAAACTACTTCTCCCTGACGACGAATGTCGTTTCCTACGGCGACTTCACGGACAGCAGCGTTGATTTTTACGCAACGCGCGTGGAGGAGGGCTTTAACAGCTTCCTGACGCACGATCCCTACTGCGACAACGACTACGTGCAGTATCAGGACCGCAACATCAATTTCGTTCTTGAGCTGTACGACGGCACAAACTGGGTCACCGTGCCCTCCGGCGAGAAGCACGCCTACGACGAGCACACGATTCTCGGCCTGCACGGCGACAGCAATACCTGGTATAACGCGGCTCGCAATCTGATCATCGGCGACTTGAGCGGCTATCAGAGCGCACGCATCCGTGTGCAGATGCATGTCGGCAGCAGCTTGACGGTGCAGGAGAATCCCTATGTTTCCGGCGGCTCTGCGCTGCCTGTCTCGCACAGCAGCGAGGTTCCGGCAGAGAATCCTGCCGTGAAGGACATCAAGGACAACGAAGAGCTGAAGCTCCGCGTGCGCGTCAACGGCACGTGGTACGAAACCCCCTTGCAGCCCTATAAGGGTCAGAAGGCGGTCTGGGTGCCCGTGGAGATCGACCTCGGCATCCTGCGCGGCGGTGAGGAGAACTACTTCCAGGTTTCCAGCACGGCGGTCAACTTCGGTGATCGTTCCGTCAACAGCGTGGATGTCTACTACTCCAATGCAAATTCCGATCTGAACAGCTTCCTCTGCGCAGACGAATACTGCGACAACGGTTGGGTTCGCTACAACGACCGCAACTTCAACATCCGTCTTGAGCTGTTCAACGGCAGCGAATGGGTGACCGTCGCGCCGGAGGGTAAGAGCTACTATGACGGCAGCGTTCCCGTCGGCTATCTCGGCGAGCAGAACGACTGGAGCAATATCGCGCGCAATATCGTCATCGGCAGCCTGGAGGGCTACACAGCGGCACGTGTTGTTGTGGAGCTGCATGTCGGTTCTGCCATTGCAGGACTGGACGATGCCGGTCTGGACGACGGCCCTGTGAGCAGCTTCGACCGCACGGCAAAGGTCGGACGGCCTGCGCACGCGGCAGTCAAGGAAGTGCAGCCTGTGGTCGATGAGACGCCGGAGGCCGGTAGCAGCCTCCTGTGGCTCTGGATTGCGCTTGGCGCAGCGGCGGTGCTGATTTGCGTCGGTGTCATTCTGCTGCTGACAAAGCGTCGTAAGGGCAGCAAAACGCATTAAAACAGAAACAAGCGGGGAAAGACAACTGCCTTTCCCCGCTTGCGGCGTTTGTGTACAATCATTTTTGAAAAGCTGCAAAAAGACGGAAGGCCGAAGCCTTCCGTCTTTTTGCGCAGGTCAATCGACGATGTCGACGGTGACGTGCTTGCCGTCGCGCTGGGCGACAGCCTTGACAATCGTGCGGATCTCCTTTGCGATACGGCCCTGTCTGCCAATGACCTTACCCATATCCTCCGGAGCAACACGCAGCTCAAGAATGGTATTGTCGCCGTCTTCTCTCTGTGTCACAGTGACTGCATCGGGTTGATCGACCAACTGCTTTGCAACATAGAGCAAGAGTTCTTCCATCGTGCTGCTCCCTTCCATCAAAGGACGTTAGCCTTTTTCAGAAGAGCCTTCACGGTGTCAGTGGGCTGAGCGCCGTTCTTGATCCACTGCTGCGCCTTCTCGGCGTCAACGGTGATCGTTGCCGGCTCAGTCAGAGGATTGTAGGTGCCGATCTCTTCGATGCAGCGGCCGTCGCGCGGGCTGCGGGAATCAGCAACAACGATACGATAGTAGGGAGCCTTCTTCGCGCCCATTCTTCTCAGTCTGATTTTTACCATGGGGTTTCACCTCCAAATAGATTTAAAATTGAAACGCTGGGTTTCATTATATCATCAAACAAATTGCTTGACAATGCCTTACATACCGGGGAAGCCGGGGAAGCCGCCGCCCATCTTGCCGAACATTTTGCGCTTTTTGCCCTTGCCGTTCATCTGCTTGACTAGCGCCTGCATCTGCTCGAACTGTTTGAGAAGACGGTTGATGTCTTCGACCTTCTGACCGCAGCCGGCGGCAATGCGCCGCTTGCGCGAGGAATTGAGACAGTTGGGATTTTCCCGCTCATAGGGCGTCATGGAGAGAATGATTGCCTCCACGCGCGAGAGCGCGGATTCGTCTACCTGCACGTTTTTCATCGCGCCCATGCCGGGAATCATGCCCAGCAGGTCCTGCATGGAGCCCATGGACTTCAGCTGCACCAGCTGGTCATAGAAATCGGCAAGCGTAAACTTGTTCGCGCGGAGCTTCTGCTCCAGCTCCTGCGCTTTCTTCTGGTCAAGGGCCTGCTCCGCCTTTTCGATCAGCGTCAGCACGTCGCCCATGCCGAGGATGCGGGAGGCCATGCGGTCGGGGTGGAAGGGCTCGATCATGTCCAGCTTTTCGCCGGTGCCGATGAATTTGATGGGCTTGCCGGTGACGGCCTTGACCGAGAGCGCCGCGCCGCCGCGGGCGTCGCCGTCGAGCTTGGTGAGCATGACGCCGTCGATATCCAGCCATTCGTTGAAGGACTGTGCGGCGTTGACCGCGTCCTGACCGGTCATGGCGTCCACGACCAGAAGAATCTCGGACGGCTGCACGGCAGCCTTGATGGATTTCAGCTCGTTCATGAGCGCCTCGTCCACATGCAGACGGCCTGCGGTATCGAGGAAGACCATGTCGTTGCCGTGCTGCTGGGCATGGCGGACGGCGGCCTTGGCGATGGTAACCGGATTCTCCTGCCCCATCTGGAAGACGGGAATGCCGAGCTGACCGCCAACGACCTCCAGCTGCTTGATGGCGGCCGGACGGTAAATGTCGCAGGCGACGAGAAGCGGACGTTTGCCCTGCTTTTTAAAGAGCCCGGCCAGCTTTGCACCGTTGGTGGTTTTGCCCGCGCCCTGCAGGCCGACAAGCATGACGACCGTCGGAGATTTGGGAGAGATGGTAATACGTTGATTTTCGCTGCCCATGAGCTTGATCAGCTCTTCGTTTACAATCTTGACGATCATCTGGGCAGGGGTGAGGCTCTCCATCACGTCCGCGCCAAGGCAGCGCTCGGAGACGGATTTGATGAAGTCCTTGACAACCTTATAGCTGACGTCCGCTTCCAGAAGGGCAAGGCGAATCTCGCGCATTGCCTCCTTGATGTCGGATTCCGTCAGGCGGCCCTTGCCGCGCAGCTTTTTGAACGCTGCGCTGAGTTTTGAGGTCAGACCTTCAAATGCCATGCGTTACTCCTTTACGGATGCGGCGGCGGAAAGAATCCGCTGCGCGCAGGACTGCACCTCCGGATCGGACGAAGCGGCGAGCCTTTGGGCAGCGTCACGGATCTGTTCAAGCGCAAGACGCAGGCGATGCGCACGGGCAATGCAGCCGGCGGCGCGTTCCATCTCGCGCAGGAGCGTTTCGGCGCGGCTGATGGCGTCATGCACGCCCTGCCGGGAAATGCCCTCCTGCTCGGCAATCTCGCTGAGCGACAGATCCTGATTATAATAGAGGTCAAAATAGGTTTTTTGCTTTTCCGTCAGAAGGCCGCCGTAGTAATCCAACAGCAGGGACATGGTGAACGCTTCCTGTTTCATCCCGAACGCCTCCTTCTGACAGCCTGATTATTCTACTATAAAAAAACGTGTCTGTCAAGCCTTTTCTCTTGACAGACACGCGCTTTTTATAAAATTCTCCGCTTTACAGGTGCACGACCGTGCCCGATTCGCCCTTGACGGCCTTGCCGGCATTTTCGAGAGAGGCGATGATGGCGGTGCCGCCGGTCCTGGCGAAGGAAATCGCGGCTTTGACCTTCGGCAGCATGGAGCCGGGGGCAAAGTGACCTTCGCCGCAGAACTTTTCGGCGTCGGCAACGCTCATCTCGTCCAGACTCTGCTGGTTTGGCTTGCCCCAGTTGATGCAGACGCGATCCACGGCGGTCAGAATGACCAGCGCGTCGGCGTGTACCAGCTCTGCCAGCTTTGCAGATGCGAAGTCCTTGTCGATGACGGCGGGCGTGCCATAGAGCTTACCGTCCCGGCGCACGACGGGGATACCGCCGCCGCCGACGGTGATGACAACGCAGCCGTTCTTGATGAGAGCGTTAACGGTGTTCTTTTCAATTACGTCGATGGGCTTCGGGGAGGGAACAACCTGGCGGTAGCCGCGGCCGGCGTCCTCAACCATGGTGTAGCCCTTTTCCTTTGCAATGCGTTCGGCGGTTTCCTTGTCATAGAAGGCGCCGACGGGCTTCGTCGGGTTCTGGAAGGCGGGGTCGTTCTCATCGACGAGCACCTGCGTGACGACGGTGGCGACGTCCTTCTGTATGCCGCGGGAGGCAAGCTCGTTGCCGATGGCGTTTTGCAGATGGTAGCCGATATAGCCCTGACTCATAGCGCCGCATTCGGGGAAGGGCATGTCGGACTTGATAGCCTTCGCCTCGGCGGCGGTGGCCATGCCCAGATTGATCATGCCGACCTGCGGGCCGTTGCCATGGGCGATGATGACCTCGTTGCCCTGTTCGATCAGGTCAACGATGGGCTTTGCGGTTTCGGTGACGAGCGCAAGCTGCTCGTAGGGAGTGTTGCCCAGCGCGTTGCCGCCCAGGGCAATGACGATTCTTTTAGCCATTGAAAGTTACCTCTTTTGTTATTTTACGGGGTGGGGGAAAGCCCCACCCCGTATGATTGGAATCAGAACATCTTGCGCTTGTTGTCGGAAGCGTCGAGCGCCATCAGGGTGCCGACGGGATCCTTCACCTGGGACATGAAGATCATGGCTGCGATGATATAGGGCTTGTAGGAGGCCTGCTTGTACAGAGGCACGAGGTAGCGGTCGAAGACGGAATTGTCCACTTCGCCCTCGGGGCAGCTCAGACCGCTGATGTCGGCGGGCAGGCAATGCAGATACAGCGCCTTGCCGTCCTTGGTCAGCTTCATCATTTCCTCGGAGCAGGTCCAGTCCTTGTGCTCGGCGTTCTGCGCCAGCAGCTGCTTCTCCAGCTCGTCGATGCCCTTCTGGTCGCCCTTGACATACAGCTCAGAGCGCTTCTCCATGGCCTTGAACGGCGCCCAGGACTTCGGATAGACGATGTCGGCGTCCTTGAAGGCTTCCTTCATGTCGTTGGTCTTGTGGAACTTGGAGCCGTACTTCTCGCAGTTCTTGCGGGCAACCTCTTCGACCTCGGGGAAGACGTCGTAGCCCTCCGGATGGGCCAGCGTGACGTCCATGCCGAAGCGGGTGAACAGGCCGATGACGCCCTGCGGGACGGACAGCGGCTT
>CAKTVG010000029.1 GCA_934622035.1 uncultured Oscillospiraceae bacterium
CTGCATCACCTGACAGATGCACAAAAAAGCGTATTTCTTACTGAATTGCGCGACCATCTAAAAGAAAACGGGAAAATAATGATCGGCGATGTTGCCTTTGAAACACGAAAGGATTTGGAGCGGTGCAGGCTGGCTGCGGGGGACGCATGGGACGACGAGGAAATCTATTTTGTCGCCGAAGAACTGAGAAAAGATTTACCGGGGCTTTCATTTATGCAAGTATCCGATTGCGCAGGTATTCTAATGTTAGACCGATAACCTCCAGTTTGACGTGGAGTGACAGTGGAGTTGTCAAAAACAATGCACCCCCTTAAATGGAGAACTGCACCCCCCTCTAAACCGAAGTTGCACCCCCTTTAAGGTTTCTATCAAAACTACGGTTCTTTGCCAATATGCAAAACCCTGCAAACGCTGTGTTTGCAGGGTTTTCTTGTATTTCCAACGGTTTGCGGGGTTTGGGGACGTATCTACTATGAGAGAATATACACAAAAAAGATACCTATCTTTCATACGAAAGACGAGTAAATGATCACGCAATTCGCTTATTCAGGGAAGCGGGACCGCTCCATATGTTGCGCACATTTGAAATCGTGGCGCATTTCGGCTATCGCCGCGCATGAAAATGTTTCCAAAAATGCTTATAAAATACCATAATAAAAATTAAGAAAATATCAATCGAAATTCATCGGAAGGTGGTATTGACAGTATTAACAGAGTATACTAATATGGACTTAAGGAAACAGGGAATAATTTCTAAATGATCTATAGAATCTGGTTAACCAACCGATTTGCCGCAAATTGGATAGGAGGTGAGTGGGACAGACGCACATATCCAGATTAAAAAAACGGTAAAATATATAATTTAGGAGGTAAAACCTTGAAAAAATGATTTCTATCCTGCTCGTTTTTGCCCTGTGCATGTCCTTTGGACAGTGCATGCTGCTGCGCCCCATCGCGGTGGTTCTCTTGACTGTGCTTTTATATGGGCTTTCGATATGGGTGCGATCGACAACAAACCTGATTTTTCTCGGCCTGTGCGTCATCGGCCTGCGCTGTTGTGGAATGGACGGGCGATGCTGTACACACACAGCGGGCTACTTTCTGCCACGCGCATTTTGTTGTGGCTGCGGAACTCCGCCGCAGATCTGATCATACCGGTGCTTGTTGTTGCGGTATGTTGCGGTATATAGTGGGGCCGTAGGTATTCTGGCCGAAAAACGGCATTCCAGAGGAATGTAGGTCAAAAATCGAACAGCAAAGAACAATCTCGGCATGAACCTGTCGAGATTGTTCTTTGTGTTTTTTGCAGATGAAATTCAAGACGGCGTGAAGAGAGGGGATTCGCCGAACCAGAGAGACGAACGAAACAAAATAGGTATTTTGTGGGCCGGGAGGCCCGAATGCGTTCATTGCGGGGAACTGCAATGAATAATTTTGGAGGCAATGAACGCAACAAAATAAAAATTTTGTTGCGTTCGAACTTGATTTTTGCGGTGCAGGATGCTATAATACAATCGCGGCTTCAAAAAACGGAATACGCGCATTGCGTCGCCCATGCGCGGTCTTTCTGTGCAAGCACCGCAGACGGAATGCATGAAGCCTTCCGGCGCGTATCCATTCTGCATCACGGCGCTGCGCACGTTTGAAAGGCATACACCGCCGCGTCCATGCAAACTCTTTCAAAACGAAATCAGGTGTCCCGATGGAACGCTATACCGACTGCCCGCAGGTTTTGCGCGAGTTTCTCTCGTATCACGAGACAATCAAGGGCCAATCGCAGAAAACAATTCAGGAATATTACCTCGATTTGCGAATGTTTCTTCGCTTCATGAAGCTGATCAAAAATGAAATGCCCTACAATACGCCCTTAGAGGAGATTTCTATTCGAACTGTTGATTTGGAATTTATAAAAACAATAACCATTACTGATATTTTTGATTTCCTTTCCTATCTGGCCAATGACCGCGAAAATGAAGATTCCTCCGGCATAGGCTCTGCGGCGCGCGCCCGGAAGCTTTCGGCGATCAAATCCTTCTATAAATATCTGACCGTGCGTACCAAGCAGCTGGCAGACAATCCCGTCAAGGAGATTGAGTATCCCAAAATCCGCAAATCCCTACCCAAATACCTGACGCTCGAGGAATCCAGACGTCTTCTCTCCTCTGTAGAGGGGCCGAATGCCGCGCGGGACTATGCCATTTTAATGCTGTTTTTAAATTGCGGTATTCGCCGGTCCGAGCTGGTCGGATTGAATCTGAATGACGTTTATGACGATAGAATTCGTGTTATAGGCAAAGGAAACAAGGAGAGAATCGTCTATTTCGGCTCTGCCTGCAAGGCGGCAATTGATGCTTATCTCCCCGAACGCAACAAAAAAGTACTCTCGGATAACCGTGCCCTTTTTGCTTCGCGGGATAACAACCGCATCAGCGTCACTGCGGTGCACCGGCTGGTCAAAAAGCACATGCTGGAGGCCGGCCTCGATCCTACGCAGTACTCGGCGCACAAGCTGCGCCATACGGCGGCGACGCTGATGATTTCCAACGGTGTGGACATCAAAACCGTTCAGGAGGTTCTCGGACACGAGCACCTGAACACCACGGAAATTTACACACACATTGAAAACACAGAGCTGAAAATTGCGGCGGAGGCCAATCCGCTGGCGCATATTGACCGCGAGGAGCATAGAGAATGAAACCCACAGTAATTTTTGATTTGGACGGTACTCTTCTTGACACGCTGGAGGACTTGAAGGACAGCACGAATTATGCAATGCGTGTCTTCCACTTTCCGGAACGGACGCTCGATGAGGTTCGCGCCTTTGTGGGAAACGGCCTTGGCATGCTGATCCGGCGCGCCTCCCCTGCCGGGACGGATGAGGAAACGCTCTCCCGTGCGCTTGCAGTAATGAAGTCTCATTATGCGAAGAATTATCACAACAAAACAGTGCCATATCCCGGAATCCCGGAGCTTTTGCAACATTTAAAGACTGACGGATATCCTATGGCAATTGTGTCAAACAAGGCAGACCTTGTAGTTAGATTGCTTCGAGAGCTGTATTTCAGGGATTTGATTCCGGTTGCCGTCGGCGAAACGGAGAACATTTCCCGCAAACCGGCGCCGGACATGGTCTATGAGGGCATGCGCCGACTCGGTGTCGAGGATCATCCTGCGGTCTATATCGGCGATTCCGATGTCGATATCCAGACCGCGGCCAATGCCGGGCTCCCCTGCCTGAGCGTCTCCTGGGGCTTCCGAAGCAGAGAACGGCTGAAGGCTGCCGGGGCGTCGTACATTATTGATACGCCGGACGAGCTTTTTGCGGCAATTCACAGCGAAATATGGAAAAGCAGCAGTATCCAATGATACTGCTGCTTTTTTCAGCAAATTACCGCATTCTGCATCTCACTTGCAAGGGCAATTTCCAGCAGGCGCTGCATAAATGCGGCGTCCGGCGGCGTGATCCTGCCGCGGTAGGGTTGACGGACGCCGTAGGGCCGGTAAGCAATCAGCCGATAGCGAACGGACGCTGCCGCTTGCAGCGGCGCAAGGCGCTCACAGACACGCCGGACGGTCAGCTCGGACAGAAAATCCGGTGAGCAGACGGTGCGAACCTCCGTCAGCTTTCCATGCTTTGCAAGATACACAGCTTCATCCAGTACTTGCGTCCCGCCAGCGCCGGTCAGACTGCGATATTCCTCCGCATCGGTAGATTTCACATCCAGCATCACGCCGTCGCAGGCATTCAGAAGCGCTGGATCCCTGCGGAAGGAATAAGAACCGTTGCTGTCGATCAGGCAGGTCAGACCGAGGCGGTGCACCATGGGAAACAACGCAAGGAGATACTCCGCGTTCAGCGTGCATTCTCCTCCGGAAACCGTAATGCCGTGAATGAAGGGTCGATTCGCCGCAATTCTTTCCATCAGCACTTCCGGCGACATGCGCGTCACGCGCGGCGAGGCCTGGCGCGGACAGCTGTGGATGCAGCTGTCGCAGGCGATGCATTTCGCTGCGTTCCAGAGGACTTTTCCCTCCGTAAGCGTCAGAGCACCGACCGGGCAGCCTGCAACGCAGGCGCCGCAGGCATTGCACAGAGAGATCGTCTCCGGATTATGGCAATAGGTACAGCGATAGTTGCAGCCCTGAAAGAAAATCGCGGTGCGATTTCCGGGGCCATCCACAAAGGAACAGTCAATGATGCGATTAATGATCGCTTCCATCGATGCTGCGGACCTTTCGTTCGAGAATGTGGTTATGTGCCAACACGCCGCCGGCGATTTTTGACATATCATTGATAGCGTTCGTGCCGCCGTTCTGCACGGCGAAGACCTCGGATTTTTTGATCAGATAACCCGTAACACGAATCAAATCACTGTCGGAGGCATAGACGGAAAGATACCGCATGCCAACCTGGAACGCACCCTTGAAGATTTGAAGGATTGCTTCCGGATTACGCTTTGCGGTGACATCAAAGGGGAAGATGTCGCCGACGCCGGTCGGGAAATACTTGTGATACAGACCGGCCTGACGCAGATGCGCATACAGCGGCAGCTCCTGCCCGATCGGAATGCGGACGCCGGGCGCACATGGATCGCCGTCCAGCCCGACCTGCGCATGCAGCAGATAATGGCCGCCCCAGCTGTATTCGCTATGGAATGCGCAGACCTGCCGGTGAAGGTCCTCCATGATCCGCACGCCGAGCGCGTTGGCCTCCGTATCCGGGCCGAAGCGCAGTGTCTTGCCCTCTTTCTCCATGAGCGTGTTGACACAGTCTGCCAGGCCCACCAGTCCAAACAGACCGATGAAGCGGTCGGGGGAAATCAGCCCCTCCTTGACAAGGAAGCTGCTGCGGAAAAATGCCGTTTGCTCCACAAGGAAGCGGATTCTTCCTTCCATAAAGACGCACATGGTTTGCGTGGTTTCCGGCAGAACTCTACGCATAAAGTCCTCGATGCCCTCCGCTTCTGCCGCCATCGCCCCAAGCATGAGCCGCTGGAGCGTGTATGCGCCGCCGCCGATGAGAAGACCATTATAGCAGCTGGCAATACCGAAGGGCTGCCCGGCAAAATCGGCGCGGTAAGCGGGAACAAATGCAAAAGCAGGGTTGGCACATTCCAGTGACGAACGGATCGCCAGGGAGGCAAAATCGTCCGGCGTGACCTCAGGATCATAGAGGAGCGTCATGTTTGGAATGGCATTTTGCAGCTCCGGCAAAAGGGAAAGAAGAATCTCCCCCACTCTGGTGCGTTCCGGGCCGAGATTGGCGTGAACAAAGCTGTCGCCCAGGGTCCGATCCAGCTGGATCAGGAAAAGTCTGAGCTGGGCACGAATTTCTTCATCGGATAAATCGGCGCAAAACGGCTCCATCAGCTGCCCAAAATTTCCAAGATACACGGGGAAATGGGTTACGGACGGAACATTTTTATAAAGAATCAGAAGATGGTTCAGCAGCTCAGCAAGGCTCTCCGGCGGCGCCAGCCGCAGGAAGGCACTTCCCTGCCGGACGAATTTTCCATAGTCCGGCAGGATGTAGCGCGGCGCATAGGGCGCGTGCCCTTCACCCATGTCGTTGACAAGGCCGCGCTGCATCAGCGCTTCAAATTCCGCCGTCGCGGGCGACTCGGGCTGCGGCAGCAGGTTCTCCGCAAGCTTTGCCAACGCGAAAACCTGCTGCTCATGCGTCAGAGTGCCGTCCGAGAGGACGCGCATAATCTCCGTTTGTGTGCTCATGCCTGTTTTCTCTCCACCCAAATCGGGCTGCTCCAGGCCATGTGTTCATCCTCCTGCGTAACGCGGACATAGTACCAGTCGACCGATTCCTTGCCGCTGTCTTCCACGCAGAGGTCCAGCGTGTCGGAATCCGGCTCCCAGGTGTGAATGACCTGATTGTTTCGCAGCAGATCCACCTTGATCTTTTTTGTACCCAGAACGCTGACGGCAATCTGCAGGCTCTTTCCGGGCGCACGAACCAGCTCGCTGCCCATCATATGGCCGTCGATGCGCAGAGAGACGAGAACCCGCGCGCCGGTTGTGCCATAGGTATGGCGGTCAAACATCGCGTCCCAGATGCCCTCGCGGTCATGCGTCGGCGTGAATGCCGCGACGATACCGCCCTCCACGCCGTGCTCCATCTGATGGGAGTCGCTGCCTGCGGTAAAGCCGAGGCGATAGCCGCGGGAGAGTGCCTCCTGTACGCTATGGTGCGGCATTTTCTTGATGTTCTTTGTAAATTTGCTGCGGCTTTCGTCGTCCTCGTAGGGCGCGTGGCGGGAAAAAATCTCTGCCAGACGTTCCACGCTGTCATCGTGGAAGGACCAGTCCGTCGCGGCGCTCACCATGCCCCAATCCGCCGCAGGATGGTGCGGGATGCACATTGCGCGGTAGTTTTTCAGGCTGGCGTAGAGGTTGGTCGGCGTGATGCCGCCAGCGTCGCCGGATCGGAAAATATCGCCCTCATCGTCGCGGTAATAGACATTCTTGTGACCGAAATCATAACGATACTCGTTCGGCGTCCACTCAAAGGAAAGCAGGCACGTCAGCTCGTCGTCCTTGTTCATCAGGCGAGCCGTTGTACGCATCAGCTCCCATTCTGACTGGGAAATCCAGTCGGGATAGCAATCGTGATCGGTAAGGCAGGAGAAATCCAGATCTGCCTTATCCCGGCTGCGGTGATAGTACTGATCGATGGTGCCCATGCCGTCGGAAATACCGCTCTGTCCGTGGATATCGCCAAAGAGAAGCTTGCCGGAATAGCCGTTCTTTTTCAGCCATGCGGCGGTTTCCTCCGGGGTGCGGCGGTCGAGCTGCTTGTCCTTGTGGATCGGCAGACAGAATGTGTTTTCCGCGCGTTCCGTGGCCGTGTCGCCGCGGGACTCGATCTGTTCCGGAGTAAACTGCGTGAGCACGACCTGTGCATTGCGGTCATAGTGGCCATTGCGCAGAGCAAACTGCCAGGAGAGCAGGACAGTATCGTCCTCCTCCACGCGCACGGAGGGATGCACGGCGCAGTGGATATCCTCGAAGGAAACCTGCGCAGGGTCGCTCCACTTGCCGCCCGCGCGGCGGACGCGTGCCTCAACCTTGTCTTTGCCCCAGGTGTAGATCAGAGCCTGGGTGCCATTTTCGTTCGCCGCGGCGGCAAGGTCGAGATACCATCCAAGGTTTGCGCAGATCGTCTGCGCCGGTTCCACGGCAAGCGCACCGTTCTGTCCGGCGCAAATTTCCGCCGTGCAGACAGAGAAGGTGGCGCCGTAGCCGAAGGCATACCAGCAGACCGTCGCGCCCGTTTCACTGCGGATCACCGTTGACTCGCAGGTCCATTCCTCCGTGCAGTCAAGCTGCACCTCATCGCTCCAGCCGTTCTCCGAGAGAACACGCGCAAGCGTGTGATATGCGCCGTTCAGATATGCATCATAGGTCAGGTAGAGCTTACCGTCGCCGCCAACGCAGGCATTCGGGCGGTATGCGTCCTTGCAGGCGGAAACCTTCTGCTGCTCCCCTGCGCCGTCTGCGGTCAGCTTGCAGCACAGTGCATCAGCACCGTCTTTGCGCTGCTGTGTCCAGAACAGAAGCAGCTCACCCTGATATTCGCAGAAGCGCGGATAGTAGACGGCCTCGGCTTCGTCAATCGTCTGAATTTCGCCCCATTTGCCGTCACGGCGCCAGCGGACGCAGATGCGCCAGCGGCGATTGACCGCCTCGCCCCACGCGCAGCAGACGGCGCCGCCAAATGCAATCGCCGCAGGGTACAGAACCTCTCCTTCGCCGGAGAGAATTTCAACCTCCGTAAGCACGCCATCGACGACAACGCCGGTTTTGAGGACGTCATGCCGGTTTGCATAGCTCTGGTAGAACACCCGCAGCGCCTCTCCGTCGGCCACGGTGCAGGGAAACTGCGCATTTTCAAGATACATATCGGTCAGGCGAAGACCGTCAGGTGCAAAGGGAATCTGTTGTTTCATCATTCTGTTCTCCTTTTCTGTCTTTATGAAATATCGGTCTCATGCTTGCCTACGCCGGCCGGCGGCTGGATATGCTTTACGCCGACGGCAAGCACGACCAGGGTCATGACATAGGGCAGCATCTGAATGAGCTGAGAGGAAGCGCCCTGCCCTTGCAAATAAATCTGCAAGGCTTCGCAGAAGCCAAACAACAGTGCAAAGGGCACGATGTGGCCGGGATTGTAGCGGCCAAGGATGGCAATCGCCACGGCGATATAGCCGCGTCCGGCGGTCATGCCGCGCACAAACATGTTCAGCTGGTCGAGCGACAAAAATGCACCGCCATAGCCTGCCAGCACGCCGCAGATCAACACGCCGGAATACTTCAGGCCATGCACCTTCAGGCCGACCGCGCTGGCAGCCTTCGGCTGTTCGCCTACCATACGCAGGCGCAGGCCGTACCTCGTGCGGAAGAGGACGATCCAGCCGATCACCGCCACGGCGATCATAACGAAGAAGTTAAACGACTGCACATTCACGATGGGAATGGGCCCGCCGATGGTGCTGTCAATGGAAGCAACCAGCTCGGAGGTTCCCTTGTTTTTCCAAATTACCTGCATCAGAAGGGTCGTCGCCGCCGTCGCCAGCAGGTTCAGACCGATGCCGCTGATGACCTGGTTCATACGGTAGCGGACGCACAGCACCGCGTGGCACAGCGCAATCAGCACGCCGCCCAGGATGCCGCACAGCAGGCCGACTGCCACACTGTTCGTATAATAGGAGCCAACCACGGCACAGAAAGCGCCGCACATCATCATGCTTTCCAGACCCAGCGCCATAACACCGCCGCGAACGGAGAAAGCGCCGCCGATGGAGGTAAAGATCAGCGGTGTTGCCATGTACACCGTGGAGCCAAGAATTGGGATAAGATAGGTCAGTAAAAACTGCATTTTTTAAACCCTCCTCTTTCTGCGCAGCCGCTTTTCCGGGGAAATATGGAAAATATCACGGATCAGCAGAGGCGCAGCGACCAGAATGACGACCATGGCCTGAATCACGTCTACAAATTCCACGGGAACGCTCGTGATGCGGTTGAGCTCAGAAGCGCCGGTGCTCAGCATACCGAAGATGGAACCGGCCAGAATGACGCCCAAGGGGCTGTCCGAGGCCAGCGCCGCGACCGCAATGCCGTTGAAGCCATAGCCGGGAGAAAAATTGTTGAGCAGACGGCGGTCAACGCCAAGCACCTGATTTGCACCGGCAAGCCCCGCAATACCGCCGGAGACGCACATGGCAATGATCATCACCCTGCCGATGCTGATGCCTGCCGTTTCCGAGGCTTTCCGATTCAGTCCCACGCAGCGGATCTCGTAGCCGAGGACAGTATGAGAGAGGAACCAATGCACGAAAATACAGGCTGCAATGGCGATAAAAATGGCGATGCTCAGCTGATATTGCTGGAAAATGCGCGGGAGCTGCGCGGTTGCGAGCACGCGCTCGCTCTGCGCCGTGCCGCTGCCCTCAGCGAGCATGGGGCCGTTGAGAAGGTACCCGACAATGCAGGTTGCGATCGTATTGAGCATAACGCCTGCAACGACTTCGTTCGAGCCAAACTTTACCTTCAAAAAGCCGATGATACCACCGTAGGCAGCGCCGAAGGCAAAGGCTGCAAGAATGGTCAGAGGAAGATGCAGCGCGGTCGGGAGGCCCAGATCGAGCGTGCCGAGCAGAGCGGCGCCGAGCGCGCCCATGTACATCTGTCCCTCCACACCGAGGTTGATGAGAGATGCCTTCTTCGCGAAGGTGTAGGCAAGACCGGTGAAAATCAGCGGCGTCGCCTGCACAAAGGTATTGACAATACCGCGCAGGGAGCCAAATGCGCCGGTCAGGATTGCAGCATAAGCCTCAAAGGGGTTGTAGCCGCAGGCAGCCATAATCAGCGCGCTGAGCACGATGGAGACAAAAAACGCGGCAACCGGCAGGACGGGGCCGTTTAATTGATGCAGCTGCTTCCATTTTTTCATGCTTCCGCCTCCGTTTCCCGTTTGCCGCCGGTCATCAGCAGACCGAGCTGCATTTCATCCCAGGTGTCATATGCGCCCTCTGCAACAATCCGACCCTCGTAGATTACCGCAATCCGGTCGCTTAACCGCCGGACCTCATCCAGGTCTGCGGAAACCAACAGGATTGCCTTTCCGCTGTCTCGCAGGTCGAGCAGATGGTTGTGGATCAATTCCTGTGCGCCGACATCGACGCCGCGCGTCGGCTGCGCCGCAATCAACACATCCGGGTCCTCGCTGAAAACGCGGGCGACGACCACCTTTTGCTGGTTGCCGCCGGAGAGCGAGCTGCACAGCTCTGTAACGCTGGGCGTTTTTACCTGATACTCCTCCGCTTCCTTCTGGGCAAAGGCGCGGATGGCCGCACTCCTTCGGACGCCGCGGCGGCAGAAGGCCGGGCGGCGATGATAGCCGAGGATCATATTGTCCTCAATGGACATCGGCGTGATCATTCCGCGCGCCAGACGGTCCTCCGGAATGTGACCGACACCGGCTGCCAGAAAAGCCGCAGCGCGCCCGGAGAGCCGTTTGCCATCCTTTGACAGCTCCATCTCGTCCGGCTTGCGCAGTCCTGTCAGGATTTCGATCAGCTCTGTCTGTCCGTTGCCTTCAATTCCGGCAATTCCAAGAATCTCTCCGCGCTTCACATGCAGAGAAACGTCCTGCAAGACCGGAACATTTTTCACCTTCAGGTTCAGGTGCTTGACTTCGTAGGCGGTTTCCCCGACGCACTGGCTGCGGCGGGTATAGTTCAGGTCAATTCTGCGGCCAACCATCATCAGCGCCAGATCGTTGATGGTGCAATCCTTTGCCGCAAGGCCCTGGTTGATCATCACGCCGCTTCGCAGAACGGAGACGCGGTCTGCAATTTCTGCCGTTTCGCGCAGCTTATGGGTAATAATGATGATGCTTTTTCCTTCAGCCCGCAAACCGCGCAGGACCTCAAACAGCTGCTGTACCTCCTGCGGCGTCAGAACGGCCGTCGGCTCGTCAAGAATCAGAACCTTAGCGCCGCGGTAGAGCGCCTTCAGGATTTCCACGCGCTGCTGCTCTCCGACGGAGAGCGTCTGTACCTTCTGCCCGGCATGCAGATGAAAGTGGAACCGGTCGATCAGCTCCTGCACGCGGCGGTTCGCCGCGCGGCGATCCAGAAACGGGCCGTGCACGGGCTCACAGCCGACGATAACATTTTCCGCCACGCTCATCACCGGCGTGAGCATAAAATGTTGGTGCACCATGCCGATGCCGAGCGAAATCGCATGCGCGGCGCGATCAATTTGTACCGGCTTGCCGGAAACGAGAATCTCACCCTCATCCGGCGCCGTCATACCGTAAAGGACGTTCATCAGTGTTGATTTACCCGCGCCGTTTTCGCCCAGCAGAGAATGAATCTCGCCTTCTGCCACGGAAAAATCCACATGGTCCAGAGCAAGAACGCCCGGATACTGCTTCGTTATCCCGCGCATTTCAATTACATTCATTTCAGAGATTCTCCCTTCATGTAGAGAAAGGGAGAGGATAACGGGCGTATCCCCTCCCTATGAGAAATCTTATTTGCCGTACTGATTTGCAGCGGCCCAGGCGTCGATTTCATCCATCGACTCCGGCGGGACGAGCTTGCCGCTGATGACCATTTCCTGAATCTCGGTCAGCGCGGCCTGAATGTCCTCGGGCAGGGTGACATTGGACTGGGAAGCGTCGTAGCCGACGGCACCTTCGGCGATGCCGGAAATCTTGAAGCCTGCGGTCCAGGTGCCGTCTACAAGTGCCTTGACCTCATTGTAGACCATTTCGTTGACCTTACGGGCAGCGGTCGCGGCAATGTGGTCGGGAACCAGATAGTTGACGTTTGCGCCGACGCCGAAGCTGTAGCGGTTTGCTTCTGCGGAGGCATTGTAGATGCCGATGCCGCTTGCGCCGGCAATGGCCTGAATAAAGTCAGCGCCCTGATTGTACATGCTCAGTGCGAATTCCTTGCCCTTGCCCGGGTCGTTGAAGCTGTCCACGTTGCCTTCCAGCACGGTGACATCGGGATTGACATACTTTGCGCCGGCGATATAGCCGACAACGCCCTTACGCAGGGAGGGGTTTTCCTGGCCGATGATGACGCCAATGATGTTCTGTTCCTTGTTGGCAAATTCCATGTCGCTCTTCGTGCCGAGGCCCGCGAGGACGCCGGTCATGAAGGTCTGCTCCTGCCACTTGGTAGCGACGGCGCTGACATTGTCGAGCTCGAGATAGGAGTCAATGTGGGAGAATTTCTGGTTCGGGAAGTCTGCTGCAACCTCTGTGATCGCGTCGCTCATGTCGGTGCCAAGGCCAACGATCAGGTCGTAGTCGCCGGATTCGCACATTGTGCGCAGATTCGGGGTATAATCGCTGATGGTTTCCGGTTCAAGATAATCAAAGGTAATGCCAAGATCGGTCTGTGCCTGCTGCATGCCCTCGTAGGCCATGTCGTTGAAGTTCTTGTCGCCGAGGCCGCCGGTGCCAAGCACGAGGCCGACCTTTAACGTCTTCTCTTCGTCGTTCTTCTTTCCGTCCGTGCTGCATGCAACCGCGGCCAGCATCACAACGATGGCCAGCAGAAGCACCGCAATTCTCTTTACTTTCATTTCAGGAAACCCTCCGTTTTTTGTTTTTGTAATGCGCCTTGCTCATTACTGCTTCATTATAGTGAGACTGCCGCAGAGGAACAAGGCAATTCCTTGTGCTTCTGTGGCAGTCTTTTGACATTTTTTTCGTGCGCATCGTGCGAATGGGAGTATCTTGCGGAAAGATGTCATTATTTTGACATTCTCTCCTGCTCCGGCGTAATACCAAGGTACTTTTTATACAGCCTTCCGAAGTAGCCGGGAGTGGTATAGCCGACCCTGCACGCAATTTCCCCGACGCTCAGATCGGTGCGCCGCAGAAGCTCCTGTGCGCGCTCCAGCCGGTAGAGCGTCAAATAAACGCTGAAATTCTCCCCAACCTCCGCCTTGAACTGACGGCTGAAATACTCCGGCGAGCGGTAGAGCGCCTGCGCAACTCGTGCCAGAGGCAGCTCCTCGGTATAATGTTGATGGATATAGAGCAGCGCATCGCGGATCACAGCGGAATATTGCGTTTGATACGCCTGCCGGATTTGCATCAGCAGCTGATTAGCCTGGTCCCGGCACTTTGCAAGGGTATCAGGCAGCTCGCTGCCCTGCCGTCCCGGAGAACCGAATTCGCGCTCATAGTGCTCCTCGATAAAAATGACCATGCGGTGGCAGCGTTCGATTGCCCAGGAAATATCCCCGGCATGCGGCCGGGCAAGCATGTCAAACCAGCGCGCCAAAAAGCCTTCCATTTCGGTCAGTCGATTTGCCGCAATCAGATTCATGCACTCCCGGCAGCCGGTCAGAATCTCCTCGCGATCCAGCGGCGGATAAGAACAAAGCTCTGAATACAGGATGCGCTCCCGCAGCGGAAAGAAAAATCCCGCACGCTGCGCGACGGCAGACTCGCTCAGAAGACGCATAAAGGCGGAAGCGTTCTCTGCCTCGGTGCTGATGCCGACACGGCGTTTTCCGCGCAGCAGGGACAGCAAGGCCTGCCCGGCCTCGTCGAGCTTCTCGGCCTGCACAACGAAGTATTCATACTGCTTTTCGCAGGCAACAAGGATCTGTGCACCCGTCTGCGCACAGCATGCGTCGGCGATCCGGGTCAGCTCCAGCCAGCCCTGTGGGGAGTTCCGATTTTCAACGCAGTAGAGCTGCATGGGAAGCCGGGGCGAAACGCCCTTTTCCTCCAGATATTTTTCCGGGGCGTCGCGATGCTGCGCAACGTTATAAATCTCATAAAGGTCGAAATGCCCGCTCGGGAAGAAATCGTTCACTTTGATGCTGCGGCAATGCTTCGCACGCTCCATCGTCTCGTCCAGTATTTTCAGAATATCCGTGGAGCGCATTTCGGATTTCAAAATATACTCTGCCGCGCCAAGTGAAAGCGCCTGCTTTGCATAGGAGAAATCTGCATAGTTTGTCAGAATCACGAAACGCGTGAACGGCAGCTCCGTACGCATTCGCCGGATGAGCTCCAGTCCGTCCATATTCGGCATGCAGATATCCGTGAAGACGATATCCGGCCGCTGGCTGAGCAGCAGCTCGCAGGCCTCCGCACCGTTGGCGGCGGTGCAGACGGCGTAGTCCGGCGACGCGCCGGAAATGCAATAGACCAGCCACTCACGAATGGGCGCCTCGTCGTCGATCACGGCGACTTTCAATTGCATAACGATTCCTCCTTCTGCCCGGAAAACGGAAGCGTAAAGGTAATGCGGGTGCCGACGTTGAGCGTGCTTTCGATGCGCAGGCCGTACTGCGCGCCGTAGCACATCTGAATGCGTTCATGTACATTTCGCAGGCCGACATGATTCAGCGGCATATCCTTTTGCAGGATGGAGCGCTGCTGCTCGTCTGAAATGCCGACACCGTCGTCCTCAACGCACAGCTCCAGGGTGTCGCCTTGCCGTGCGGAACGAATGATAATATGCGTAAACGCGCCTCCTGCGCCGTGGAAAATCGCATTTTCCACGATCGGCTGAAGAATCATCGAGGGGACATAGCAATCCTCGGTTTCCGGCGCGATCTCAAACGCAGCCTCAAATGTGTCCGGATAGCGATAGTTTTGCAGATTGACGTAATCCCTCAGCGTACTGATCTCCTCACGTAGGGGAATAAACTCCGCAGAGCGGGAGAGCGTCCTGCGCAGCAGGCGGGAAAAATAGAAGATCATCTCCCCTGCTGCGTCCGCCTTCCCCATTTCGATCAGTAGGCGGGCGGAGGTCAGGGTATTGTGAATAAAATGCGTATTGATCTGAGAATGCAGAAAATCGATTTCCGCAATTCGCTTCCCCTGTTCGCTGCGGCGAACCTGATCGATCAGATTCTGAAGCTGCTCTGCCATGTCGTTGAAGGATGCCTCGATATGTCCGTATTCGTCGTCGCCGCGCACCGGCACGCGAACGGACAGATCGCCCTCGCTGACCCGCGTCAGCGCTTTCTCTATCGTCTGCGTTCGCGCAGTGAGCTTTTGTGCGCCGAAGAGCAGCGCCAGCAGGCTGATGCCGCCGGTTGCGAGAATGACGCAGAGGAAGAGTGTTCGCACCTTGCCCAAGGCGGCAAAGGCAGTTTTGACAGACAGCTGTTCAAAAAGATACCATTCCGTCCCGGGAATCAGCTGAAACAGGATCAGATTTCCGTCCGTAATGCGGGAGGAAATCTTCTTTTTCTGATTTCGACGCAGCATCTCCGAAGGGTCGTAGCCGCAGAAGGCGCCGATGCACATCTTATCCTGCTGAGAGACGACGCTTCCCTCCTGCGTGGTGACCGCAAGCAGAACCTCGTCGTCCAGGTAGGAACGGTATTGAGAAAAGAAGAACAGCTCGGAGATATCCAGCACGACGATGCCGCGCAGATCTCCGCCGAAAAGCGTGCGGATGGGCAGCAGCATGCGGAAGGTATAGATCATTACGCCGCTTTCGCCCTTCCGGCATTCCGTCGGCAGGAGGAGGGATTCCGTGCTCGGGTCGCGCAGCGCGGCGCAGTCCGCACGCTCCATCAGGCTGACAAAGCTGGTGCTCTGCACATGATTATAGGCATCGGCATAAAGGCCGTTCGCGCCGTAGACCGCCACGTTGATCAGATTGACCGGACGCTGGTGGCTGCTGATGTACTCTGTGATGGATGTGCTGAGCAGAGCACTTGCACTTGCATTCCCGGCTTTGCCATCCGGCTCTTCCAGAAGGCCAAGCAGGCGGCTGTCTACGGAAAGCTGCTTGCCGAAGCTGCGAACGACGGAGATGCTGCTGCCAATGCTGGAAGCAACCTGCTTCAGCTGTGCGTCGTTCAGTCGGAAAAACTCCTCGCCGAGCAGTTGGCCCGTATATGCATAGATGAAAATCCCCGCCACCGTCAGCAGCGTCAGAAGAATCGCAAACAGAAGGCAGAAGATCCTCAGAGTATACGATCGTCCCATGCTTTCTCCTCCCTTCCGCGCAGGCTAGGTCTATTATAGCAGAATTCCGAAAAAATGCAAATTACAATCGGACGGAAAATGCACAGCAAAAAACCGGCAGATTGCTCTGCCGGTTTTTGTTATATTGCCATTAAAGCTCGTCGTCCTCGTCGAATTCAAACTCGAGAGGCTCGCCGCACTTCGGGCAGTCGATCGATTCGTTCAGGAGCGTCTCCTCATCGACCTCGATGACCTCGCCGCACTTCGGGCAGGTGACCTCATAGACGGTGTCGTCTTCATAGTTGAAGTCGTCGCCATTGTCGTCCGAGAAATCGACGACATCGTCGTCCTCATCCTCGTCATCGTCGTCCATCAGGAATTCTTCGATGGCATCCAGATCCTCTTCGATCTCGTCCAGCTCATCGGAAACCGCGATGGCGTTTTCCTCAAGATCGCTGATGGAGGAGGTCATATCCTGAAGCAGATCAACAATACCGGAGATCATCTTGCCCTCCGGGGTTTCCTTGCTGAGGTTCAGGCCGTCCATCAAGCCCTTCAGATATGCGGATTTTTCAGAGAGTGTCATGCCGTAGCTCCTTTCAGTTGGCGTCCGATCAGCCCTTGGCTCTGCCAAGATACTCGCCGGTACGCGTGTCGATGGAAATTCTGTCGCCCTCGTTGATGAAGAGCGGAACGCGGACCTCTGCACCGGTTTCAACGGTTGCAGGCTTCAGAGTGTTGGTTGCAGTATTGCCAGCAAGACCCGGCTCGGTCTTGGTGACTTCAAGATCAACAAAGTTCGGCGCTTCGACGCTGAACACACTGCCCTTGTAGGACAGGACGGTGCACTGGTCGTTTTCCTTCACGAAACGGAAGCTGGCGTCGAGAATGTCGGCATTGACCGGGGTCATCTCGTAGGTTTCGTTGTCCATGAAGTAGTACAGGTCACCGTCGTTATAGGAATAGTCCATCTTGCGGCGCTCAATATAGGCAGTGGGATACTTGTCGTTCGGGTTGAACGTCGTTTCAGTCACGCCGCCGGTAATGACGTTGCGCATCTTGACGCGGACGAAAGCAGCGCCCTTGCCGGGCTTGACATGCTGGAACTCGACGATCTGCATGACCTTGCCATCCATGTCAAAGGTAACGCCGTTTCTAAAATCGCTGACAGAAATCATTTGGTTGTCCTCCTATTTTTCCCCCTCAACGGGAAAAAAGATTCATAAAATACGTTTTTATTCTAACCGATATCTTGAAAAATTTCAACCCTTTTCCTGAATTTCCTTACAGAATCAGCAAATCTTTCGGGCTGTGGGTGATGTCGGTGCAGCCGTTCTCCTCGAAAATGGCGACGTCTTCGATGCGGACGCCGAATTTTCCGGGCAGATAGATGCCGGGCTCCGCAGAGCAGACCGCGTGCAGAGGCATGGGCTGCGTGTTGCGCTGATTGCAGTTGGGGGCCTCATGGATCTCAAGACCGAGGCTGTGGCCGTAGCTGTGGCCGAAATAGGGGCCGTAGCCCGCCTCCGTAATGACATCGCGCGCCGCGGCGTCGACAGACTGTCCGCTCACGCCCGCCTTGCTCGCGGCAAGACCGGCAAGCTGCGCCTTGAGAACGGTATTGTAGACCTTCTTCATTTCGTCGGTGGCATAGCCGAGCGCGACGGTACGGGTCATATCGGAGCAGTAGCCTTGATACAGGACGCCAAAGTCCATCGTGATGAAATCGCCCTTCTGAATTCTGCGCTCGCCGGGCACGCCGTGCGGCATGCTGGTATTCGGCCCGGAAACGACGATGGGATCAAAGGAAAGACCCTCGCCGCCATTTTTATACAGGCAGTAAATCAGCTCTGCGGCAAGCTCCTTTTCGGTCAGGCCCTCGCGGATGCGCGTGCAGACCTCGGTAAAAGCCTTGTCGGTGATCTCCTGCGCCTTGACCATGCGGTCAAGCTCCCAAGGCTCCTTGCTGGCGCGGAAGGAGTTGATTCCCTCCTGTGCGGGCACAAAGCCGGTGGAAATACTGTCGCGGTAACGGTCAAACTCCGCAACCGTCAGATACTGCTCCTCAAAGCCGAGGGTCTTGATACCGAAATCTGCGACGGCCTGACGGATCCGCTCGATCTCGGAGCAGGCAAGGCTGGTTTCCAGCACCTCAAAGCCCTTGAGGTTTTTCTGCGCGGATTCGATATAGCGGCTGTCGGTGAAATAGCGCGCGCCGTTTTTGCTGACGACGGCAGTGCCTTCGGCAATATCAAATTCTGCGGCATACATGCGGCTGTAGCGGGAGGTCAGGAGCAGACCGTCCATTTCTTCCGTCAACAGGGAACGGTATTTTTCCAGATTTGTCATAGTACAACTCTCCTTTTCTTTGCCATGGCCAAAAACGGCAGCTCCAGAACGTGCCGCAGCTTCAGCCAGAAATTATGATTGTGAATGGATCGCACCTGGATGGCGCAAATTCCGGCGAGATTGGCGCCAAGCGTGTCCGTGAAGATCTGATCGCCGACGAGGGCAGTGTGCTCCTTTGCAACGCCGTAGCGCCCCAGCGCCTCGCGGATTCCCCGGGAAAAGGGCTTCTTTGCCCGCGTGACGCAGTCCACGCCATATTTGCTAGAAAACGCCGGAACGCGCGGCTTTTTACTGTTGGAGACAATACAGAGCTGAATTCCGGCTGCCTGCATTTCTGTCAGCCAGTCGAGCAGCGCCTGATTCGGCACATCTGAGGTATAGGGAAGCATCGTATTGTCAAAATCCATGAGAAGCAGGTTCAGACCCTGCCGGTGCAGAAACTCCGGCGTGATATCCGTCAGCTTCGGAAAGAGAAATCTCGGTAAAAAAGACAGCATATTCTACCCAACATTTTCATAAATATTCATTGCGTGAGCTATTATACCACCAGAATGGAGGTTTGTCTATTGCCGATTCCTCTGTATTTTGCGGCAGATTGTAAAGAAATTGTAACAATTCAGAATGGACTGAACCGAGCGCTGACGGGCTTTGGCCTTTCGGCCGACGGAACGCTGCGCCTTCCGGAGGAAATCATACCAGCGCTTGCCGTGATCGACGATGCCGCGCCCTGCGCCGCTCTGCCGCAGGAGGAGACGCTGGATGCGTTGGCCGAATGCTGCGGCGAAGGTTGCTTTTTTGATTTTCTACGCCCGCGCTCTGCCTTGCACGAGGCACTGCTGCGCGGCATCCAGAGACGCTTGCCGCAGGCGGTGCCGCTGCTTGTGCCGGAGGCGTACCACGATATTATTCCGAATTCCGTCTGCGTCGCCTCGCGCGCATCGCCCTGCAACAACTGGACGGAGTGGTGCCGGGAGACGCAGCGGCGCTGCCCCTCCGGCTGGTGCCTGGAGCTGATTCCGTGGGATATTCGCTGCCGCTGCCGCGCGATACACGGCGAAAGAAGGCTCCCAAATGCCTGCTGCATGGTCAGCGGAACGCATTACTATGACACGCCGGAAACGCTGCGGCAGCGGCTTTTCATTGCACAGGCACACGGCTGCTGTGCCGCCATCGGCCTCTACCGCGAGCTGAAGGCGCTGGCATGATTGCAAAACGATCCCCGGTACGTGATTCGTACCGGGGATTTGTATTGGTCAGGCTCTCGGATGATACTTATTATAAACGCTTTTCAGATTCTGCTTGATGACCTGGGTATAAATCTGCGTGGAGGAAATATCGCTGTGGCCAAGCATTTCCTGAAGGGAATGCAGATCGGCGCCGTTTTCCAGAAGATGGGCGGCAAAGCTGTGGCGCAGGGTGTGCGGCGTAATATCCTTGTCGATCTGCGCCGTTTCCTGATAGTGCTTGATGATCTTCCAGAAGCCCTGGCGCGTCATGCGCTCGCCGCTGAAATTGACAAACAGCGCCGTTTCGTTGGGATCGGCGACCATTTTCGGGCGGATATCCGTCAGATAAGAGCTCAAAGCCTTCACCGCTGCCGGATAAATCGGGATGATCCGCAGCTTGTCGTGATGCTCACACTTGACAAAGCCGCCAACCAGACTGACATCGGAAACATTCAGCGCAATCATCTCGCTCACGCGCATACCGGTGGCGTACAGAAGCTCCAGCATTGCCTTATCGCGGTAGCCCTTTGCGTCGATGCATTTCGGCTGCTCGAGAAGCAGCTCCACCTCTCTGCCGGTTAGAATCTGAGGGAGCTTCTTCTCCGCCTTGGGCTGCGGAATGTTATGTACGGGGTTCTCAGGCATCAGGCCATCGTCCACGCAGAAGCGGTAAAAGCTCTTGAGCGAGGCCATGGAGCGAGAAACGGTCGCGGGCGATTTGCCGTTGTTCAGAAGATGCTGCACATAGCGGCAGATGCAGTCTCGGTCGCACTGTTCGAACGGCAGCTCCTCCACATCCTGAAGGTAGGCAGAAAACTGACGGACATCGCGCATGTAGGAGGCAACCGTGTTTGCCGACGCGTGCTTCATATTCAAAAGAAAACTCTCGTAGGCAGCGACAAGGTTGACCATGCGATTCCCCTCTTTCCTGTTTTTGGCGGCAAAATATGCGCCGGAGAACGGACCAGATCCGGTTTCCGACGCGGAAACTATATCTTGTGGCATAGGAAATACTGCAACGCAATTTATGCCGAAAATATTATTTCTACCAACGTTTTCTGCCCTGTGCTAGATACTATACCTCAAAATCCCAACAATTTCAATAACAAACTCGCATTTTTTAAAAATTTGTTAATTATGCACATATTTTATGTAAACTATGTTATGTAAATCAGTTAACCGCAGAGAGCGGGGCACAGTCGCTTACCCTGCTCCTGCGCAATATGTGGTGTGCATTTTGGCACCGTGCTTCAAAATCTAGTGCCATATCGTTTTTGCAGGATTTCCTTCATTTTATCATTTTCGCTTCCGGATGTATTGTTTTCGTCAAATCAAACAAATTTTCTTTTTTTCCTTCTGAGGCTGCCGAGGATACTTCCCCCGACACCGGCTGCCAAAACCGTCAATCCCACCGGCAGCAGATTCTCATAGCCGACACCGAAGAATAGCAGGTTCCCAAGCAGCAGTACCAATAAATACAGGCCCGGCCCAATCAGACCGTGCAGCAGTTTTTTCTCTGCCGCTTTTGCCGCTGTAATCCATCCGGACGCCAGACTGACCGCGCCGGTAATCCCCTGCGCAAGCAATCCAAGCTTCTCCTCCGGTATGCTTCCGCCCGCCATAAGCGCAGCGCCCGCCGCCGCCAGCGCTGCGGTCGCGGCAAGCATGGCAAACAGCTTTCCGACCAGCCTGCGCGCCGCCGGATTCTTTTTCGTTCCCTTTTTTGTCATGGAATCCCCTCCCCTTTTGTACAACCTATGCGTCTTCCCTGCGCGGCATGCATAGAAAAAACCTGTACCGAAGGGGGCACTTCATAAGGAAGTGCCCCCTTCGGCTTTTGTAATCAGCCGGAATGATTGAATTGTGGGTAAAATCAATCACATTGGAGGATTATAAAATGGAGAAGTACATCTACAACGAACAGAACGGGCTTTGGTATGAGCTGCAAGGGGATTATTATCTGCCCTGCCTGAAACTGCCGGAGGATGAAACAGCACATATCGGCATCTGGGGTCAGCGACACAGGCGCTACCTGAAAAATAACCACAAGGCACTGTATACATCCCTGCTCACCAGTGGCAAGTTGAACGGTTATCTTGCTGACATTGACCGGCAAGCAGAGGAAATGTTCTCTCGGCTGGTAAAGCAGATGGCAACAAGCGAAAGTATCACGGAGACACTGAAGGCCGCCGATCCGATGGATTGGGTCGGTAGGATGAATAACATCCGAAACAGAGCTATGGAAGTTGTAAACGCCGAGATTATCTACGCATAATTGCAAAAGCACAGGGACAGGTTTCTTAATCGGAAACCTGTCCCTGTGCTCTATATTGAGAGATTTCATTCGCAATGCGGAGCTTTTGCTCCAGATCTTCCTTATCAAATTCCAGCATATGAACGGTGTGCTCAAGTTTTCGCACATCCTCTTTTCGCTCGAGGAGCTGCCGCTCCAACATGGCAATATATTCCGTTACTGATGCCGGTGAGAAACCAAACAAGGTTTTCCTAAAATACATTCGCTCACCTCACTGCTTTGGCGATAGCCGTATCCTGTGCAAAATTGGGGATGTTGTAAAGCACAAGCACCTGCGTAATGCCGTTTTCTTCGATATAGTCCGTTACAGAATCCTTAAAGAAGCGCAGGTCGATCAAATGGGTTTCGGCGTAGTCATCGATCACAAACTGCGAAAAGCAGTTGGCGTAGGAATCCTTCAGAATCAGCAGCTTGCCCTCTCCGTTGCCTGAAACCACGGTGGTGGATTGGTTGGAATTCAGAAATGTAGCGTACTGGTCTTTTCCGCTGAGATATTTCCGCTCGTAAATGCAGTCCGTCACATAATTGCCGCCGTTATAGTTGACGGTATGCGTCAGCGTTTTGTAGTAGGCGGTGATGGTATCATAAGGGGCAAAGGGATAGTTGACCTTGTTATAGGTAGTGCCACGAAAATTATCACATAGGCTTTGGCTCTGCCAAGCGGAGAGAGGCAGAGCCGTTTTCCCCTGTGCCTGCATCCAAGCTGCATAGCAATAGTAGGCGCCAAGGCTTGTAAAATGATGGTCGGTCTTGTAGTAGATGTACCCGTCCTTATGCTCCGATAGGATATCGAACACATTTACAGTATCCAACCCCTGAGTCTTGGCAAAATCCATCAGCGCCTTTTGGTCAAGGTTCGGTGCATAGGCAGGCAGCTTATCGGATAGGATCTGTGCCGCCGTTGGTACGAGCATTACTTGCATAGGAATACCGGCAGATTTCAGCGATCCCGATAATTTTGTAAGGGCTTCCATGTTGGCTGCAAATTGTTTTTGATTATAACTTGTAAAAGCATCAATGAGATAGCCGTCCTTGCCAAAATAGACACCTGAAATTTGAGTTTTCCCGCTGAGCCGCTCGGTAAGTGTCTTGACGGTGATCCAACCATCTCTTAACGGAAACTGATCCGCAAGGTACTTTTCAATTTCCGTTCCCATTTTACCGCTGGAAAAATCGGAAATGGAGATTGCGTCTTTCTGCGTCAGCGTTCGTTTCTCGCTTTCGGAATAGTATTTGTCCGGCACAAGAAAACCGGAGAGAACGCCGACGACCAAAAGCAGGCAAAATACAGAAGTAATGATTTTATTGCGCATTTCGGCATTCCTCCTTAAAAACGGAAATACAGGAACGGGTTATATGATCCGCTGATGAGATAGGCCACGGACAGACCTGCCACAGCGACGATGCCGGTCACATCGGCGGTAGCCATCAATCCCGTACTGCATTTCCCGTTCCATTTGTGATAGAGCTTTGTGCCAAGAGGTGTAGCCGCAACAGCGCACAGCAGGAGCAGCGGCAAGTAGGACAGCAGCTGATAGAGGGTAGCGGAATTGCAGAAGGTTGCTCCGCCGAGGAGAACTTTGAAAAATGCCCATCCCTTCCCGATGTCCTCAAAGGCGAACAGCACCCAACCGACAGCGACACACAGCAGCGCATAAATGTGTCCGATAAACGCAGGGATTTTTTTCAGCTTATCCATCAGGAAAAATTTTTCGAGTATCAGCAGCAGTCCGAAGTACACGCCCCACAGCACATAGTTCCAGCTGGCTCCGTGCCAGAAGCCGGTGAGAAGCCACACAATGGCAATGTTCCGCAGCTGAATGGCAAGTCCTTTTCGGTTGCCGCCCAGCGGAATATATACATAATCCCGAAACCAAGTCCCCATTGAGATATGCCAGCGCCGCCAGAATTCCGTAACACTTTTAGAGCAATAGGGGTGGTCGAAGTTTTCGAGGAAGTCAAACCCAAACATTTTGCCCAGACCAATCGCCATATCCGAATAGCCGGAAAAGTCGAAATAGATCTGAAAAGCAAATGCGACGATTCCAAGCCAAGCCGAAACGACAGACAATTCGCTGCTGCCGGAAATGGTGTTCCACAGAAGCCCGATATTATTGGCAAGCAGAACTTTCTTTCCCAGTCCGCAAACGAAGCGTTTCACACCCTCACCGAATTTATCAAAGGAGTGGGTGCGTTCGTCAATTTGGTCGGCAATGGTCTGATAACGCACGATCGGTCCGGCAATGAGCTGTGGAAACAGGGATACATACGCCCCGAAGGAGATGATGTTGTTCTGTACTTTGGCATCGCCCCGATAAACATCTATCGTATAGCTCATCGTTTGAAAGGTGTAAAAGGAAATGCCGATCGGCAGAGGTAGATTCAAAAGCGGGATATTACACCCGAAAATGCCGTTTACTGTGCCGAGAAGGAAATCTGCGTACTTAAACAGACACAGCAGACTTAAATTGACGATCACGGAAACAAGAAGCCCAATCTTTGCTTTCAGTGTTCCCCTGAACTTTTCCACCGCCCGACCGCAGCAGTAGTCCAGGACGGTGGAGAAGATCATCAGCCCGACATATATCGGTTCGCCCCACGCATAAAACAGTAGGCTGAACGCAAAGAGAATTGCATTTTTTGCTTTCTTGGGAACGAGAAAATACACCAGCAGCACGCAGGGCAGAAACCATAGCAAAAATGTCAGACTGGAGAAGACCATAGCTTATGCCTCCGGAACCGCAGCCAGATTCTCCGGCAGCGTGCCGAGTACGCTCTTGAGGGCCTCGTCGATCTTTGCATATTCGGAGACCGCCAGCTTGTTTTCGGCTTCCGCATCATCGCCGTCGTAGCTGGCCCCGGCGATGACATAGATCACATAGTCGCCGCTCTGATACAGACGAGCGTTTATTACCTTGGCTGTGCCGAAGGGATACTGGCGGATGTAGCTGACCATCTGTGCAAAATTGTCGTTGAGTGCTTTAACCGCATCGGCTACGTACCCATCCTTGGTTTTCAGAACAATGACCGTGTCGGGGTTGACGCTGGCAATGGAATTCTGCTTGGCCACATAGCTGTCTACCTTAGAAAGGTCAAGGCCGAAGCTGTTTTGCAGCCAATCCTTATCGATGTCGGTATCGCAGAGGTAGCTGTCCTTGCCGATGGCGTCGGCGATCTTCTGCTCGATCTCGGCGGGGGTGGCGGTAACAGTAGTGTTTCCCTTGCCGTTGTCGTCCGTTTTTTTGTTATCTGTTGCTTTGCCGCAGGCTACGATACTGAATGCCATAACGAGGGATAGTAGGATCAGTGCAATTTTTTTGATTTTCATAATAGATTAGCTCCTTTGAAGGTTATTATTGCGGAAGCGTTCGGCAGCGCTCGTACGCTGCGCCGCCGTTTTTACGCTTCTGTATGTATAACGACCGGGAAATAAAAAATGTCGGAAGAATTTCAAAAAATCTTCCGACATTTTTATATTTATTTTTTCAGGGACTCATAGACCGCAAGGACTTGGGATTTATCCGCCCCGTCCGTTCCATACAGACAATAGTTGATTTTTCCGTTTGTCCAAACAATCTTGTAATAGGTTTGCAAGTCTGTTTGTACTTCGGTCAACACGGCATTGCTTTTTGCGTCTATCGTTTCCTGCGAACGATCTTCGCCGTTCAACCCGGAGAAGTCGCCCTCCTGTGCCGAAGCACGGGCAAGGTAGCTTTTTCCATCCAGCTCAAATTGAATTTCTGCGATCTTACCGTCTATAATTGCGTAGGAAGTTTCCTGTGCTCCTTCCGGAGCATCCAGCGTGACAGAAAGTGCCTTGAACGCCTCTGCGTTTTCCACTTCCACAAACGGATTTCCGCCCTGCACATTGCTTTCATCCGGGCGCATCGGCGTATTGCCGGGAAGGAATTTCGCCACGCCGATCATCACCAAGCAGAGACAGGCGGCAATGGGCAGCGCATAGCGCACAAGCGGAATAACTTTCTTTTTCGGCTCGGTAGGCTTTTCCGCCGGAGCTGCCTGCTGTGCTTTTTTCATAATATTCTGATACATCCGCTCTTTCGCACCGACTTCCGGCTCGATAGCGTCGATGGATTCTTTGATTTTCTTTTCACTCACGGCTCAAAACCTCCTATCTGCCGCCTGAGCAATTCTCTCGCTTCCCGCAAATGATTGCGGATCGTGGAGGGCGGCTTTTTGAGCATAGCGGCAATCTCGTCCGTTTTGTAATCCATATAGTAATGCAGATAAATGACCTCCTTGTATTTTGTGGGCAGTTTTTTAACGACCTCAAGGGTTTCGTCTATGGGTGCGGTATTCTCGTCCGGAATTTCGGGTGCTTCGTCAATAGGCGTGACCTGCTTTCTCCACCAGTGTTTCAGACGGTCTTTGCAGAGATTGATGGCGGTTACCGTCAGCCACTTCTTCTCGTGCATTTCGTCATTAAAGGCGAAATCTCCTGTCAACACTTTAACAAATACATCCTCTGTGCAGTCCTCGGCTTCTACCTGATTTTTCATATAGGTAAAGCAGAGCCGATACACCAGCTTGTAATTCCGTTCATAGAATGCCTCGAACCATTCGCCCGTACGCTGCGAATTATTCGGCATATTCTTTCCTCCTGTATGTATAACGATTAAGAGCACGATTTTGTCGGGTGATTTATTATAACATATTGCGGAGGGATTTTCCATGTTTTTGCTGAAATACGAAATATGATCCCGTGTTTGGGAAAAATCTTGAAAACGCAGTTGACGAACAAGCGTTCTATATGCTATACTATATTCTGCTCTCATAGCAGAGCCCACAACTGAATATCTGAAATGAAACACAAGGCAGCCGCCGAAAGAGATTGCGGCTGCGCCGCTCCTGTTGCTGAGTCTGTCGGCGGAGCGGAAAAAGCAGACATTGAAGGCTTCTGAATATCAGAGCCGGTACATAGTTTCATCAAAGATATAGCGAGAGATCATCTCCCGCTGATTTGATGTGCTGTGTACCGGCTCTTTTTGTTGTTATAGCCGCCGTTCACAAAAAGTTTACAAAATTCTTTCGTGCAAACGGCAAAAAAGTTCCCAGTTGATTATTGAGGGGGTTAATTTTCGGCCCTTCTCGCTGACTACCAATTGAGGGGCAAATTGAAAACTGAATGACCGTCCGAATGGAATATGACCTTGCGATGACAGGAGCGAGGCGACGCTGCGGTGAAACTCCGGGGCAGGGATAGAAAAACGACATTCGGGTACAGCGGCAAAACTTACAAAAACTTCAGGAAACAGTTCCGTTTCACACCCGTGATTTCTCCTATTTGTGGGGAAAGCTGCTTTACGGTCAAGACCGTAATTTTTCGCAGATTTCTTTTTGTGGGAGCGCCAAACGGCCTCCGCATCGTCTGCGGCGTTTCTATTAGAAAATCCGTGAATTCTGCCGGTCTTGAACGGGACTTTTTCCGGTAAAAACGGGCCTTCTACAAATGCGATCCGAAATGAGGTGAAATTTAAAATGATTACAGGAATCAAGAAGAAAAACAAACTGACTGAGATATGGTTCAACGAAACCGGCAGCGTTGTCACCATCCGTACTTACAACACCGACCTGAAAAATCGATTGGCGGCCTATGCGGTAAAATATCCTGCCCACTGCCGCCTGACGGACGATGACGAGTGCGGCTGCCTGACCTTTGAGGTAGACCGCCGACGATTCTCCGTCCGACTGACCGCTCCCTATTCCGAGGACAGGCGCGGCAAAGCCAAGGAGACGATGACCGCCGTTAATCAGCGGAGACAAAATGACAATTTCAAGAAGCCGCTATGACCGAGAGATGCTGTCCACAGGAATAACGAGCATCGGATTGTGGCCCCCACAATCCAGATCCGCAGCCTTACGGTGTGCGGACCTCTCAGGGCGTGCCGCCCTGAAACCCTGCTTGGAAAGCAAAATTTACTGAAGGAGATGACAAAATGAAGGAAGAAAAAGTGCGTATCAAGGTACGCCTGACCGAAGAAGAAAAAGAGCAATTGGAGCGAAACAGCGCCCTGTGCGGACTGACCCAAAGTGAATATGTCCGCCAGCTTTGCCGGGGGATTCACCCGAAGCCAAAGCCACCGGATGCATTTTGGCAGCTGATGGACGAGCTATACAAGACCCATTCCAGCCTGAAAGAATGTGCCAAATACGAGCCGTCCGCACTCAAGCTCTGTGCCGAGATTGAACGGCTGGTGCTGGACTTGCAGGAGGTGATCTAATGGCTACTACGAGTTTATGGCACATCGAAGGTCGTTTGAAAGACCTCATCGATTATGTGGAGAATCCCGAAAAGACGGCGGCGAAAACTCCGGAGCTGCAAGACCTCTATAATGTGTTTTCCTATGTCCAGCGCCCGGAGGCTACGCAGGAGGGCGAGTATGTCACCGCCATCAACTGCCTGAAGGAAACGGCGCTGCGACAGATGATCCTCACCAAGAAGCGCTACGGCAAGACGGACGGCTATATCGCCTGGCACGGATATCAGAGCTTTAAGCCGGAGGAGCTC
>CAKTVG010000030.1 GCA_934622035.1 uncultured Oscillospiraceae bacterium
GGGCGCAGCATCTGCCACCGGCTGGAGTGGCGCAGCATCTGCCACCGGCGAGAGTGGCGCAGCATCTGCCACCGGCGAGAGTGGCGCAGCATCTGCCACCGGCAAATACTGTGTGGCTATGACAACCGGCATTTATGGCCGCGTTATGGGCGAGATCGGCAACGCTATTGTTTGTGTAGAGCGCAGGAATAATGGAGAGATCGCCGCCATTCTGTCTGGCATCGTGGATGGCGAAACGCTGAAGCCGGGCGTGTGGTACACCGTTAAGAACGGCCAATGGTCGGAGGCGCAGTGATGAACCGACTGAAAGAACGGCGGCTGGAGCTGGGGCTGACGCAGGAGGCGGTCAGCGGCATTTTGAAGCTGGCAGACCCACGGATGGACGTGAGCATGGTGAGCCGGTTTGAAAACGGCGCGTGCCTGCCCACAGAGGAGGTCATGACAGCGCTGGAGGCGGCGCTGCGGACAAGCAGGGCGTATCTGTTCGGCGAGGACGAGAAAGCGGAGATGCCCGTGCGGACGGCGGAGACGGATCGGATCGCCGGTCTGATCCCCAAGGGGCGCAGGAACGCCATCAGCCGGGAAGACCTGGCGGCGGCGCTGCACACCACCGACCGGAAGATGCGAAAGGCCGTGGCGGAAGCCAAGATGCAGGGCTTGATGATCTGCAACGACGGGGACGGATATTACCAGAGCGACGAGTTGAGCGACCTGTGGCGGCAATACAGGCGGGAGACGGCGCGGGCAATGTCTATCCTTAAGGCGCGGAAGCCTATGCGGGACGTTCTGAAAGCGGCTGGGAGGCCGGTGTGAGCGTGTTTGACTACAAGGAGCCGCGTGTGGAACCGAAGCCATACAAGTTGCCGAGGTGCCCGGTGTGCGGCGAAGAAACAGATACCCTGTACAAGAATATTTACGGCGAGACCGTGGGATGCGATGTGTGCATCCGAACGGTGGACGCATGGGAGGAAAAGAAATGAGCTTGAGTTTGTATCACATTGACCAGGCGCTGGAGGAGCTGATCGACCCGGAGACCGGGGAGCTGCTGGACTACGATGCTTTTGAGCAGCTGCAGATGGACAGGGAGCGCAAGATTGAAAACATGGTGTGCTGGTCTAAGAGCCTGGACGCGGAGGCAAAAGCCATCCGGGACGAGGAAAAGGAGCTGGCAGAGCGGCGCCGAACGATGGAGCGCAAGCGTGACCGGCTGCGGGACTATGTTGACCGGGCGCTGGACGGGCACCCTTTCCATACGGCAAGGTGTTCCGTTACCTACCGCAAGAGCACGGCGGTAGAGATCACCAACATGGAGGAGCTGGTGCAGTGGTGCATGGACAACGGCTATGACGGAAAGGTGACGTATGCAGCGCCCACGGTGTCCAAGAGCGACATTGCCCCGCTGCTGAAAGCCGGTATTGCGGTGGACGGCGCGGAGATCGCCGAGCGGATGAACATGGGGGTGAAGTGATGGGACTGAATATCTATGGGAAACTGGCGGCGATCCAGAAGGAACTTAAAGCACCAAAGAGCCAGTACAACAGCTTTGCTAAGTACAACTACCGGAACTGTGAGGACATTCTGGAGGCGGTAAAGCCGCTGTGCATCAAGAACAATGCCACGCTGATATTGAATGACACGGTTCGTGAGATTTCCGGTCGGTTTTACGTTGTTGCTACGGCCACGCTTGCCGATCAGGAGAGCGACGGTGTTGTGGAAGCGGACGCATACGCCAGAGAGCCGCAGGACAAGAAAGGCATGGATGACAGCCAGATCACCGGCATGGCATCCAGCTATGCCAGAAAGTACGCGCTGAACGGTCTGTTCTGCATCGACGATACAAAGGATGCGGACACGGACGAGGTGAAGCGGCAGGAGCAGAAGCCTGTTAAAAAGGGGGAGGTCATCTGCGAGAGCTGCGGTATCCCCATCAAAGGAGTGACGTGCCAGGGCGTGAGGTATTCCCCGGATGACATCGCAGACAAGTCCATCGACAGATACGGCAAGCGCCTGTGCTGGGGCTGCATGAAGGCGGCCAACGCAGCGGAGAAGAACCATGCAGCAGATAACGGTTAACGGCTCGAGGTGGCAGCAGGACAGTGATGGCGCGTGGCTGGCGCTGCGTGTGAAGTCGCCGCAGACCGCTATGGACGTGTGCGACGCGCTGAAGCCTGACAAGGAGTACAACGTGACCATCAAGGGCAAAGGCCGGAGCTTGGATGCCAACGCCTATTGCTGGGTGCTGCTGGACAGGCTGGCGGCACACTACGGCATCTCCAAGCAGGAGGTTTACCGGCAGGAGATACGGAACATCGGAGGCGTGAGCGAAGTGCTGTGCCTGCAGGAAAAGGCGGCAGAGCCGTTTTGCATGGCACGGGAGCGGAACGGAATCGGCTGGATGGCAGATACGTCCCCCAGCAAGCTGAAGGGCTGCGTGACCGTGACAGTATGGTACGGCAGCAGCACCTACGACACGGAGCAGATGTCGCGGTTGATAGACGCCGTTGTGCAGGATTGCAAAATCGCAGGAATTGAGACTATGACGCCGGCAGAGCTGGATGCGCTGGTGAGCCGGTGGGGTGAGGTAAGTACATGGGGGTGCTGAACATGCAGCCGTGTTGGACATGCAAGAAGTGCTACGGCGATTGCAGCTGGACGAAGAAGAACCCGGAGCCGGTGCCCGGATGGGACGGCACGCCGACGGTAAAATTTCACGGAAGCGGCGGCGGCAAGTACTGCATGCACAGCTACGCCATACACAGTTGCCCGGAATACGAATGGGACGGGACGGAGGTAAGCAATGGATGACAAGCGGTGCTTCCTGTGCGGCAGGAATGACCCAAGCGATCCGTTAGAGAAGCATCATCTGCTGGGCGGCGCGAACCGCAAGAAGAGCGAGAAATACGGCCTTGTGGTGTATCTCTGCGGTAACAGGTGCCACAGAAACGGCAAGACGGCTGTACACCGAAACGGAGATCAGATGCGAAGATTGCGGCGGTACGGACAGCTTAAGGCCATGCGGGAGCAGGGCTGGACGGAAGATGATTTCCGGCGAGAATTCGGAAAAAGTTACTTATAAGGAGATTTGACATGGTAAACAGAATGATTTTGCAGGGACGGCTCTGTGCGGATCCTGAGATGCGGAGAACCAGCAACGGTACGGCGGTGTGCAGTTTCCGCGTGGCGTGGAGCGAGACCATCAAAGACAGGGAGACGAAGCTGTTTCTGAGCTGCGTGGCGTGGCAGGGCACGGCGGAGATGATCTGCAAATACTTCCGCAAAGGCAAGGAGCTGGCGGTAGAGGGCAGACTGTCTACCCGCGAATACGACGACAGGGACGGCAACCGGCGCAGTGTGACAGAGATGACAGTCGATCGTGTCCACTTCTGCGGAAAGAACGAGGACGCGCAGGGCACGTTCCCCCGGACGGACGGCAAGAGCCAGTTCGTGGAGATGGACGAGGATGACATGTCAGATGTGCCGTTCTAAAGGGGGTGACGTGAATGGGCAAGATGCAGGATGAGATCAAGGCGCTGCGCAGGCAGAACAAGCACCTACAGACCATTGTACAGCGGCAGCGGGAACGGCTGGCGGAGGCGGATGAAGCGATCAAAGTCTTTAACAACGTGGTGGATGCCCACTACGCTGCCTGCGCCGTGCAGTTCGGCGAGAAACGCGAGGACTGCGGCGTGCTGTGGGGCTACCATCTGGAGATACCCGCTGAGCTGGTTACGCGGGGCCTTACGGACTACACCGTGCAATACGAGCTGGACAAGGAGCGCGGGGTGTACGTCATCGGCGCGATGCCGAAGGAGTGAGGCCAATGGGCAAGTGCTATGTGAAAGCCTACTATGACTGGATAGAGCAGACAGCGGCGCTGTCCGATGCAGAGCGAGGCCGTCTTTTTATCGCCATTCTGGAGTACGCAAGAACAGGCATCCCGCCGGAGTTGGAGGGTGCGGAAAGCATACTGTTTCCGGTATTCCGGACGATGTTGGACAGGGACGATGAGCTTTCCGCTGAACGGGCAAGGAACGGAACGAAAGGTGGGAAGCAAACGCAAGCAAGTTTAAGCAAAATCAAGCAAACCGAAGCAAACGCAAATGACCCCAAGCCTACTAAGACAAAGAAAGAAGACAAAGAAAAAGACAAAGACTTATTCCCACCTGACGGTGGGAGCACGCGCGCGAAGCGCTTTACCCCACCCACACTGGCAGAGGTTCAGTCCTACGTGGCTGAACGCCATTCGGCGGTAGATCCGCAAGGCTTTATCGACTTCTACGAAGCGAAGGGCTGGATGGTTGGAAAGACCCCCATGAAAGACTGGAAAGCGGCTTGCCGAAATGCTGAGAAGTGGGAACGGTGGGGACATGCCCCTGCTGCACCTGTCGGCAAAACCGACGGTGTACGCGATGCTTGGATGGGCAAGTACATCAAGGGGGCGAAGCCATGAACGACGGCGCATGGGAGATCGCGTCCGGCAGACTGTGCGCCGACTGTGTGCGGGCTATGTGGCTGGAGTACATATTTGCCCCCGAACCGTATATCTGGGCACCCGGAACCTGCGACCGCTGCGGGGAGCAGAAGAAGCAGACCGCAAGGCTGCGGTACACGATGAACAAACGAGGGCTGGAGAAAAGAGGACTGGAGAATGGGCTTGAAAAGTGATGATCTGGCGCGGCTTAGTCCTGCGGCGCAGAAGCAGATTTTGCAGAATTTGCAAACGGAAGCAAAGAGAAGCAAATACAAGGCGCAGAAGACCAAGCGCGGCAAGCTGACCTTTGACAGCAAGAAAGAGGCGGAGCGCTATGATGCTCTGTTGCTGCTGCAAAAGGCCGGGGAGATACGGGGGCTGAAATTACAGGTGCGGTACTGCTTGCAAGAGGCGTACACGACGTTTGAGGGAGAACGTGTGAAAAGTATCGACTACATCGCAGACTTCGTGTACGAGCGCAGAACGGCTCCTGACAACTACGGCCAGCGGTACTGGCTGCCCGTGGTGGAGGACGTGAAGGGGATGCGCACCCGCGACTACGCCCTGAAAGCGAAGCTGTTCCGCAATCGGTACGGGTTTGCCATACGGGAGGTGTGACGTGGAGCGCACAAACCAGCCGCTGACGAATGAAGCGGCGAAGAAACTGATGGCGCTGGACGTGCAGGACAAGGAGATACTGACCTACGAAAAGCTGGACGAGTGGTACACCGCATGGGGAGGACAGTGCTATGTCAGTTTCTCCGGCGGCAAGGACAGCACGGTGCTGGCGTATCTGGCGGCACGGTATCTGGCAAGCTACAGAACGCCGATATGGCCGTTGAACCTGGTGTTTGTGAACACAGGGCTTGAGTATCCGGAGATACAGAAATTCGTCAACGAGTACGCCGGCTGGCTGCGGAAGGAGTTCCCGCACATCACCGTGAATCTGGTGCGGTTGCGGCCCAAAATGAACATCACGCAGGTGGTGACCAAGTACGGGTACAGTATTGTGAGCAAGGAGGTTGCGGCGTATATCGGCAATGCAAGAATAAATCCGGGCGGGAAATCCGCACAACGGCTACGGGGTGAATACTTGGACAAAGACGGAAATAAGTCGCCCTATAACTGCGAACAGTGGGCCTTTCTGTTGTCTGCGCCGTTCTTGATTTCAGATTCATGCTGCAAGGTTATGAAAAAAGCACCTGTGCACCGCTATGAGCACAAAGAAAAGCGTGTACCGACCACCGCAATCATGGCAGAAGAAAGCAGACTTCGGATGATTAAGTGGAGGGCGACCGGATGCAACGCCTTTGAGGGCAAGCGTCCTATGGGCAAGCCTATGAGTTTCTGGACGGAACAGGACGTGCTTCATTTCCTTGCGGAACGCCAGATACCCTATTGCGGCGTATACGGCGACATCGCAGCCAGCGACGGCGAGAACGACTACGACACTACGCTGGTGGACTGCCCGCTGCATTGTACGGGGTGCCAGAGGACGGGCTGTATGTTCTGCGCTTTTGGCGCCCACCTCGAAAAAGGCGTCAACCGCTTTGAACGCATGAAACTGACGCACCCGAAGCACTATGCGTTCTGCATCGGCGGCGGGGCGTTTGACACGGACGGGCTGTGGAAGCCCACGAAAGACGGTCTTGGCTATGCGCGGGTGCTGGACTACATAGAGGTGAGGTATTGAGATGGGCAAGCAGCATTTGAGCCGGGATGACAGGATATTCATGGACGGCAAGCGCAGAGGTACGCAGGAGAACATGGACTTGGTGGCAATGGTGCTGACGGATAAATGCGGCTGGCACGTCTTTGAGGAGACAGCGGACAGCCGGGACACCCACAGCATCGCGTATCTGTACGAGTGCCTGGAGAAGCTGGCGGAGGAGATAAACGAAGGCCGCATCAAGCGGAAGCACATCAAGGATGTGCTGAAGGACGAGTGCGGCGTTGTGTTTGGAGATTGATATGAAAGTTTTAGAGTTATTTGCCGGGACACGGAGCATTGGCAAAGCGTTTGAAGCGCGTGGGCACGAAGTGTTTTCCATCGAATGGGACAAGCGGTTTGAAAACATCGACTTGTACGCAGATATTATGACTGTTACAGCCGCCGACATTATCCGGGAGTTTGGCAGACCGGACGTGATATGGGCCAGCCCGGATTGCACAACGTTTTCCATCGCGGCGATAAGCCACCACCGGCGCAAAAATGAAGAAACAGGGAACCTTGACCCTGTAAGCGATTATGCGAAGTTCTGCGACAAGGTAGACCAGCACGTTCTTCGGTTGATCTTGGCGTTGTCACCCGTGTATTGGTTTATTGAGAACCCGAGGGGAGGCATGCGGAAGATGACGTGGATGCAGGGCTTGCCGCGGTATACGGTCACGTACTGCCAGTACGGAGATACGCGAATGAAGCCGACGGACATCTGGACAAATCACCCAGATCCTGGATTTAAGCCGCCATGTCACAACGGGGATTTGTGTCATGTGGCTGCGCCGAGAGGGGCAAAGACAGGGACGCAGGGGTTAAAGGGGAGTACGGAACGATCTATTATCCCCAAAGAATTGTGCGAACACATCGTGGACATTTGCGAAGGTGGCATGATGACGTGCAAGCTGTTATAAGGAGGAATGACATGACAAGAGATGAGATCGTGACCGCGCTGCGGTGCCACTGTGATGCAATAGAAACCGGGGCGTGCCCAAAGGATAAGTGCCCTTCGTTTGAAAGACCGGCACGTTATAAATGCGCTGGTGTGGTTTGTGGGGAAGCCGCTAACCTGATCGAGAACCAGCAGCGGCACATCGAGGCACTGATGCAAGCCAACGACAGCCTGAAGGACGCCATTGCACGGCGGGATAAGCAGATAGAGGACATGAATCAGGGAATGGCACAGCTGGCAAAGGCTGTGGCGGTGAAGGAGGAACACGATGGATCGGTTGACTAAGTACAGCAAGGAAACCACGCATGAAAACGGCGTATGTTGTACGCATTTTGGCGGCATGGAGTGTTTCGCGCGTAACGGCGACTGCTCCCGCGGCTGCACATGGGAAGAAGCGGCGTGGAGGCGCCTTGCCGCCTACGAGGACACCGGCTACACACCGGAGGAGATTGCAAAGCTGCAAGGCGACCTGATCCAACGCAACGCGGAGCTACTGAAAACACGGGAAGAGCTCAAGGAGCATTACGACAGCATTTCGCAGTTGGATGGTGCCAATAGTAGTTTGATAACCGCAAACGAGAAACTGGCGGCAGACCGGAAGGCACTTATCAATGAGCTATGCCAATACTGCGGAAAGTACAAACAAGCACATGAGGGCGCCTGTGATGGGTGCAGATGGAGGGAAATGTGATGGATGCTGTGAAGTTTATCAAGGAGCACGGAAGAATGTGCAGAACATATTATGGGTGCGATGGATGCCTTGCCCGCAACAATGATGGCTCATGCAAATTTAGCACTATTGTGGGAGATGGAGCAGACGAGCAGATTGCACTGTTGGAGGAATGGTCTGCTGCACACCCGCCCAAGACACGGCAGAGCGTGTTTCTGGAGCAGTGGCCAGATACACAACTTGACAAAGAAGGTAATGTAATTATTTGCCCCATACAGCTATGCAAGGGCGAAGAGTTTAACAAGCTCATGGCTGCTTGTCGTGGAACAAACTGCTATAAATGCCGCCGTAAGTTCTGGGGGAAGGTGGTGGAGTAGTGGGCTGGTTATATGCCTTGCTCGGCGTGTACTGTATTGCGCTGCTTATTACCGCCATATACACGATGTATAAGAAGCGGAGCTGCACTGTCTTTGCAGTTTTTGTCGCGGTTTACGTAGCGGCAATAATTGCCATTGTGGTATCAGAGATATGCGGATGAGGAGGTGGAGTGATGGAAAATCTGTTGCAAAACATCGCCAGCGGGCTGTGGATAGTACTGGGCGTGTACTGCTTCTTCGGACTGAAGCATTGGAACAAGAAGTTCAGTGACTTGTATGATGAGCTGAAAGAGGAGATGAAGTAATGGGGGAGCACAAGCACAACCCCACGGCCGTCGCCGCGAAGAACGGCGAACTGCCGCCGAAGAAAAAGCCAACGGGCACGGCGGAGAGCAGGGAGTGGGTGTACGCATGGCTGCGGGAGCACACGCCGCTGGGCATTATGGAACGTGAGATAAGGAGGAACTGCAATGGCTGAATACATTGACAGAGAAAAGGCGAAGAGTCTGTTGCATATCGAATACGCATACGCCGCAGAACAACTTTTGGACGAGATCCCTGCCGATGATGTTGCCCCGGTGGTGCATGGACGGTGGGTACCTTTCCACAGCGAAGCTGCGGGCGATATTCAGTATTGCTCCGCCTGTGAGATAGGGTTCGATGCAAAGACGGATTATTGCCCCCACTGCGGCGCGAAGATGGACGGAGGTGACAACAATGCGGCTAATTGACGCTGACAAATTGGAGAGGCACGAATATTGGGGGAATGAACGGTGTTTTGACTATGTAGATGCAGATGACATAGACAATGCGCCGACTGAGGATGCGGTGCCGGTGGTGCGCTGCAAGGGCTGCAAGCACTACGACATGGGCGTATGTCTGAAGATCTACTCAGATGGAAACACACATCCGGAAGCATGGCAGAGCCGCAGACCGGAGGACTTCTGCTCCTACGGAGAGAGAAAGGACGACAAGCATGAACATTAAGGACAGCGGAGAGCGCACCACCTTCAGCACCGGGGCACAGCGGGATATGCATGGTGGGAAAGGCCGCATGGATCTTTTGCCGTGGGCTGCGATCATCGAGGTAAGCAAGCATTGCGAGGCCGGGGCGCTCAAGTATGGGGTGCATAACGTTGATAAAGGGATCCCCACCAGCAGCCTGATGGACAGCGCCATGCGCCACGCGGCGAAGTATCTGGACGGGCAGGAGGACGAGGATCATCTGCTGGCGGCTGCGTGGAATTTGCTTTGGGCAATCGAGATGCGGTGCAGAAAACCGGAGTGCGTGGATACGCCGTGGAGGGACAATGCAGAAGGGTGATGTGATCCGGGCGCGGTTTATGACGCTGCCGGACTTATTCCCCGGCAAGGGGTGCGAGGAAAAGAAATTCCCCATACGCAAAGGCACGGTGGTATATGTGCATCCGAAGGGGCGGTACATCGTGGCGGAGTGCGGCGGCGTGCGGGAGACGTTCTTTCCGGAGGAGGTGCTGACATGAGCGAATTCCCGGAACGGCTGAGAAAGCTGCGGGAGAAAAAGAGACTGAAGCGGTATGTGCTGTCGGAACGCTGTGGGCTGAATTCGGACGCCATACGCCGGTATGAGCTGGGCACGGCAAAGCCGACAATGGACGCGCTGAAGAGCATAGCGGATGAATTCGGCGTGTCGGTGGACTATCTGATGGGCAGGACGGACTATCCCTGCGTGGTAGATATTGCCGAAAAATAATTTTGGAAATTCCACTTAAAAGTGGAAAAATTGAAAAAACGCACTTTATCATGGGAGATGCAGGGGCAAACTCTGCATCTCCATTCTTTTTCTTTTCCCCCTTCTTTTCCTGATGGGCGGGGCTTCGGCTCCGCCCGGAGGAATCAATATGCAGACGTAGCTCAGTTGGATAGAGCTGAGCAAGGCAAATGTCGGGTTCCGGCCGTTGGTTCGAGTCCAACCGTCTGCACCATAGGCCGGGTAGCGCCCGGACAATGCTTAATGAATTCAGGTGAGGCGAAAGCCGGGTACAGACGTGCCAATGACAAAGGCCAGTGGTGGGAGGCCGGTGCGTCAGACAAAACGAGGTGATAGCATGGCTGCGCGTCTGACAGACCGGCAGAAAAAGAAAATACTGGCGGACTATGTGCAGACGAACAACTATTGCGCCACAGCGAAAATCAACGGCGTGTCCGCAACGACAGTTAAAAACCTTGTGCGGGCGAATGCCGACATTGTGGAAAAGTGCGAGCAAAAAAAAGAAGAGAACACCGCTGATGTATTAGCGTACATGGATAAGCACAAAGACCTTGTGTGTTCGTTCATCGGCAAGGGGCTTGAAATGCTCAACGACCCGGAAAAGTTGGCGGCGGCAAATCTCAGCCAGATCACAACGGCGATGGGAACGCTGATCGACAAGTGGGCGATGATCGGCGGCAGCCCTGCCGACACGGTGAGGGAAGACGCGCTCAGCCAGAGCTTAAAGGAAATGGCAAAGGAGCTTGAGAGCGATGATTAGCCCAAAGCAAGCAAAAATCCTTGCTTTTCCCTATTCTAAGTATGACGCGCTGATCTGTGACGGCGCTGTGCGTTCCGGCAAAACCTCTATCATGATGTGGGCGTTCGTCCGCTGGGCGATGGAAAATTTCAGCGGTCAGCGCTTCGGCGTGTGTGGCCGAACGGTGGATAGCTGCACCAAGAACATCATCGTTCCATTCACGGCGATGAGCCTTGTGAAGGAACACTATATCATCCGCTGGCGGCGCGGCGACAAGGTTATGGAAGTGCGGCGCGGAGCCGTGACAAATTACTTTGAGGTGTTCGGCGGTAAGGACGAGGCAAGCTATACGCTGATTCAAGGCCGCACGTTGGCGGGTGTGCTGCTGGACGAGGTGGTGCTGATGCCGCGCTCGTTCGTGGAACAGGCCTTGACCCGCTGCTCGGTAGACGGGGCAAAGCTGTGGTTTTCCTGCAACCCGGGAAGTCCGCAGCACTGGTTTTATACAGAGTGGATACAGAGGAATAAGGAGCGTAACGCGCTGTATCTGCATTTTGAAATGACGGATAACCCCGGCTTGTCTCAAAAGACACTGGAACGCTATCAGGCAATGTTTTCCGGCGTGTTCTACGCCCGATACATTCGCGGTTTGTGGGTGGTGGCAGAGGGGCTGATCTATCCCATGTTTGACGAGAGTTGCATTGTGGACGAGCTGCCGGAAAAGGGAGAATACTATGTGTCTTGCGACTACGGCACGCTTAACCCGTTTTCCGCAGGGCTGTGGCGCTGGGACGGCAAGACAGCCACACGCGTCCGCGAGTATTACTATTCCGGGCGCGAGAACCAGAAGAACAAGACGGACGAGGAATACGCCGACGAAATTAAAAAGCTAATCGGCGAGGCGGACGTCAAAAGCATCATTGTCGACCCGTCTGCCGCCTCGTTTATCGAGGTTTTGCGGCGGCGTGGCTACATGGTGCGTAAGGCAAACAACGATGTGACAAACGGCATTATGACTACGGCGCGGTTTTTGCAAGACGGCATAATCAAGATACACCGAGATTGCAAAGACTGCATCCGCGAGTTTGGATTGTATCGGTGGGACGAAAAATCCGCCGATGACAGGCCGATCAAGGAAAATGACCACGCGATGGACGAAACACGGTATTTTGCTTATACGGTCCTGAAGAACAAGGCGTATCGGCGCGAGTATACACCACTTTGGAACAGATAGGACGGTGAGCGGCTATCAAAACATGTAACGACCTTGTGGCGATCGGTAACAACGAGCAGGCGCGCATTGAGTTTATCCGCAGCGCGATCAATGAGCACCGCGATAGCACGGCGTATAAAACGGCGGTAGATGCGGAGGAATATTACAACGGTCTGAATCCGACCATTAACCGTTATGAGAAGATCATCTATGATATGCAGGGGCGTTCCCACGCGGATATGTGGACGGCAAACCATAAACTGGCAAGTCGGTTTTTTGGAATGGCGGTCGATCAGGAGGTTTCCTATCTGCTGGGAAACGGCGTGACCTTTGCGGAGAAGGAAACACCGAACAAGCTATGCCCGGACTTCGACCAGGAAGTCATGGATGCGGCGCGTGAGGCGAAAATCGCGGGCGTGTCCTTCGGCTTTTGGGATTTGACGCATTTGCGGGTGTTCTCCCTGCTTGAGTTCGTCCCCCTCTATGATGAAGAGGACGGTGCAATGAAAGCCGGTATCCGGTTCTGGCAGGTCGCGCAGGATAAGCCTTTGCGAGCGACGCTGTACGAGATCGACGGCTTTACCGAGTATTTCCAGCCGAAGAACAAAGATATGGACGTCATGCAGCCGAAGCGCAGCTATAAGCTGATCGAGCGCAAGGCCGAAGTCGGCGGAACAGAGATTTACGACGGCGGCAATTATCCGAGTTTCCCTATCGTGCCGCTGAAAAATAACAAGCGGTGTCTGTCCGAAATCGTCGGCAAGCGCAACACTATTGACGCGCTCGATCTTGCGTCCTCCAACATGGTAAACAACGTGGACGAGGGCAATTTGATATATTGGGTGCTGTCCAACTGTAACGGCATGGACGATCTGGATGACGCAAAATTTGTGGAGCGCTTGAAAACCACCCACGTTGCCCACGCAAACGGCGAAGACGGCGCAAAGGTAGAGAGCAAGACCATCGAGGCTCCGTATGAGGGCACAAGCAGCACCATTGATATGCTCAAGAAAAAGCTGTATGAAGATTTCCAGTGCTTTGACGCTGCGGCGGTATCCGCAGGGAACCAGACGGCGACCGCAATCAAGGCCAGCTATGTGCCGCTGGATTTGAAAACGGACAAGTTTGAATCCGAGGTAACGCGGTTTATTGTGGAAATCCTGCGTCTGGCAGGAATTGAGGACCAGCCGAGCTACACGCGCAATCAGATCATCAACAAGAGCGAGGAAACACAGAACATTCTTCTGGGCGCGGCGTATTACGATGATGAATACATCACAAAGAAGCTGCTGACCATCAACGGCGACATTGACCAGTACGAGGACATGGCGAAGCGCAAGGCGGCGGAAGTAATTGACTTGACGGAGACGGTGATTGACGATGGCGACCAGTGACCTCGGCCACAAGCTGACAGACAAGGAGCTTGCAAAGCTGGAACGACGCATTGCAAAGCTGTACCGTGAGGCAGGGGAAGAGTTGCAAGCTACCATTGACGCATATTTTGAGCAATTCAAAAAGCGTGACGAGGAAATGAAGGCGCTGATCGGCACCGTGCAGAACGGTAAGGAATGGACGGAGGCCGACTATAAGCAATGGCGGCTGAACCAAATCGGGCGTGGGGAACGCTATCAGGCCATGCGTGACAAGGTGGCGCACCGCGTGACCGATGCAAACGCCGTGGCGGTGTCCTACACCAACGATGCCACGCCCGGTATCTACTCCCTTAACCGCAACTATTCGGCGTACACCATCGAGCGGGTCGCGGGCAACGTCGGCTTTGACCTGTGGGACGAGCAGACGGTCAAACGGCTCATTGTAGAGCAGCCGGATTTAATGCCATATTACCCGCCGAAACGCGCCTTAAAGCGCGGTATAGACCTTGCGTATGGTAAGAAGCAGATCACGGCAAGCGTCACCAGCTCTATCTTGCAGGGAAAAAGCATCAAGCACATGGCGGACGATTTGCAAAAGCGCATTACCACCATGAGCCGAGACAGCGCCATTCGCACGGCCAGAACCGCCGTGACCGGCGCGCAGAACGCCGGACGCATGGACAGCTACGCGGCGGCGGAGAAGATGGGCATCAAGCTAAAAAAAGAATGGGTGGCTACGCTGGACGCGCGTACACGCCACTCTCATGCTATGCTTGACGGCGAACAAGTGGCGCAGGACAAGAAGTTTTCTAACGGTTGCCGCTTCCCCGGCGACCCACAAGGATCACCGTGGGAAATTTATAACTGCCGCTGTACGCTGATTGCCGCCGTGGATGGAGTAGATACCTCATCAGCGCAAAGACGCGTCAGAAACCCATCTACGGGCGAAACAGAGGTTATCTCGAATATGTCCTATGCGGAATGGGCTGGATGGAAGAAAGAAACAAAGCCGCAGTTTGTGCCTGCCGAAACCATTGGACAAGCGGAAGGATTTACAAAATCGCTCGGGATTTTTGCTGATTACAAAAAATTTGATCTCAGTGTAGCAAATGCGGTTAACGAGACGCTTGAAAGAGCGAGAAAAGAATTTGGACAAGATGCGATTCGCGCACTCAAGGAAATTGGGACTGATACAACAGGGAAAAAACGGGCAGGAGGTTTTGATGAATTTACTGGAAAACTTTCACTTTCTGGCGTTCGCGGCGGAAACGCACTTGCAAAAATGGGAGAGAAAACAAGAAAAGCCAACAATATGTATGGTGGAATGATGTACTTTTCTGCAAATTCCGATTTGCATACAATTTGGCACGAAATAGGGCATGTAATACACTATTCTCTTGGAGGGTCATCTGATACGGCGGCTACAAAGCTGGACAAAGAAATAATTGCATATATGAGGGATAAGAATGTGAATGTCGTATCCGATGTATCATATTATGCAACGATAAATGAACAAGAATTAGTTGCTGAATGCATTGCACAATATTTTGACGGATCGGCAAGTGACATCGCGAAAGGGATTGTTGAGATTTTGAAAAGGGCGGCAAAAAAATGAGCGTTACAATTCAAGACCACAGTGCGGAGGTTTCCGCTGAGATCAAGGCGGCACTGCTGCGGGGGCTTGAAAAGATCGGGCTGGTGGCAGAGGGATATGCGAAAAAACTGTGCCCCGTTGACACCGGCAATCTGCGGAACAGCATTACCCATGTGGTAGACGAGCAGGAACCGGCGGCGATCATCGGCACGGATTCCGAGTACGGCGCGTATGTGGAATTAGGCACCGGCATTTATGCCGAAAACGGAGGCGGACGGCCTACACCGTGGGTGTATCAGGACGCAAAGGGTAACTGGCATTACACGCGAGGCAACAAGGCACAGCCGTTTTTGAAACCTGCTGCCGCCGACCATGCGGGACAGTATCGGGACATTCTGGAAAGCGAGATGAAAAATGGATAAGGACTTTATCGAGTAGGTAAAACCCGCGAAGTACGGCGGTTTTTATAAAAAAACTATCGTTTCCGAAGGAACGGAACCAAAGAAAAGGAGATAGTGTCATGGCACTTACACGCAAACTTTTGAAAGGTATGGGGCTTACCGACGAGCAGGTTGACACCATCATCGAGGCACATACTGACACCGTGGACGGGTTTAAAGCTGATGTCAGCAAGTACAAGACGGACGCGGAAAAGCTGCCCAGCGTCCAGAAGGAATTGGACGACCTCAAGGCAGCAGGCGATGGCGGTTACAAGGAGAAGTACGAGAAGGAACACTCGGCTTTTGAAGCCTTTAAGACCGACATCACGGCAAAGGAGAGTAAGGCGGCAAAGGAAAAGGCCGTCCGGGCTTACTTTGAAAGCAAAAACATCACCGGCGCGAATTTGGACCTTGCTATGCGTGGCTGCGGCGAGGAAATGGCCGCATTGGAGCTGGACGGCGAGAAGATCAAGGACACCAAGAGCCTTGATGCACTCGTAGACGGCGCCTACAAGGGGCTTGTCTCCATCACGCAGACAAGGGGCGCGAATCCCGCCAATCCCCCGGCGAATCCTCCTGCAAAGAATTATACGACCGCAGATATCAAAAATATGAGTGCTGCGGAAATCAATGCGAATTGGGACAGCATCAAAGCGTCCCTGAATCAGAAAGGAGCTTAACACATGGCTGTTACTACATTTATCCCCGAACTGTGGAGCGCACGACTGCTTTACGCCCTTGAGAAGTCCCACGTTGCGACCAATTTGGTAAACCGCAACTATGAGGGCGTTATTGCCAATCAGGGCGACACTGTCCACATCAACAGCATCGGCGCTATCACGGTGAAGGACTATACAAAGAACACCGACATTGCCGCTCCCGATGCGCTGACCACCACTGACCAGACCCTCGTTATCGACCAGTGTAAGTATTTCAACTTCCAGGTTGACGATGTGGACAAGGTGCAGGCGGCGGGCGATTTGGTAGACACCGCAATGGGTCGCGCCGCGTACGCGCTGGCTGACACGTCTGATGCGTTCCTGCTCAAGACTATTGCCGCCGGAGCCGCTGCGGGCAACACCGTGGGAGCTGCGTCCGCTCCTGTTGCGCTGACCAAAGATAATGTTTACGAGAACATCGTAAAGCTGCGCACGAAGCTGGACAAGGCAAATGTTCCCAACACTGGCCGCACCCTTGTTGTGCCGCCCGAGGTCTATGCGCTGCTGCTGCTGGACGACCGTTTTGCCAAGAGCGCCGCGACCTCCGGTCAGGATGCGCTGCTTAACGGTCAGGTTGGCCGCGTGGCTGGATTCACCGTGTTTATGAGTAATAACGTCAAAACCGGCACCGGTACGGACACTGGCAAGACCCCGTATTTCGAGATCACGGCACAGGTTGAGACCGCGACTACGTATGCGGAGCAGATCATCAAGACAGAGGGCTACCGCATGGAATCCCGCTTTGCCGATGGCGTGAAGGGTCTGCACGTCTACGGCGCAAAGGTCACTGACGGCAACCAGATCGCAAAGATCATCGCTTCTGTGTCTTAACAAGGAGGGCGGCGTAATGCTTGAACAGGTCTTACGGCACTTGAACAACTGGTTCCTTGTGGACATTCACGAGGGCACGTTCACCGTGGAGAATGGCAGCATTACGCTGCCCTTTCTTCAGAACAGCCAGTATTTCCGCGTGTGCGGCTCCGTGTTTAACGATGGATTACATCAGTACCCGGCTCATGATTTGGCAGACGAAACATTCACCGGAACGGTGTGGGCGCTGGCAATTCCAAAAGCGGTAATGATGCTTTCTGAAGATATTGCCGAGTGGCAAAAGAAGAACGGTGAGGCTGTTTTAAGCCCCTACACAAGTGAGAGCTTTGGAGGGTACAGTTATACCAAGGCTAGCGGTGGAAAAGCAGACACAAGCGCCGTGACGGGCTGGCAAGACGCTTTCAGATCGCGGCTGAACGATTGGCGGAAGATTAAGGGGGTGGAATCGTGAGCTTGTTGGACGATTTTGCGAACAATTGCGTGCTAATGGAAAAAAAGAGAACGCCAGATGGCGCCGGAGGCTACATTGTTTCGTGGACTGAGGGCGCGGAGTTCTTGAATTATCAAGCGCTTGACACTTCGATGGAAGCCCGCATAGCAGAAAAAGAGGGCGTTACATCTGTGTATTCAGCGCTGGTCAATCAGAGCGTTCCTATCGAGTATAACGACTATTTCCGCGACACGAAAACGGGTCTAACCTACCGCGTCACCTCAAATCCAGAGGAAAAGGCCGCGCCAAAGTCTGCGGGAGCTATCATTAAGTCGCTGAAATTTTTTACCGCCGAACGAAAGGATCTGCCGAAATGACAAAAGACAAGGCGCTCCATGCGTGGTTTTCTCAATTTCTCCCGGCATACCCAACGTCCAACGTGCCAGAAGATGCGGTGTTTCCGTGGCTGACCTATGAGCTTATCACCGGATCATGGGAAAGCGGCGAAATCGCGCTGACGGTGAATCTTTGGTACTACACCGAAAGCGAGACCGTGCCGAACGCCAAGGCGCAGGAGATTTCTGACGCCATCGGCATGGGCGGTGCGCTTGTGCCCTATGACGGCGGTGCGATGTGGATCAAGCGGGGATCCCCGTGGTGCCAAAATATTGCGGACGAAAGCGATAAAAACATCAAGCGGCGGTATCTCAATATCACCGTTGAGTACCTGTCGCAAAACTGACGAAAGGACAACGATATGAAATTTACCAAGATTCCCTCTGATGCATTTCAGAAGCTCCAAATTAATGCCGGCATTTTGACAACTGACTTTACTCCCGCCACCGGCACCATCGGCGAATCCGGCCAAATCGGCGCAACCACTGGCGGGATTAATTTCACCGCCACTCCGACTTATACGGACTTTGGCGAAGATATCGACAACTGCCCCAAAAACATGAAGGAGCTGAAGCGGCTCGAATCGTGGGAAGTGAAAATGGCCGGCACGTTTGTCAATGCGTCCACTGCGATCGCAAAAAGCCTTTGCGGTGCTGCTGACATTGATACGACCGACACCACAAAGATCACGCCCCGAAACGACATCAAGGATGCGGACTTTGACGACATCTGGCTTGTCGGCGACTACTCCGACAAAAACGGTGACACCAACGGCGGATTTATTGCGATCCACATGCTGAACGCCCTTTCCACCGGCGGATTCCAGATGCAGACCGCCGACAAGGCAAAGGGGCAGTTTGCTTTTGAGTACACCGCTCACTACTCTATGAGCGCACAGGACACGGTTCCCTTTGAAATCTACATTAAGGCCGGCACGGCGGAGGCGTAAATGAAACTTTCCGACATTCAGGGCGAGCGGGTGTTTGACGTTATCGCTGACATCATTAATCCGATTGCCAACATTGCCGAGGACGATACGGCCTCCGCCCTTTTTAAGCGCGAGAAACTGCCAGAAGGTATGAAGGCAAAAGCATTTCTGATCCAGCGGGCGAGGAAATCCCTCCCCGCGTTGTTCAAGGGGCACAAGGGCGATATTATTGCCATTCTTGCCGCTATTGGTGGGGTTAGTGAGGAACAGTACAAGCGTGAATTAAACCCCATTAAACTGATGCAGGACGCGACGGAGCTTTTGACTGACGAAGCGTTTGGCGTGCTTTTTATCTCAGCGCAGAGCAAGACCTCATCTGGCTCTGCGCAGGAGAGTACAGAGGCGCAAAAAAAGTAAGCCTGTTCCTCCGGTATTGCCTTGTCCGCCACAAGCAAAACATGGCGGACAAGGCATACCGCATATACGTGGCTGATTCTCTTCGGATTATCGGAGAAAATACGGCAAGATATGCGGGAGGAAGCTACATCAAAGCACGGCTGGCAGATATTGTGGAACCAAAAAAACAAGACGACAGGTCTTGTGAAGAAATTACCGCCGATATTGTCGCGCGGTGCGGATTGGTGGTGAAAAAATGAACCTGCTCGATCTTTTTGTAAAAATCACTGTTGATAATAGCGACGTGGACAGGGGTTTTGGGGAAACAAGCAGCAGAGCAGAAACGCTCGCAAATAAGCTTAAAGGCGGTCTTGCAGCAGCCGCCAAAGTTGGCGCGGCGGCTGTTGCGGCAGGAGGCGCGGCTATTGTGGCTGTTAGCAAACAGGCAATGGCTGCCTATGCGGACTATGAGCAGCTTGTGGGCGGAGCAGAGCTTATGTTCGGCGAAGCCTACGACTTTATCGCAGACAAGGCCAAAAACGCATATAGCACCGTTCAAATGAGCCAGAATGAATACCTGAGGCAAGTAAACGGGTTTGCAACTGGCTTAAAAACGGCGCTCGGGGGAAACGAACAAGCAGCGGCAGAGCTTGCCGACAAGATCATCAACGCAGAGGCAGACGTTGTAGCGGCGACCGGTAATTCTCAGGAAGCAGTTCAAAATGCTTTTAATGGAATTATGAAATCCAACTATACCATGTTGGATAACCTTCAAATCGGCATTACGCCTACAAAAGAAGGATTTCAAGAGGTTATCGACAAGGTAAACGAGTGGAACGCGGCAAACGGTCGCGCAACAGAGTACCAAATCGAGAACCTGGCTGATTGTCAAAGTGCCCTTGTAGATTACATCGAAATGGTTGGAATGCAGGGGTACGCATCAAGGGAAGCGGCGGACACTATTCAAGGCTCCGTGGCTGCCATGAAAGGCGCATGGGAAAACCTGCTTACTGGCATCGCCGATGACAACGCAAATTTTTCAGAACTTACAAGCGGTTTTGTCGATAGCGTTGTTACTGTTGGCGAAAACATTATCCCCCGCGTGAACGTAATTATTCAGGGGCTTACGCAGCTAATAACAGAAGCGTCGCAGACAATTATTCCGATGGTTGTTCAGATTTTGCTTGAGAATCTTCCGAGCATAGTCGCAGCCGGTATGGATTTAATTACGGCATTGGTTGGCGGAGTTCTTGACAATATTGATCTTCTGATTAGCTGTATTCTTGAATTGATCGATGTAATTGTCGACAAGCTAATTGAAAACTTGCCAGCGCTGGTTGACGGCGGAATCAAGCTTATTGGTGCGCTGGCAGTCGGACTAATTAAAGCGCTCCCGCAGCTCGTCGCAAAAATCCCACAAATCATTCAGACGATTGTAGAGAGCCTTATAAGCGGCATCCCCGACATTCTGAGGGTAGGTAAAGATCTGATACGCGGCTTGTGGGATGGCATAAAAAGCATGGGAGATTGGCTGTGGGGCCGCGTAAAGGGGTTCTTTGGCGGAGTTGTTGACGGGGTAAAAAACTTCCTAGGCATTCACAGCCCGTCCAAGGTTTTTGCCGGCATTGGCGGATTTATGGCAGAAGGGCTTGGAGAAGGCTTCGACAAGGAGTTCGGCTCGATAAAACGCGGGATTGAAAGCTCTCTGGATTTTGGAGTTGCAACTATCAACGCAACTGCTAGATATACCTCTAATAGCCGCTCGCAGCCCGCCTATGCCGGAAACGCACCGCAGCCTATTACCATCCCGATTACTCTGGAACTGGATGGCACGACGCTTGCGAGAAAAACATATGTCTATAACCACGAAGAAAACACGCGCCGCGGGAATTCGTTTGTGAGGTAGTTTATGGCCAAGACAATTAAAATCAACGGTGTTGACTTTACGCCTTATTTTACGCCTGAGGGGTTCCAGTGTTCCTATATCAAAATTGATGGTGGAAACGGCGGAACCATGAAAAACGGAGACACCATTCAGGACATTGTTGCAATCAAAGCAAGCGGGAAAGCAACGTGTATGCCGCTGACGGAAACGCAGCAATCGGCGCTGCTTACAGCAATTTATTCCGGCCAGCCCGTGTCGCTTACGTATTTCGACGCAAAGCAAGCGGCAGAAAAAACTGTTGAGGCGTATATGGAAGCGAGCGAGACCGTGTATCGTGGGGTTGGTGGCACCGGGATTACGTTTTGGACTGGTCTTTCTGTGTCTTTCAGTGAGGTGTAAAAGTGAACAAAATAGCGACTTTGCAGGATAGCTACACAGACGAAAGAATAAAAGCAGTCACCGCGCTTCTCGTTGAATCCATGACCGGATCTGAGCTGGAATACGACACGTTGAATGCTACCATCGACCCCACGACGAAGGTGCCAACGATCTTAAAGCCATCTGACTATGATGGCCTTATGACAGACGATGACCTGATACTTGGGTGCAGGCCGTTTGTGTCGGTGCTATCCAACGATCCCAGCCAGTACAAATACGGAAGAGCGGTATTGTACTACCACAATAACGCGCTGGTCGGCAAGTTTTATATGCAAAAGTGCTTGCGGGTAAAAAAGAACCTGTATTCCATTTCGTGCGTGTCGAGCATAGGTTTGCTCGGCAAGTCGAAGCACTACGGCGGGCTGTATTACACCGGCACAGACACGTTTGCAAGCGTCGTACAGGACATTATAGGCGGCATAGTAACGTACACCATAGACCCGACTATAAAAGACCAGAAAGTGTTCGGATGGCTACCAATAGCAACGCGGCGCGAGAACCTGCATCAACTCCTGTTTGCTATGGGCGCTACCATCAAGAAAGACGACAGCGGCGACATGTTTATTACGGTGCTTTCGTCAGCGACAACAAAGGATATCGAGGACGGGCGCATTTATGTTGGTGGCAGTGTGGAGTACCCGGACGGCGTGACAAAAGTTTCTGTGCTGGAGCACGCATACCTAAACAAGGGATCTTCTGATGAGCAAACCACGCTGTATGAAGGTTCTGTCGTGTTGCCGGATAGTGCGTTTACATCTCCAAAGGGGCAAACGTTGACAGGCATGATCGTTGAGTTTTCCGAACCGATGCATGACATAGCGGTGGACAGCGGCAGCATTTTGGAAAGTGGGATAAATTACGCAATCGTGACCGCCACAGGGAGTGTTGCGCTTACCGGCTATAAGTACACGCACACAACAGTTGAACGGTTTAAGGGTGACGCAAACGCAGACGAGGACAACACTGTTACCGTCACAAACGCCACGCTTATCTCCCGTGCAAACAGCAACAACGTAGTCGAGCGTTTGTTTTCGTATTACACGAGCGCAAAGACGATCAAAATGGACATTGTTGCAAACGGAGAACGGGCGGGCGATGCTGTTAGTTTCAATGACCCGTATGATGATGCCACATCAGGTCTAATCAGCGAGTTGTCACTTAATGGCTCCGCGATCCTAAAAGGAAGCGCGAAAATAATTGCAGATTACGCGCCGACCTGGGGCAACGACTATACAGATGTCATTATCGTTACTTCGTCTCAATCCGTTACGCTTCCCGCAAACGCCACAAAATGCCGCGCTGTGTTGATTGGCGGTGGCTCTGGCGGAGCAATTGGAGAAACGGGCGCAACGGGCGCAACGGCGTCTGGAAAGTACAATGCCGGAGGTGCTGGCGGCGCTGGCGGTGCTGGTGGTGCTGGTGGAAAGATTGTAGAGCCAATTATCGGTGAGAACTGCGGAGGGATGTCGTTCAACTGCGTTATTGGCCAAGGCGGCATAGGCGGAACTACAAGTAATCCCACCGGAGGTGTGGGTACAGATTCTTCTATCAGTTATACGCAGGACGGCAAATCCGTTGAGGTGTCGACCGCGAACGGCGCACCGTCTTTCAGTGGTTTTCAAGATTTTCTTGCTCCCGTAAACGTGTACGGTGCGTATGGTAAAAACGGGGAAAGCGGCGGATCCGGTGGTGGCTCAAACGGTGAACCGGGCGTAATCGTTTACAACGGGACTACTTACAGCGGCGGCACAAAAAGGGCGGATTCGCAGGCCGAATTTGGCGGCGATACTTCCGGCACGCTGGTCAACGATGAGCGATGGACTAACGCGACACCCGCCATTTATCTGACGGTTACATATACTGCATCGAACGGTAACGTGCAGTTCAATGTCAGTGTTAGGAAGCCGAGCGGATGGTACGAATACGCGATGTACGTCAAAATAACGCTTGGCGGCAGTTCACAGACGATAACGCTACAAAAACAGACGTGGACATCACAAAGCGGGTCATGCAACATCAGCGGCAGCGGATATTGCTCCGTTGAAATGTGGGCGTCTGGCGGAGAGCGTACAGACGTAACCACCATGTATAGCGGATATATTGATGCATCCGAACCGTTTATCAGAACGTATCATTACGGCTTTGGAAGTGGCGCGGTTGTCGCAAAAAACGGCACAAATAACACATCCATAAGCGGTGCGGCAGGCGTAGCGGCCACGGTTGCCGGCGCGAATGCAACGGTTCGCGGTTGCGGTGGCGCTGGAGGAAATGGCGGATCTGGCGGCGGCGCAGGCGGTTGGTATCAAGACAGCAACACAGGTGGCACGCGAAATTACTCCGGTGGCGTTGGCGGGGCAGGGTCTGATGGCGGAAACGGCGCTGACGGGATAATTCTTATTTACTACGGGAAGGAAGTGGAATAATGTCCCAAATAACTATTGGAGGCACTACGCTAAACTTCAAAGATTCGTCCTTTACGGGCGACCAGTGGGAGCAAGTGGCAGGCTGGGTGTTAAATGGAGGCGCAGAGGGCATCGATGCAAATGCGCAGATTGCCACCGAGAAAGCCGCTGCAGCATCAGCAAGCGCGGCAGCTGCGAGAAACAGTGCAACAAGCGCCGGAGAAAGTGCATCGGCGGCGGCAAGAAGTGCGGCGAGGGCGGAAGGTTATAACAGCAGCGCGCGGAGCAGCGCAGAACGCGCGACAACAAGTGCAACAAACGCAGCGTCAAGCGAAAGAAATGCCGCAAGCTACGCCGCGACAGCAACCCATGCAAGTAACTCTGCGGAATCTGCGGCTACGGAAGCCGCCAGCAGTCAAAGTGCGGCAAAGCGGAGCGAAAGCAACGCCAAAACATACGAAAGCAACGCAAGCAGCAGCGCAAACAACGCCAGGGCAAGTGAGACGAAAGCAAGCACTTATGCATCATCTGCGGCGGAGAGCATCAAGCACGCGCCACGCATCAACTCCTCCGGTAAGTGGGAGCTATGGGACGCAACGAAGAATGCGTATGTCGCCACAGAGTATACGGCCATAGGGAAAGACGGTGCTGCCGGCACCGACGGCACTACACCCCACATTGGTGAGAACGGCAACTGGTATATCGGTTCTACGGACACTGGTAAGCCGTCCAGAGGTGCCGCCGGGGAAAAGGGTGATCCCGGCGCGGCAGGTGCAAAGGGTGACCCCGGCGCGAAGGGTGACCCCGGTGAGCCCGGCGCGACTGGCCCACAGGGGCCGAAGGGAGCAGACGGCATCACGCCGACCATCGGCACGAACGGCAACTGGTATCTGGGGACTACGGACACGGGAGAGCCGTCCAGAGGTGCCACAGGCGCGACCGGTGCGAAGGGTGAAAAAGGCGATCCGGGCAAGGATGGCACTAACGGCATTACGCCGACCATCGGTGCGAACGGAAACTGGCATCTGGGCGATACAGATACCGGGGTGAAGGCAGCGGGTACCGACTACGTCCTTACCTCCGCCGACAAGTCCGAGATTGCCGGACTGGTGCTGGCTGAGATTCCCAACGGAGACGAGGTGGCGTATGGCTAATAAAGTAGTAGTAACAAAAAGCAAGCTGGACAGCCTTGCCAAGCACATCAACGCAAAGGCCGGGACGACCGGTGCAAAGACCATCGCGCAGATGCAGGATGCGGTGGACGGGATTGCAGGAATTGTGCAGTGGATTGACAAGTTCACAAAAATCGTTTCGCCGGGCACTGTTAAAACAGCAGCACCTATCACGGTAAAAGCGTTATGCTACTACGATGGATACTGGTATGGTGCGGGAAATGACAGTGCAGGAGATATATACAAACTGTATGGGGCTACCGCTGACGCACTTACAGCGGTTAAGCTGGCAAACTCCCGTAAATATCCCGTTACAGGAATCACTTGCGACGGCACTAATGTTTGGATTTGTAATAGTTCAGGAGCTTATAGTGGTCGTAGGATACTTCGTCAAACTGTCAATAACTTTAGATCATCTAATACCACCTATAACTACTACAATCTGTCCGATTTAGCTTCTGCTGCATTTAATGAAACCTGTAGAATCAATGATGCGAATATCGGTTCTTATGTATTCGCTGCAGGTGTAGCAGATAATAAGGGAGTTGCATGGGTGGTTCCGTCTACATTAGAGACCGCCCGCTGGAGAACTTTTGGTAACACATCACCCGAGGGGTTTGTAAGCTGTTGTAACTGGAATGAAAGTGCGGTCTTTATTAGCACAAATGGATACATTTGTAAGTATGTTGGTAACTATACAAACTATAGTGGACAAACACTTGCTTGTTTGCAGGGTGCTAAAATGATACGCTCCATGAATGGGAGCTTGTTTGTCATTTGCGTAAGAAATGATGGAACTTATTTATACTGGTTTAAGTCTGGTGTAGATATAGCTACCAGTCAACCAACAGGCAGTATTAAAATTACTGACGAAGCACTTACAATCATAGGCATGGCTTTTGCTGGAGGCCTGTACACAGTTGTGGGGGTAAACAGCGCAGGCGCAATAAAAGTGTTACAGTCCGACAACTTGTTTTACACCGGAATCTATGGTCAGACGGTGGCGCTTCCGGGCGGGTACACTCCGAGAGTAATGGCAACGGATGAGACGAATATATGCATATTGGCGGACAACGGGGCAAATGTAATCAAAGCAATGTGCACAATCGAGTAACAGAAAACATTTTTTGTTGTTTGAAAATGGATGGGGCGGAAGCCCAGAAAGGAGAGCGAATGGAACCGTGGGTGCAGGAAGTGCTTTTGCCCCTCGTGCTGCCCGCTATTGCGGCGCTGTACTCCGGCCTGACTGGTATTTGGGGCTGGCCCTATGATAAAGCAATACAGTTGATACGTGAAAGGAGGTGTGCGCGTGATTCAGAAAATGGAAAATGTTCTGGCCCTGGAAGTAACAGACGGAACAGAACCGGTAAACTTTACCGGGGCGAAAAATATTTTGCTTGCAATATCGCAAAAGCAGTGTGGCGTGTATATTGAATTGCCGGTCAACGTTCAAGACGGGAAACCGGTATGCACATTACCTTACAAAAGCGCGATGCGGCTGGTGTCGGCGCCTTGCCTGATACAGGTAATGTGGACAACTGCTACTGGCGGCAAGCGTGCTACTGCGGTGGAACAGATACCTGTTGAACGGCTTATTCGGGAGGAAGGATATGACTAAGCTCCGGTTATCTGTCAGGAAAGATCCTGTATACAAACTTTCCGCAATTCAAGCGCAGCCCGTTGATGCTGGTGGAAGCAATTTGCAGACCAAGGCGCTGACCATCACCTCCAACGGCACCGTATCGGTCACACCCGATGCACCGTATGATGCGCTGAAGAAGGTAGATGTGACGGTGAATGTGGCAAGTGGCGGAGGTTCGCCGACAGACCCTTATATAGAGTATACGTCCCTCGACGGTTCTGGTAGAGTGTTTACTGCTAAATTTCGAGGAACAATTGTTCCAGAGCATGCATTCTCTTATTTGGCGGAATTGACATCAGTAGATATGCCAGACAATGTAATTGCAATTGGTGATAATGGTTTTTATCGCTGCCCAAAGCTCCAATTAACAAGTCTCCCACCCGGAATTACCTCACTCGGAGATTTTGCATTCTCTGATTGTTCAAAGCTAGCGTTAACAAGTCTCCCTTCTGGAATCACCTCAATTGGAGAACAGGCATTTAGGGATTGCGCAAGTCTCGCATTGACAAGTCTCCCTCCTGGAATTATCTCAATCGGAGATTACACATTTAGAAATTGTGGAAAGGTAGAATTGACAAGTCTCCCTTCTGGAATCACCTCAATCGGAGATTTTGCGTTTCTCAATTGTTATCAACTATCAATGGTAACCCTTCCTTCTGGGATTACATCAATCGGACAGTATGCATTCAACAATTGCCCAAGGCTCGCATTGACGGCCCTACCCCCTGGGATTACCTCATTACCAACAGCCGCATTTCAGTACTGCCCAAAGCTCGCATTGACGACCTTCCCGTCTGGAATGACCTCGATTGGAGCTTATGCATTTAGGCAGGGTACAGGTCTCGCATCAATAACCCTTCCCCCCGCACTCACTACAATCGGAGATTTTGCATTTGCCAATTGTACTGGGTTAGAAACGGTCAAATTTACAAGCACGGTATCCTCAATTCCTGGTGGAGTATTTTCCGGATGCACAAAACTGTCTACCATTTATGTTCCGTGGTCACAGGGGCAAGTAGCGAATGCTCCTTGGGGTGCGAGCAATGCTACCATCGTCTACGATTATACTGAGAATTAAAAAGAAGGAGACGGCAGTGAATGGCAAAGAAGAGGTCTGATTCAGAAGGGACTATTAGAAAAATTTAAGCATAGGAGCAACAAAATGAAGAAGAATTGGAAACAGTGGGTAAAGGCCGCCGCCGTGCACGCCGTAAAGACCGTGGCACAGACCGCCGTGGCCGCCATTCGGTGGCAGTACCCGGACGAGGAATAAACAGCAGACAGTTCGACAGTCCGACAGGACAGAAAGGAGAGCGAATGGAACCGTGGGTACAGCAGATCGCCGTACCGCTGGCGGTAGCGGTGCTGACAAGCAGCGG
>CAKTVG010000031.1 GCA_934622035.1 uncultured Oscillospiraceae bacterium
CCTTTTGAGTCAGAGCCTTATTGCTCGCCTTTGCAAATGCCATTTTTCAGTGTTTTGAAATTATCGCCTTACCGGGCTGTGGCATTCGAGACAGCCGTTTATTATATCTACTTGAGCAGGAATTACTTGCCCATGTTCATCTGAGCAGCGACCTCGGCAGCGAAGTCTTCCTTCTTCTTCTCGATGCCCTCGCCCTTTTCGAAGCGAACGGCGTCAACAAACTTGACGGAGCCGCCCAGAGCCTTGGCAGCGGAGTTCACATACTGCTCGACGGTCATGGAGCCGTCCTTGACGAAGGACTGCTGCATGAGGCAGTTCTCCTCGTAGAACTTGTTGATCTTGCCGGCAGCAATCTTTTCCTTGACCTGCTGGGGCTTGGAAGCCATCTTGGGGTCGTTGTCCATCAGAGCCAGAGCGATCTTCTTCTCTTCCTCGACGACATCCTCGGTAACGAGGCTCTTGTCCCAGAAGCGGGGATTCAGCGCAGCGATCTGCATGGCGACGTCCTTGCCGATGGTGGTGGCGTCAATGCCGCCCTCGACGGCCAGGTTGACCAGGACAGCGATCTTGCCGCCCGCGTGGACATAGGCCACGGAGGTGTTCTTGTCAAAGCGGACAAAGCGGCGGATCTGCAGGTTTTCGCCGATGGACATGACCTTCTCGGGCAGAACCTCGGAGACCTTCAGCTCGGTGCCGGGATACTTGCATTCCTTCAGTGCGTCGACATCGGCGGGGTTGCTCTCCAGAACGACCTGGCAGATTTCCTTGACGAACTCGACAAAGGGAGCGGACTTCGCGCAGAAGTCGGTCTCGCAGTTGACCTCGACCATGGCGGCGACGCCGCACTTGTCGCACACGGTGGCATAAGCCATGCCTTCGGCAGCGATGCGGTCAGCCTTCTTGGCAGCCTTCGCCAGGCCCTTTTCGCGCAGCCATTCGACTGCCTTGTCCATATCGCCGTCGGTCTCGCTGAGGGCCTTCTTGCAGTCCATCATGCCGACATTGGTCATTTCACGCAGTTTCTTAACATCAGCAGCAGTAAATGCCATATTTTTTTCTCCTCCTGTATTTGTAATGCCCGCGATTGGGCGGGCATTATCGATTTCTACTCTTATTCCGCAGCGGGAGCCTCGGCAGCCTCAGCGGGCGCTTCGGCGGGAGCCTCGGTGTTCGCCTCGCCCTGACGGCCTTCCTGCACGGCATTGGTCATGGTGGCGACGATCAGGCGGATGGCGCGGATAGCGTCGTCGTTGCCGGGGATGACATAGTCAATCTCGTCCGGGTCGCAGTTGGTATCAACGATTGCGACGATGGGGATGTGCAGCTTGCGGGCTTCTGCAATTGCGTTGCGTTCCTTGCGGGGGTCAACGATGAACAGAGCGCCGGGGAGCTTCTTCATCTTCTTCACGCCGCCGAGGTACTTCTCGAGCTTGGCGATTTCGCCTTCGAGCTTAATGACTTCCTTCTTGGGAAGCATGGCGAAGGTGCCGTCCTCCTGCATCTTGCGCAGCTGAGCAAGACGGTCGATACGGGTGCGCATGGTCTTGAAGTTGGTCAGCATGCCGCCGAGCCAGCGAGCGTTGACATAGTACTGGTCGACTCTCTCTGCCTCTTCCTTGATGGCATCCTGTGCCTGCTTCTTGGTGCCGACGAAGAGAATGTTCTCGCCGTTGGCCGCAAGATCGCGGACAAAGTTGTAAGCTTCCTCAATCTTCTTTACGGTCTTCTGCAGGTCAATGATATAAATACCATTGCGCTCCGTGTAGATGTAGGGAGCCATTTTCGGGTTCCAGCGACGGGTCTGATGTCCGAAATGGACGCCGGCTTCGAGCAGGCTTTTCATGGATACGACTGCCATTTTTGTGTTCTCCTTTTCGTTTTTACCTCCACCGCCGTCATCTCTCCCGTCCACCGGGGCTTCCCGGCACTGGGACGGAACATCCGGCCGTGTGTGGTTTCATAATGTCGTGCTTTTCACACGCCGTTCTATTATATCCTGCGATGCAGCGGATTTCAAGAACTTTTTTACAAAAAAATCAGAAAAAAATGCATTTTTTGTCCCCGGCCCGGAAGCCGGGGACAATCCTGCCGTTTTCAGAAAAAATCCTTCTTCGGACGCGGGAGCCGGACCTTATCCAGCTCCGCGTCGATGAGAATAATATCGTCGCCGATCTGCTGGATGCAGTGCCACGGAATGACATAGTCGTCCTTCCTGCCAACCATGCCGAAAAATTTACACGGTCCCGGCACGATGATCGCCATGATCCTTCCGCTTTTCAGATCCACCTCTACATCCGAGACAAAGCCCAACCGCGCACCGTCGCAGATATTCACGACCTCCTTGCACCGCAGGCTGGAAAACCGCTTTCCGCCCATACGCTCACCCACCTTTTCCTCAGAGCCTATGCGTGGGCTGCATCATTTATGAAACGCAAATTGCCTTACGGATGCTGGAAATCGCGTTTTTCTCCAGCCGGGACACCTGCGCCTGTGAAATACCGACCTCCGAGGCAACCTCCATCTGCGTTTTCCCGTCAAAGAAGCGCAGAGCAAGGATGCGCTTTTCCCGCTCGCCCAGCGTGGAAATTGCCTCGCGCAGGGCGATACGCTCCATCCAGCGTTCGTCCGTATTCTTTGTGTCGCGTACCTGATCCATCACCGTCAGCGGGTCGCCGCCGTCGGAATAGACAGGCTCATACAGCGACACCGGCGCGGAAATCGCATCCATTGCGTTGACCACCGTCTCCTCCGGCACGTCCAGACGCTTGGCAATCTCCGCAAAGCTCGGCTCACGGGCGTTCTCGGCAAGCATGGCCTCCTTGCATTGCAGCACGCGGTAGGCCATGTCCCGCACGCTGCGGCTGACGCGCAGGGCGCTGTTGTCGCGCAGATAGCGCCGGATTTCTCCGGCGATCATCGGTACGCCGTAGGTGCTGAATTTCACATTCAGATTTACGTCAAAGTTGGCGATTGCCTTCAAAAGCCCCACGCAGCCGACCTGGAACAGATCGTCCGGGCTTTCGCCCCGGCCCATAAATTTCTGAATCACGGAAAGCACCAGCCGCAGATTTCCCTCGATGAGCTTCTGGCGCGCCTGCTCATCGCCCTCGCGGCTCAGACGCAGCAGCCGCACCATTTCGTCATTCTTCAGTGTTTTCAGATGTGCCGTATTGATTCCGCTGATCTCGACCTTACCCTGCATGCATGTTTTCCTCCAAATTTGCAACTGCCCTCAGTATTTCCCAAGAAAGGAATTTGATACGCCGAATTCCACAATGCGGCCATACCGCAGCCGGTGCCGTTTTGGGAATTTTTCCAAAAAGCGTTTTGGGGGCTTTACAAATGCTGCAATCCATGCTAGGATGTGCAAAACGTATTCTTTAAGGGCGGTACAGAGAGACCGACAAGGGTGCAAAATAAGGGAAAAGTGCGGGACAATTGCGCCCGTGCGCCTTGCTATGCCGATTCACCTTGCCGCTGTACTGCGGCAAGGTTTTTTGCTGCTTAAAGTAAGGAGGATGCACCATGACCACGATCGAGCTCACCGACGAGCTGGCCTTTCAGCGCACGCTGCGCCGCCTGGCGCACCAGATCCTGGAAAACAACCCCGAGCCGGAAAAGCTCATCCTCGCTGGCATCCTGCGCCGCGGCGTTCCGCTGGCAGAGGCGCTGGCCGAGACGCTGGAGCAGTTCAGCGGCGTGCGTCCCTGCGTGGAGACGCTGGACATCACGCTCTACCGCGACGATCTGAGCGAGCTTGCCGCGCAGCCCAGCGTCCGACCCACCGCCTTCTCCCGCTCGGTCGAGGGCATGACGGTTCTGCTGGTGGACGACGTCATCTACACCGGCCGCACGGCCCGCGCCGCCATGGACGCCGTCATTCATATGGGCCGCCCGGCACGCATCCGTCTGGCCGCCATGGTAGACCGCGGTCACCGCGAACTGCCGATCAATCCGGAATACGTCGGAAAAAACGTCCCCACCGCAAGGGACGAGCAGATTCAGGTGCTGACCCCGCAGTACGACGGCGCGTGGGGCATCCGCCTGCTAAAGCCGTAATTTGTGGGAGGGCAGCGCCTGCACATACGCATATGCAGCACCGCCTTGAAAAGCTCCAATGAAATCCGATCTCATCGGAGCTTGCCCAGAAACACAAATATACAAATGGAGGAAAAAAAAGAAAATGAACATGATCTACGGAGTGAAAGACCGGCCGAAATTCGGTCAGACGCTGATCTTTGCGATTCAGCAGCTGCTTGCCATCATGGCTGCGACGCTGGTCGTACCGGTCATCACCAACGCCGCAACCGGCAGCACCCTCAGCCCCGCGGCGGCGCTCTTCGGCGCCGGCATCGGCACGCTGGTTTATCTGCTGTTCACCAAGTTCCGCAGCCCGGTCTTTCTCGGAAGCTCCTTTGCCTTCCTCGGCAGCATGGCGGCAGCCTTCGCAGGCGGCGTGTCCATGTCCCTCGGCTACGTCGGCCTGATCATCGGCGCCTTCTTCGCAGGTCTTGTTTATGTCATCATCGCCGCAATCGTGAAGGTCGCAGGCGTCAACTGGCTGCAAAAGCTCATGCCGGTCGTCGTCATCGGCCCGACGGTCGCCATCATCGGCTTGTCTCTGGCGGGCAACGCCGTCTCTGACCTCATGGCAGGCAGCGTGGTCGACGCCTCCGGCGCAACGCTGGCCTCTCCGCTCATCACGGTCCTGTGCGGCATCGTTTCCCTCTTCGTGACCATGCTCTGCTCCACCTACGGCAAGAAGATGGTTCGCCTGATTCCCTTCATCATCGGCATCCTCGCGGGCTACGTCGTCGCGGCGATCTTCACCGCCATCGGCAACGCCGCCGGTATCGACGCTCTGAAGGTGCTCGACTTCTCCAAGCTGAGCGTCCTCTGGGAAAACGGAGTGACCCTGAAAACCTTTGTCAACTACGAGCTGATCACCAAGGATCTGGTCTTCCTGAAGGCCATGGACGGCCTGAAGGAGCTCAACGGCAGCTACATCGGCGCCATCGCCGTCGCCTACGTTCCGGTTGCCTTTGTCGTCTTCGCCGAGCACGTCGCCGACCACGAAAACATCTCCTCCATCATCGGTCACGATCTGCTGGTCGATCCCGGCCTGTCCCGCACCCTGCTGGGTGACGGCGTCGGCTCCATGGCCGGTGCCTTCTTTGGCGGCTGCCCCAACACCACCTACGGCGAGTCCGTCGCCTGCGTCGCTATCACCCGCAACGCCTCCGTCGTGACCATCCTCGCAACGGCGATCTGCGCCATCATCGTCAGCTTCTTCTCCCCGTTTGTCGCCTTCGTCAACTCCATCCCCGGCTGCGTCATGGGCGGCACCTGCGTCGCGCTCTACGGCTTCATCGCCGTCTCCGGTCTGAAGATGATCCAGCAGGTTGACCTCGGCCGCAACCACAATCTCTTCGTCGTCAGCACCATTCTGGTCACCGGCATTGGCGGTCTGTCCCTGACCTTCGGCAAGATCATCATCACTCCGGTTGCCGTCGCGCTCATCCTCGGCATCCTCGCAAACGTCATTCTCAAGAAGGAAAACCGTCAGGAGAAGAACTGAAGCTTCTCTCCTTCACGCTGAACCTTCACACAGCGCGGCGGCGCATCACCGCTTAAAAGCAGACGTGCAAGCGGATTTTCCAGCTCCGACTGAAGCAGATGACGAATCTCCCGCGCACCGCTGCGCTGCTTCACACTGCGCCGGGCCAGGCATTGCGCCAGGTCCGGCGCAAGCTCTATGCGCACGCCAAGCGCCTGTGCCCTTTCGCAGAGCGCACGCAGCTGCTTCTCGGCAATTTGCGTCAGCTCCTTTTCGCCCAGAGGTGAAAAGGCGGCGACGCAGTCGATTCTGCCGAGGAACTCCGGCGGGAAATATTCCCGCAGGCTGCGCAGCAGCGGCGACTGTCCCGTCTGCCCAAAGCCGAGACTGCCGCGGATGCTGCACTCGCTGCCGAGATTGGTCGTCATAACGATCATCGTGTTGCGGAAATCCACATGGCGCCCCGTGGAATCGGTCAGGACACCGTCCTCCATGATTTGCAGCAGAATGCCGCACACGTCGCGGTGCGCCTTTTCCAGCTCGTCAAACAGCACCAGGCTGTAGGGCCGGCGGCGCACACGCTCGGACAGCTCGCCGCCCTCCTCATGGCCGACATAGCCCGGCGGCGCGCCAAGCATGCGGGAAACCGCATGCTTTTCCATATATTCCGACATATCCAGACGGATCATGGCGCTCTCGCTGCCGTAGACCGCGGCTGCCAGCGCCTTGCAAAGCTCCGTCTTGCCGACGCCCGTCGGCCCGGCAAAAAGCATCGCCGCCACAGGCCGCTTTCCCTCCGCCAGGCCGGATCTGCCCCGCCGCACAGCCTCCGCCGCCGCACGCACCGCCTCCTCCTGCCCGATCACGCGTTCGGAAAGCGTCTGCTCCAGCAGGCACAGGCGCTGCTTTTCCGGCTGGGACAGAAGGCCGATGGGTATCCCCGTCCGGCTGGACACCGCCGCTGCAATGTCCTTTTCCTCCACACGCGGCGCGCCGGGCATATGCCGCCGCAGACCGTGCAGCCGGTCGCGCAGTGCGGCCGCCTGCTCATAGCGTCCCGTGCGCACCGCCTCCTGCAAGGCGCGCTCCGTCCCGGCAGGATCCCCGCCCTGCCGCATGACGAGTGCCATTTTTGCCAGCGCCGCGCCCTCGTCCAGCAGATCCACCGCCTTGTCCGGCAGGAATTTGTCCGTCAGATAGCGGCTGGAAAGCGTGACCGCCGCGTTGACTGCCTCCTCCGTGATGGTGATCTTGTGGTGCTGCTCCAATCCTGGGCGCAGCCCCATCAGGATGGCCTTGGTCTCCGCCGGGGTCGGTTCGCGCACCTGCACCGTCCGAAACCGGCGCTCCAGCGCGGCGTCCTTTTCGATATACTTGCGGTATTCGGCAAGCGTCGTTGCGCCGATGAGCTGCAATTCGCCGCGGCCCAGCGCCGGCTTGAGCAGATTCGCCGCGTCGATCGCGCCCTCCGCCGCGCCCGCGCCGACCAGCGTGTGCATCTCGTCCACAAACAGAATCACATTCTGCGCCCGGCGCACCTCCGCCAGAATATCGCGCACGCGCTCTTCAAATTCCCCGCGATATTTCGTTCCGGCAATGACGCTCGCCATGTCCAGCAGGAACAGCCGCTTGCCGCGCAGCTGCTCCGGCACGCGTCCCGCCGCCAGATACTGCGCAACACCCTCAACAATTGCCGTCTTACCGACGCCCGGCTCGCCGATGAGCGCGGGATTATTCTTGTGCTTCCGCGACAGGATCTGCAGGACTGTCTCAATCTCCTGCCGTCTGCCGACGATCAGCTCCGTTTTGTCCGCACGCTCGACCATATCCACTCCGAACTGGTCGAGCAGCCGTAAATTCTGCATAGAATCTTCCTTTCCCACATGCGGGCAGAGGGCCGGGAGCAGCGCCTCCGTGCGAATTTCCGCCGTCTCCAGCAGGCGCATGGCGCCGCAGCCGGGCATGCAGAGCATGGCAAGCAGCAGGTCCTCCGGCCGCAGCTCTCGCGTCCCGGCCGCGGCAAGGGCAAGTAGCCTGCCGCATTCCTCCGAAAGGCCGAGCGGCAGCCCCCTGCGGCCGCGGCCGCTGTGCCGCATCAGAAGTGCAAGCAGCCGCTCAGCGTCCGCGCCCTCCCACAAAAGCAGGCGGCAGGCCCGGCACTGCGGCGTGCGCAGCAGGCCCAAAAGCAGATGCTCCGTTTCGACACAGGCATGACCCAGCGCCCCGGCAATCGCCCATGCCTGGCAGAAAACCCGCTGCGTCAGCGGCGCAAAATTCTGTTTCCCCACAGCCCCGCCTCCGTTCTCTGAGATTCTTGACGGAAGCCGCCGCGTCTATACCTGCAAAAAAAATGCATTTTCCGCAGATTGGCAATTGCTTTTTTTCAAAAACATGATAGAATTAGGCTATACTTATTTTATAGGAGGCTCACACCATGGCATATTTCATCACCGACGCCTGCGCAAAGTGCGGCACCTGTGCGGATAGCTGCCCGCTCGGCATCATCTCCGAGGGCGACGAAAAGTACGTCATCGACGCAGACCAGTGTGTCGATTGCGGCACCTGCGCTTCTGTTTGCCCGGTCGAAGCGATCGAACAGCAGTAATTGGTTGAAAAAAGCGGCCGGTTTGCTTTGGCAGACCGGCCGTTTCTAAAGCACGGAGGATGCAATGTGTGAGGAGCTTTGGAACGGAATTCGGATGCTTCAGCCGGAGCGAGGCTTTCGTCTCGGGACGGACTCCGTCCTGCTGGCGGAGTTTCTGACTCTGCCGCCGGGGGCGCGCGTCGCCGATCTCGGCGCGGGCTGCGGTACGCTGGGTCTGCTGCTGTGCGCCCGCGACGCAAACTGCGCGGTGACAGGGCTGGAGCTGCGGCAGGAGGCCTGCGCGCTGGCGCAGGAGAACATCGCCCTCAACCGCCTGCAGGATCGCCTGCGCGTGCTGCAAGGCGACGTGCGTGAGCCTTCTCTCCCCGCCGGGAGCTTTGACTGCGTGATCTCCAATCCACCCTATTTCCCGGTTGGGAGCGGAAAGGTCAGCGAAGAAGCCGCCGTTGCGCGAACGGAACTCTGCCTCAGTCTGGAACAGCTCTGCGCCGCAGCGGCATGGCTGCTGCCCTCGGGAGGACGCTTTGCGCTGGTGCACCGGCCGGAGCGCCTGTGCGACATCTTCTGCACCCTGCGCGGGCATGGCCTCGAGCCGAAGCGGATCCGCTTCGTGCGCCACACGGCAGCCTCGCCCGTCTGCCTAGTGCTGATCGAAAGCCGCCGCGGCGGCAGACCCGGCCTTTCCTACGAGCCGGATTTCATTGAATTTCATCCCGACGGCACGGAAACGGATGCCTACCGCGCCGCATACCACAGAAAAGGAACCGAATTATGAGCCTCTACCTTGTTCCCACCCCCATCGGCAACCTCTCCGACATCTCCGACCGCTGCCGCGAAACGCTGGCCGCCGTGGACTTCATCGCCGCAGAGGACACGCGGGTCACACTGCGTCTGCTCAATCACATGGGCATCAAAAAGCCGCTGGTAAGCTATTATGAGCATAATAAGGAAACGAGCGGTCCGCGCATCGTCGAGCGGCTGCTTGCCGGCGAGAGCTGCGCTCTCGTCACGGACGCCGGCTCCCCCGCCATCTCTGACCCCGGCGAGGATCTGGTGCGCCTGTGCGCTGAGGCGGGCGTGACGGTCACGGCCATTCCCGGCCCCTGTGCCGCCGTGACCGCGCTGAGCGTCTCCGCCCTGCCGACGGGCCGCTTCACCTTCGAGGGCTTTCTCTCCACCGCGAAGAAAAGCCGCTTTGCTCATCTGGATTCCCTGCGCGGCGAAACGCGCACGATGATCTTCTACGAAGCACCGCACAAGCTGACCGGCACGCTTGCCGATCTGGCGCAGGTCTTCGGCGGCGAGCGCCGCATCTCTTTGTGCCGTGAGCTGACGAAGCTGCACGAGGAAATCCTGCGTATGACCCTTGCCGAGGCCGCCGCCTATTATGAAACACAGCCGCCGCGCGGCGAATATGTCCTCATCGTCGAGGGCGCGAAGGGGGCGGCGCAGAGCGAGGTCACGGAAGCGGACGCCGTCGCCCGCGCACAGGCCCTGCTCGCGCAGGGCTACAGCAGGAAGGACGCCGTGCGCCAAGCCGCCGCGGAAACCGGCTTCCCGAAAAATGCGCTCTATGACGCGGTGATGAAGGCCTGAGAACCATTCCGAAAGGACGCGATGCCACATGAACCACGATTCCGAGCCGCTCTTCGGCGGCGCACATGAATTTCTCGTCATGCGCAATCTCTTTGAATGCGCCGTGCGGCAGCTCACGCTGAAATTTGAAGTGCTCAACAGCGAATTCAACGTGCTCTACGCCCGCAACCCCATTCACCACATTGAAAGCCGCGTCAAATCACCGGAAAGCATCGCCGCAAAGCTGCAAAAGAAGGGGCTTCCCGTCACCATTGCCTCCGCCATGCAGAATGTCAACGACATTGCGGGCGTTCGCGTGGTTTGCAGCTACATTGACGACGTCTACCGCGTCGCAGAGATGCTGGAGCGCCAGAAGGACGTCGAGATCATCAAACGGCAGGACTATATCCAAACGCCGAACTACAACGGCTACCGCTCCCTGCATCTGGACATCCGTGTGCCTGTCTACCTCTCCGACCGGACGGAATACGTCGTCGCCGAGATTCAGATCCGCACCATCGCCATGGATTTCTGGGCAAGTCTGGAGCACGACATCCGCTATTAAGCGGACAAATCGACCCTCCCCGCCGGGATCAACGAGGAAATGTTCGCCTGCGCGGACAAGATTGCAGAAATCGACCGGCAGATGCAGGACATGTACCTTCGCATCAAGGCCGCAGGAGGAGAAGCATGAACGACAAATGGATGAACTGGGCCATTCAGATTCAGAGCCTTGCGCAGGCGGGTCTCGCCTATTGCACCAGTCCCTATGACCGTGAGCGCTATACGGCGCTGCGCGCCATCGCCGCGGAAATCGCCGCCGAACGCTCCGGCCTGCCGGAGGACAAAATCTCCGGGCTTTTCTGCGCGGAAAGCGGCTACCAGACGCCAAAGCTGGACACCCGCGCCGCCGTATTCCGGGATGAAAGAATTCTTCTGGTTCACGAGGCAAACGGTTCCTGGGCGCTGCCCGGCGGCTGGTGCGACGTTGACCAGTCCGTCGCTACGAACACGGTCAAGGAGGTTCTGGAGGAAACCGGCCTGCACGTGGAGCCGGAACGCCTCATCGCCGTGCAGGACTGGCGGCGGCACAATGTGCAGAATTTTGCCTTCGGCGTGATCAAGACCTTTGTCCTCTGCCGCGCATTGGGCGGTGTATTTGCCGAGAATCCGGAAACGACGGAGATTCGTTTCTTCGGCCGGGACGAGCTGCCGGAGCAGCTGGCCGTGGAAAAGACGACCGCGGAGCAGATCGGTCTCTGCTTTGACGCCGCCGCGGATGCGCATTGGCAGACACAATTTGATTAGGCTGTCAAAATCCCGGGAGGTTCTCCCGGGATTTTTCCGATATCATGCCGTCCTTTTTCGGCTCATCAGATGGAAAACCATTGCGAGCAGCAGGCACGCCGCGGCGACGCTGACCCAGCCGAAGCCGTCGGCATACAGCGGCAGCCTGCGGCAGAGTTTCCCGAAGGTTCCCAGCGGGATTCCCGCCGTATCCAGCGCATAGGCCACGCTGATTGTGCCGACGCCTGCCGCAGCGAACGGATAGGCAAAGCGGTTGCTCTGCCAAAGGCGATGCGTCAGCCCCAGCAGGATCAGCACGATCGCCAGAGGGTAAATCGCATTGAGGATGGGAATGGAGACACGCAGAATGGCGCTCAGGCCGAAGTTGCAGACTACAAAGGAAAAGCCGGTCATCAGAAGCACCCACGCCCGATAGCGCACTCCGGGAAAGAGCGTGGAGAAAAACTGCGAAATTGAGTTGATCAGCCCGACGCAGGTTGTCAGGCAGGCCAGTGTGAAAATCGCCGCCAGCAGCACCGCGCCCGGCGCGCCGAACACCTGATAGACAATGTGGCGCAGTGTCCACGCGCCGTTTTCCTGCGCCTCATAGACACCGGAGCTGCACATGCCCATATACGACAGCATGGCATACACCGCCGCCAGAATTGCCCCGGCAAGCACCCCCGCAAGGACGGTATGGCGCATTCTGTCCTTCTTTTCCGAAAGGCCGAAGGAGCCGAGCGTGGTGGCAATGACCAGGCCAAAGTTCAGTGCCGCAATGGTATCCATCGTCTGATATCCCTCCACAAAGCCCTTCAGCAGCGGTGCGCGCGCATACTCCTCCTGCGCAGGGCCGACGGCGACCTTCCCGCGGAGCAGGAAGCCAACGAACAGTACAAGCAGCAAAAGAAGCAGGCTCGGGGTAAGCACATGACCGATGCGGTTCACCAGCTTTTTCGGCGTCAGACAGAGCCACAGCGCCGCTGCGAAAAAAGCAAGGGAATACAGCGCCATCCAAAGCGTCACATTCGCATTTTCCGGCAGATACGGCGCAACCGCCATTTCAAACGGAACGGAGGCCGCGCGGGGAATGCCCAGGCCGGGGCCGATGGAAAGGTAGATCAGGACGGTAAAGCACAGAGAAAAGCGTTTGCCCACTTGTCTGCCAAGGCGGTCCAGCCCGTCAAAGTGCGCCACAACGATAACGCCCAGCACCGGTAGGAGGACTGCCGTCATCAAAAAGCCCAGCATCGCAGGGAGCGTATGGTTCCCTGCATTTTGTCCGAGAAACGGCGGAAAAATCAGGTTTCCCGCCCCGAAAAACAGGGAAAACAGCATAAAGCTTACCACCATCATGTTTCTTCTGCTCAGTTTCATTTTTGCGTCTCCTTCTTTTGGCATACAAAAAGACCCGTCTCAAATTTCTTTGAGACGAGTCTTGTTTTCCAATACCCGCGGTACCACTCAAATTGCACGGTTTCCCGTACCTCTTTCAGGCTCCAACAAACCCTAGGCATTCACGCAGCCTGCGCGGAAATCCCTACTCACAATCGCTTCGGGAGTTTCAGCTCGGAAGGGATGGGATTGCGTGAAGGCTGCCGGCCGGGCTTCCACCCTCCCCGGCTCTCTGTGCGGCGCACCTTCAAATCCGTCTTCGTCATAGCTTTTCTATTCGATTTTTCCTGATTATACCGCGCCGGTTCATGCTTGTCAAGAGAATAACGTCAATCGATCCCGGTGACGGTATAGTCCTCGGCCTCGACGGCCTGCTTCAGCGTCTCCTCCGGCACGGGCGCGGTCAGGGTCACGACAGCGGTTCCCGCCTCGTGGCTGACCTCGGCGGAGGTCACCTGCGGCAGCGCTTCCAGCGCGGCCTTGACCGTCGCCTCGCAGTGGCCGCACATCATGCCCTCGATGCGGATCGTGCGGGTCATGGTCTTTTTTGCCTTTCCCGCTCTGCGGCGGTGGTCATGCCGGGAGTCATACAGCTTGCAGAAGTTCAGGCGCAGCGCATTCGTGACCACGCAGAAGCTCGACAGGCTCATTGCCGCCGCGCCGAACATGGGATTAAGCGTCAGCCCGAGGGCCACAAAGCAGCCCGCCGCCAGCGGAATGCCAATGACGTTGTAGAAGAACGCCCAGAAGAGATTTTCGTGGATGTTGCGCAGCGTGGCGCGGCTCAGGCGGATCGCCGCCGGAACGTCAGTCAGACTGCTCTTCATCAGAACGACGTCCGCCGCGTCAATCGCGACGTCCGCACCCGCGCCGATGGCGATGCCGACGTCCGCATGGGTCAGAGCAGGCGCATCGTTGATGCCGTCGCCCACCATGGCGACCTTACCCGACTGCATCAAGCGGCGGATGACGCTCTCCTTGCCGTCCGGCAGGACACCCGCAATGACCTCGTCCACACCCGCCTGTGCGCCGATCGCTTTGGCGGTACGCTCATTGTCTCCGGTCAACATCACGACGCGGATGCCCATGCCCTGAAGCTCCTTCACGGCCTGTGCGCTTTCCTGCTTGATCGTATCCGCGACGACGATCAGGCCGAGCAGCCGGCCGTCCACCGCGAACAGGAGCGGCGTCTTTCCCTGCTCCGCCAGCGCCTGCGCCTGCGCATCCAGCGCTGCCGGAATCTCCGTCAGCCCGGAGAGATAGCGCAGACTACCGCCGACGAGCGTCTTTCCGCTGCATTCGGCACGCAGGCCGTTTCCGGGCAGGGCGGCAAAATCACTCACCTCAACCGGGCGCAGCCCCTGCGCCGTGCACTTTTCCACAATGGCTCTGGCCAGCGGATGCTCACTGCGCGCCTCAAGCGCAAAGGCAGCGCCGAGCAGCGTCTCCTCCGGCACACCCTCGGCGGGGACGATGTCCGTCACCTTCGGCTCGCCGCTTGTGATCGTGCCGGTCTTGTCCAGCGCGACGATGTTGGTCTTGCCCGCCGCCTCCAGGCTCACCGCCGTTTTAAAGAGGATGCCGTTTTTCGCGCCGAGACCGTTGCCGACCATGATCGCCACCGGCGTCGCCAGCCCCAGCGCACAGGGGCAGCTGATGACCAGAACGGAGATCGCACGCGCCAGCGCGTAGCTGAACTCCCGGCCGATCAGCAGCCAGACGATCAGCGTAACCAGAGAAATCCCGATCACCGTGGGTACAAATACACCCGAAACGCGGTCGGCGACCTTCGCAATGGGCGCCTTTGTCGCCGCAGCGTCACTGACCATCTTGATGATCTGGGAAAGCGTCGTGTCCTCGCCGACACGCGTGGCCTCGCAGCGCAGGAAGCCCGACTGGTTGACCGTCGCAGCGGACACGCCGTCGCCCTTCGCCTTGTCGACCGGGATGCTCTCGCCCGTCAGCGCCGCCTCATTGACCGCGCTGCTGCCCTCGAGCACAATGCCGTCCACGGGGATATTCTCGCCCGGACGGACGACGAACACATCTCCCTTGCGTACCTGCGCGATGGGCACGGTAACCTCCTGGCCGTCGCGCTCAACGCGCGCCGTCTGCGGCGCAAGCTTCATCAGGCTCTTGAGCGCGTTGGTCGTCTTGCCCTTCGAGCGTGCCTCCAGAAGCTTGCCGACCGTAATCAGCGTCAGGATCATGGCCGCAGACTCGAAATAGAATTCGTCCATATAGGTCATGACCGCCTGCATGTCGCCGTCCGTCTGCGCCTTCGTCATGGCAAACAGCGCGTACACGCTCCAGACGAAGGACGCCATGGAGCCGAGTGCGACCAGCGTATCCATATTCGGCGAGCGCCGCCAGAGGCTTTTAAAACCGCTGATAAAAAACTTCTGATTGATGACCATGATAATCCCGGCAAGCAGCAGCTGCACCAGGCCCATCGCCACATGATTGCCCTCGAACCACTTCGGCAGAGGCCAATTCCACATCATGTGCCCCATGGAAAAGTACATCAGCACCAGCAGGAAGCCCACGGAGGCGATCAGGCGCTTTTTCAGCCCCGGCGTCTCGTGATCCTCCAGCGCATCGGCCTCGGCAGATGCGGCGGCCGCCTGCGCGCCCTTCAGCGATGCGCCGTAGCCCGCATCCTTGACCGCGCGGATGATGCTCTCCGGCGAGGCCGTCCCCTCGACGCCCATGGAATTGGTCAGCAGGCTCACCGAGCAGGACGTCACGCCCGGCACCTTGGACACCGCCTTTTCCACTCGGGCGCTGCACGCCGCGCAGCTCATACCCGTAACATTATATTGTTCCATTGTCTTCCTCCTATTTCATCAGCTTCTGCACGGTGGCGATCAGCTCATCGACAATTTCGTCCTTACCCTCGTGAAGATCCTTCACGACGCATCCGCGAATATGATTCCCCAACAGTTCGCGATTAAAAGCGTTAATTGCAGCGCTTGCCGCCGCAGACTGCTGCAAAATGTCATTGCAGTAGGCGTCGTTCTCCAGCATTGCCTCAATGCCCCGAATCTGGCCCTCAATGCGGCGCAGCCGGTTCATCAGGGCTTTTTTCTGTTTTTCCGCGCGCTCCGTCTTGCGGCAGCACGGACTGGTTTCCTCCATTTGCCGGTCATCTCCTTCGTTCATCTGCCCGCATTATATACCCCCAGGGGGTATTTGTCAAGTAGTTCCCTACAAAAAAACTATGTTTTTCTTTCTGTGGCTTTTCTGCATTTCTGCACATAATACCGAAAGTGCCGGAACTTTGACACGAGACGGCACATAAGATGGGAGATACTGCTAATTGCCTTTTTTTCGACCATCCTTTACAATGAGAGTAATTATTTTTTGGAGGTCGATTCCCATGAACAGTCTGAAGGAACGCATCCGCCGTGAAGGCAGGGTCCTGCCCGGCAACATCGTCAAGGTGGACGGTTTTCTGAACCATCGGGTCGATGTTGCGTTTATGGAGGAGCTTGCGGACGAGTTTGCCAAAATCTTCCCCATTCAGGACGTCACGCTTGTTTTGACGGCCGAGGCGAGCGGTATCGCGCTGGCGACGATTTGCGCCCAAAAATTCGGTGTTCCCCTGCTTTTTGCAAAAAAAGCGAAGAGCGACAACATCGAGGGCGGATTGTACCAGAGCGATATTTTTTCTTATACCTATAAGAAAAAGGTCACGCTTCTTGTGGCAAAGGATTGGATTCATTCCTCGGATCGCGTTCTGATCATTGACGACTTCATGGCGCGCGGCGAAGCGATGCGCGGGCTGTGCGAAATCGTGGAGCACGCGGGCGCAACGCTCGTGGGAATCGGCGTTGCTGTAGAGAAGGGCTTCCAGGGCGGCGGAGACGCGCTGCGTGCCGCGGGCTACCCGCTGCACTCCCTGGCGGTCATTGAAAGTGCAGAGGATGGCAAGATCGTCTTCCGCGGAGAGGAATGAGCATGAAAAAGGTCTTAGTGCTGGACTTCGGCGGGCAGTATAATTTGCTGGTGGCCCGCCGCGTCCGCGAGTGCGGCGTATACTGCGAAATCCGCTCCTGGCGGGAATCCATGGAAAATATCCGCGCTTTCCAGCCGGATGCACTGATCTTCACCGGCGGCCCCGCCACGGTGTTCGAGCCGAACGCTCCCATGGTGGACCCCGCTCTGTTCTCCATGGGCATCCCCGTGCTGGGCATTTGCTACGGTCAGCAGCTGATGATCCACCTGCTGGGCGGCCAGTGCCGCCGGGCCGAGACCCGTGAATACGGCAAGGTGGAGCTGACCCACAATGGGAAAAGTTCCCTGTTCAAGGACATTCCCGCCACCGCCGTGTACTGGATGAGCCACGGCGTGGAGGTGGAGACGCTGGCCCCCGGCTTCGAGGTGGTAGCGTCCACCGACGGCTGCCGCTGCGCAGCCATCCAGTGCGCTGAAAAGCGGCTCTACGGCGTGCAGTTCCACCCGGAGGTGCTCCACACCGAGTACGGCAAGGAAGTGCTGCAAAACTTCCTGTACGGCATCTGTGGCTTCACCGCCGAGTGGGCCATGGCGTCCTATCTGGAGGAGGCCGTGACAGAGTGCCGCGCTAAAATCGGCAGCGGCCGCGTGCTGCTGGCGCTCTCCGGCGGCGTGGACAGCTCCGTTGCAGCCGCTCTGCTGCAGCGCGCCGTCGGCAATCAGCTGACCTGCATCTTCGTGGATCACGGTCTGCTGCGCAAAAACGAAGGTGATCAGGTAGAGGAGGTCATGACCCGCCAGTTCCATGTGGACGTGCGCCGGGTCAACGCCAAGGATCGCTTCCTTTCCAAGCTGGCCGGCATCACCGACCCCGAGCGCAAGCGCAAGATCATCGGCGAGGAATTTATCCGGGTTTTTGAGGCCGAGGCAAAAAAGATCGGCGCCGTGGATTTCCTGGCACAGGGCACCATCTATCCCGATGTGGTGGAGTCCGGCCTCGGCGGCGAGTCCGTGGTCATCAAGAGCCATCACAACGTGGGCGGACTGCCGGACTGTGTGGACTTCAAGGACATCGTGGAGCCCCTGCGGCGGCTGTTCAAGGACGAGGTTCGGCAGCTCGGCATCGAGCTGGGCCTGCCGGAGCAGCTGGTGTGGCGCCAGCCCTTCCCCGGCCCCGGCCTTGCCATCCGCGTCATCGGTGAGATCACCGAGGAAAAGCTGGAGATTCTGCGCGACGCGGACGCCATCTTCCGCGAGGAGATGGCTCTGGCCGGTCTGGACCGTACCACCAGCCAGTACTTCGCCGTGCTGACCAGTGTCCGCAGCGTGGGCGTCATGGGCGACGAGCGCACGTATGACTATACTTTGGCCCTACGGGCGGTGCAGTCTCAGGACTTCATGACAGCCGCATGGACCCGCCTGCCCTATGAGCTGCTGGATAAGGTCAGCAGCCGCATCGTGGGCGAGGTAAAGCACATCAACCGCATCGTCTACGATATCACCTCCAAACCCCCCGCAACGGTGGAGTGGGAATGATTGCATCCCGGAAAAAGCCCAGTCATACCAAGGCTTTTTCGCCATGAGTGCCCGCTGTGGCAACAAAATGGCAACATTATTTGAATTATTGCGATAACAAAAAGCGCTATCTGATTTGAAGCCAAGTCAGATAGCGCTTTTTCTTTGTTTTTAGTCAGCCTTCAATCGGTCCTTGAACGCCTCCACCATTGCATCGCTGAGCTGCTGAGACGGTACTTTCACATAGCCGGAGGCTTCGTCATATTTCGGGTAGTTATAACGCCACTTGTCGTAGTCCTCCCGGTTGATTTCTCCGCTACGATACTTTTCGGTCTGTTCCGCCCACGCAGTGAGCATTTTGGAAAGCTCGACGGCATCCCTTCCCTTCCGAGGGTCAACACGCAGGGAAACGCCGTTCTCGCCGGTGTCCACCGTCAGACCGTAGCGATCCTCCACGGTAAACAGCGTGTGCATCAGGCCGAGATAGCTGTCAATGTCCGGCACGGACAGAGCCAGCGGCGATACGCCTAACGCCCTGGCAAGGGTTTCCGTCAGCTCGGCCTTGGGCGTTCTGGAGCCGGATTCATACTGCGCCATACGAATGTCAGCGGTCTTTTCCGGAAAGCCGACTACCTGCCCCAAGTATTTTTGTGTCATTCCCCGCAGATTGCGGAAGAACCGAATTCTCTCACCGATTGCCATAGCACAACACTCCTTTATGTACTGTGCAATTAGTATAGCATATAGATTTAAGTTATGTCAAGATAGCAAAAGCAAAAAAGTTAAATATTTTCCCGAAAGCCTCTTGACAATAGCAAATTCGTTTAGTATAATGATTAAGCAAATAGCGTTAAGTTGTTTGCAGACAACAGAATATCCGTCGTGCGTCACGGTAATGGCGTACCCGCTCGGGCAAATCGGAATGCGGCCAGAAAGTTCTCCGACACGAAATAAGAGAACTATAACCAAACGAAAGGGGTGATGAAATGGAGAACACGAGCTTTATGAGAGTGGAGGAAGTAGCACAGGAATTGGGCGTTTCCAAGTCCTATGCCTACAAGATCGTCCAGAAGCTGAATGAAGAACTGAAAAACAAAGGCTTTCTCACGATTTCAGGGCGAGTCAACAAGCAATATTTTATGGAACGCACCTGTTACGGTGCAGAGAGAAAGGAGTAATCGCATTGGCAGTTTATAAGGAACCAAAAACCAACACTTGGCGGGTCATTTATCGGTACACAGATTGGAACGGAGAACGGAAGCAATCCCAGAAGCGTGGCTTTCAGACAAAACGGGAGGCACAAAGCTGGGAGCGGGAGCAGCTTAACAAATTGGGTTCCGACTTGGATATGACCTTCCGAAGCTTTGTGGAGCATTATGAGGAGGATCGGCGCAGCCGCATCAAGGACAGCACTTGGGAGAGCAAGGAGCACATCATCCGTACCAAACTGCTCCCCTATTTTGGAAAACTCAAAATGAGCAGCATCACCCCGCAGCAGATCGTTCGGTGGCAGAATGAGCTAATCAACTATCGTGACAAGGACGGGGCGCCCTACTCACCGGTGTATCTTAAAAGCATCCAGAACCAGATCAGTGCCATTTTCAATCACGCCGTCAGGTACTACAACCTGAAGGAAAATCCCTGCAAGAAAGCCGGAAGTATGGGCAAGAAGAAAAATCGTGAAATGGCTTTCTGGACCAAGGAGGAGTATCTGCAATTCATTGACGCAATGATGGACAAGCCGCTGTCGTTTTATGCTTTTGAGATGCTTTACTGGTGCGGCATTCGGGAGGGAGAGCTGCTGGCGCTGACCCCGGCAGATTTTGACCTTGATAAACGCACAGTCACGATCAACAAGACATTTCAGCACACCGGCGGGAAAGACATCATCACGCCGCCAAAAACAGAAAAGAGCAATCGCACAATTACGATGCCACGCTTTCTGGCAGATGAAATGCAGGAGTATTTGAAGATGCAGTACGACATTGGCCTGGATGACCGGATGTTCCCGGTCACGAAAAGCTATCTGTATCGGGAAATGCAGCGTGGCTGTCAGGAAACCGGCGTAAAGCGTATTCGGATTCACGATTTACGACACAGCCACATCAGTCTTTTGATCGACCAAGGTTTTTCTGCGGTTGCTATTGCCGACCGGGTAGGCCACGAAAGTATCGACATCACCTACAACTATGCACATCTGTTTCCCTCAAAGCAGACAGAAATGGCGGATAAGTTGGATATGGAAAGGGATATTTAAGATGTCATCGAAGAACAGAGACACGCATAATCGCTGGCGCAGCAAAACGGTTGCTTTTCGGGTATCGCCGGAGGAGGATGCCCAAATTGAACGCTATGTGCAGCTTTCGGGGCTGACCAAGCAGGACTATATCACCCGGCGGCTCACCCACAAGGATGTGGTGGTGCAGGGCAACCCCAGAGTGTTCAAGGCGCTGCGAAACCAGCTTGCCGAAGTGCTTATGGAATTGCAGAGAATTGAGAGTGGCAGCGCAGTCAATGATGAGCTGCTGGACCTAGTTGAAATGATCGCCGATATTCTCGGCGGAATGAAGGAGGAATCTGAATGACCAATGAAAAAGAAATGACCGCTCCCGTTGTATCTGTTGGCGCAGATACGGAGCAGTCATCCCAAAACCTTACTGACAATAGTTTAACCGATTTTGACCCGGATTTCAAGGGGGCTGACGACGATTTATACCGAGAAATGCAAAGAAGGATGGCTCCGGACTATCTGGAAACGGTGTCTATGACTACCCTCTATGACACCGACTTTGAGGG
>CAKTVG010000032.1 GCA_934622035.1 uncultured Oscillospiraceae bacterium
GCATGAAACAGGCGGGTTCCGTGTGAACGGAATCCGCCTGTTTTCGCAAAGTGGGTACCGCTTTGCATTGCTTGCCACGTTTTCTCCCGTCCTTGGCAGCAATGCTTCTTGTGCTTCCCTGCATAGGCAACTTTTTTCTGAACACTTCGCCGGATGCCTTGTGTTTCTTCGGATATTCGTATATAATGTATTATGTTGAGTATTATCCATGCGGAGGTGCAGAATGAACGGGATCAAGGGCTATATCTCCATTCGGGAGGCGTCATACCGTTGGGGCGTGTCTGAGCGGCGGGTCAATCAATACTGCGCCGAGGGACGGATCCCCGGCGCGTCCCGTTTCGGGCGCTCTTGGGCGATTCCGGATAACGCCATAAAACCTATTGATCCCCGCAAAGAAAAGGGCTTCTATGCATATCAGGCGAAAGCCTGATGCAAAAGCAGTCACGATGCTTCTTTCCAAAAGAAAACGAGGTGGACCTCCATGATGAAACGGAACAGAAGATATTTACATATTGCCTTCCCTGTTGCATTGCTGGTCATGATTGCCTCAGTGTGCCGGGATTTGAATGTGGACTCCATTCTCCGCTCCACCACCGGCATATTTCTGGGGTTGACACGGTCAACCATTTATATTGGGTTGTTTTCTGCCTGGGGTTTTTCTGTTCGACAGCGCATTGTATCCAAAAATGTCCGCAGGCTGCTGACGGCGGAGGCAGGATTACTCGTTCTGTGGATGCTGATCAGGACGGTAAAATACTATTTTGTTGCCGATCCCAATGTCAACCGTATGCTGTGGTATCTTTACTACCTCCCCATGCTCTTTGTGCCGGTTCTTGCCGTTCTCATTTCTGCGTCTATTGGGAAACCTGAGCAGGCCCGCGCTCCGCGCTGGGCGCTCCCGCTGGCGCTGTTTACCGCCATACTGGTGGGCATGGTGCTGACAAACGATCTGCATCAGTTCATCTTCACCTTCCCAGAGGGAACAGCAGTATTTACGGACGAAGATTACAGCTATGGAACCGGATACTATTTTGTGATTGGCTGGCAGATTCTTTGTGCTCTGGCAGCGCTCTGTATCATGCTGTATAAATGCCGACTTCCCAAAAGCCGGAAGATCCTTTGGCTCCCTTTTATTCCAACAGGCATCGCAGTCCTGTACGGCGTCCTTTACGCAAATGGCTGCGGCTTCATCGTGAAGTATGCGCCGGATATTACCGTCTTTCAATGCCTGACCTTTGTCGCTATCTTTGAAAGATGTATTGCCTGTGGGCTGATTCAATCCAATACACATTATGTGGAGTTGTTCTCAATTTCCGATCTGCCCCTGTATATCACGGATCGGGATGGCCGGATTTGGGCTGCAAGCAAGGAATCTATCGAACTGCCACAGGAAATACTCAAAAGTACAGAGGAATGGCCGGTCATGCTGAAAGACAACATTCGCCTTTCGAGATCCGGCATTTCCGGAGGGTATATTCTGTGGGCGGACAATGTATCAGAGATTTCAAACACAATCAAAGAATTACAGGATATCAATAAAACCCTGAATGAGCGCCATACGCTGATCCAGGAGGAGAATCGCACCAATCAACAGAAAGCGCGTTTGCGGGAAGCCAATCGCCTGTACCATCAAATGCAGATGGAAACAGCGCCGCAGCTGGGCAAGATGCAGACGCTGATCCATGCGATATCCAAAGAGGATTGCCGGGAAGAGGAAAGACAACTCCTCGCGGAGCTTATCATTATCGGTGCGTATTTTAAGCGCCGAAACAATCTGCTGTTTATCGCCGAAACGCAGGAGAATATCCGTTTGACGGAGCTGGGATACTGTTTTCAGGAATCGATCTCCGCTCTTGAACTGCAGGGCGTTTCCGGCGGTTGTCATATAGAAGGGCAAGGAACCGTACTGCTCTCCGAAAGCATCCGGCTCTATGACCTCTTTGAATCTGTTCTGCAGGAGACCTTTTCCAGCCTCAGCGCCATTGCGGTATTCCTTCGGACCACAGAGGACAGGTGTGCGTTGTGTATCCAACTCCATGCATTGGAGGCGAAGACCTTTCACTTTGATCCGCAGTTTGAAGTCGAACAGGAAGAAGCGTGCGATTATCTGCTGACCTGCTCCATTGAAAGAAGGGGTGGTGGCAAATGACAGGCTTTATCGACCTTGCAAATGGATGTAAAACGGCAGTCCTCGCCCTGTTGCTTCTTTTGAATCTGTATCAATTCCGCTATTTGTTTATACTCTACAGGCACCGGAAGATACGGCTTTTGCTTTGGAACCTGATTCCGGTTGCATTTGTATTTACGGCCATGCCTTTTTTGGGCAACAGCGTTTTCCATGACAGCGGTGTGCTGAAGGACCTGCCGGTTGCAGCGATTTTGCTGATCTGGCTTTGCCTCGTCATCTATACGACAGCCGCTGTTGTATCTGAAATGCGCCGAGCCAAAGAAATGCTGACCTCCAATTCCATCAAGGAAGCCTTTGACACGCTGCCGGAGGGAATCTGCTTCTTTTCGGAAAGGGGTCTGCCGGTGCTGTGCAACAAGCAGATGTACCGCCTGGCATATCAGATACAGGGGAAAGACCTGCAGATGCTGAAGGAACTGCGGGCAGCACTGGATGCGCCGGTTGGCGGTGTGGAGACCCTGCAAAGCAAGGAGGGAAAGACTTGCAGGCTGCCGGACGGAACGGTTTGGTTTTTTTCTGAAACTAAGACGGTCAATGAAGATGGAACAGCATACATTCAAATCAAAGCAACGGATGTGACCAAGCTGCACGAGCTGCGGGAAAAGCTGGCGGAACGAAACCTGGAGCTGGAAGATATGATAACGCAAGTCCAGCGGATGGCGGAAAATATGGCGGAGATCACGCGGCAGCAAGAGATCCTGACTGCCAAAATGCGGGTGCACAACAAAATGGGTAACTGTCTGCTTTCCGCCCGCCAGTATCTGGCGCAGGACCTCCCCCGCGAGAAAAAGACACAGTTCCTGGATTTGTGGCAGGATAGCCTCAACGCGCTCCGGGAGGAGGTGGCGGCGGAGGACGAACTGGATGCCTGTGAGGAAGTTGTCCGGATCGCAAAGAGCATTGGTGTCGATGTGCAGATTCACGGTGTGATGCCGGAGGATGACCATACGGCATACCTGCTGGTGGTGGCTTTGCGGGAATGTGTGACCAACGCACTGCACCACGCCGGGGGAACGCGCCTGGATCTGACCATCACCCACGGAGAGCGTCAGGTATCTGCTGTGTATACAAATAACGGAAAGCAGCCGACTCAGGAGATCACGGAGGGCGGCGGACTTTCTTCTTTGCGGGAGCGGATCGAGCGGGCCGGCGGAACCATGATTGTTCAGAGTCTGCCCTGCTTTTCACTGACCGTAACGCTCCCCGAAATCACCGACAGAGCTGGAAAGGAGTGCCTTCCATGACGCATGTTCTTATCGTAGATGATGAGAGAAGTATTCACAAATCTTACCGCGCGGATATCCTGTCTGCGCCCGAACGGTATACCTTGGTAGACACGATCGTCAGTGCCGCCGATGCGCTCATGGTCTGTGGCGCAAAGCACATCGACCTGATCCTGATGGATATCAATACGGCGAAGAACGAAAGCGGCATCGAGGCTACCAGGCGGATCAAAAAGAGCTTCCCGACAATCAAAATCATCGTCACCACATCCTACACAGACCCGCAGGCATTGACGGAAGCAAAGGCGGCAGGTGCGGACAGCTTCTGGTTCAAGGATTACAGTCCCGTCGATCTGATGGAAGTCATGGATCGAACGATGGACGGCAGGAACTACTGGCCGGAAGAAGCCCCGGATGTAGAGCTTGGCAATACCACGATCCATGCATTGACCGACACGGAAAAAGAGGTTCTGCACTATTTGGTGGAATGTATCAGCATTAAGAAAATGGCCGAAAAAATGTATGTGGAAGAAACCACGGTAAAGACCCATCTGAAAAACATCTATAATAAGGTGGGGTGCAGCAACAAAACGGAGCTTTTGGTTATGGTTATGCAGTCTAAACTTGTGCTGCCGCGAAAACAGGAAAACTGAATCATTGTTTTGTATCGAGGGTGGTATCCGTTAAACGGATACCACCCTCTCTTTCTTTGCAATATCCTACTTTTGGAGGACGAAACGGAAGCGCACGCTGTGTTAGAATCAATTTGGTAACAAATGATGAAGTGAATTGCGCGATTTTTCAAGAGAAGCAACCGAACCATGGCATCAAAAATCCGGAAAGGGGGATGAAACACAGATGCCAAGAATTGTTGTCAACACGCAGAACTATATGTTCGCGGATATGATCAAACGAACACTGGAAAGCGGCGATTTCAGTGTGACCATAGTAGATAAGCCGGAGAAACTGCTGCCCGAGTTTAACCGTACAGCGGCCAATATTGTGCTGATGGAGGTGACCGGCTATACGCCGTGGAAGATGGAAGAAAGTATGAAACTTCGAAATCAGATAAAGCAAATTGATCCGGATTGCAAAATCGCCTTCTTGGTGGACGAAAAGGCAGAGCCTGCCGTTGCCCAAAAGGTGCGGCGAGCGAAAACCGACGGTCTGATCGACCAATTCATTTACATGTCTATTTCGGCAAGCTATCTGCTTGGCGTCATGGAAACCATCTGACCAGAAAGCCCTGTTGTTGAGAGACATCAACTATTAGAAAGGAGTTTTTGATTTTGGGATTATTTAGTAAGGAAAGTTGTGCCTTCTGCGGTACGGAAGTGGGGGCGCTGAAACGTTCCAAGCTGGCGACAAAGGAGTTTATCTGCAACGACTGCAAGCGCAAGACCAATTACTTCGCAAGGATGAGCTACACATCCAGAGATGCTGCCCAGCGCATGATGGATACTCTGGGGCAGGAAGCTGCCGATTTTGAGGCCAGCTTCGACGCTGCTGAGGGTCGCTTCACCCGTGCTGAGCGTAGCTTCAACACTTGGGATCTGGGCAGCAAGCGTGTGCATTACCGCTGCAACACCACCATCGGCGCTTTCCAGATCAATATGAGTGAGATGAGCCGATACGAGCATATGCCGGTATTCTGGTTTGACCGTATGCTGCCATACGAGTTCAAATCCGAGGGTGATTTCTTCTCAGATATGCGCAGAAGCGAAGTCATGAACGCCGGTGCCGACTATGTGGAGGTCGATGTGACAAAGGGTGACGATGGCAAGGTCATTCACTGCATGCTCACCATTCCTTATGACGATGCCTGCATCCGTGAGATAAAGATTGAATCTGACACAGACGATGCAGCACCTTTCCATGATCTGGCTGACAGAATCAACAGCGACCGCAGAGCATGGCTGGGCAAGGCCGAGTTTGATCTGGAGCGGAAGAACCGTATGCAGGTGCGCAATCTGGGAGATACGGCAGCCGCAGCACTGAAAGCGGCTGTGACCGGCGGCGATGTAAAAGAGGCTGTCAAGCAGGGCATCGAAACCGCAAGCGACATCGAAGAGGGCAAGGTCAAGCAAGGCTTCTTCGGAAAACTGTTCAAAAAGTAACGAGGGAGGAGAGATCAACATGAAAAAAATCATTGCGTTTCTTCTGACAACAGTGATGTTGCTGTCCTTGGCAGCCTGCGGCGGTGGAAAAGACAATACGCCTCCCAACAATACGGACAAGCCCGCCAACTCCGGTACCAGCACCACTCCTTCCGGAACAGGCGAGACAACTGGCAATGCAGCGGAAAAAGATCCTGCGCCGCAAGGGGCACCGGCGGAAATCAAGCCCGCTGAGGACGGTATCTTGACGATCGGCCTTGGAAACGCCGTCATCGTGGTAAATGGAACGGCGGTGCCCATGCCATACCGCCTTGGGGAGCTGGAGGCCGCAGGCGTCCCCGAAGATGAATCCCGAAAAGAGATTGAGCTGGCTCCGGGCGACTTCTTCTCGGTCAACCTCTATTTGGATGAGAATGAGGATTATGTGATTAGCCCGGCATACTACAATGGGGGCGATGATACCATCAACATCGCCGACGCTCAGGCAGAGGAGATCACCATGATTACCTATTCCGGCGAACCTGTGGATCAGGGCGTTTCCCTTCTCGGCGTCACCTTCGGCATGGCAAAGAGCGATGTCCGGGCAATGCTCGGCGAACCGATGTATGACAATGGCGACTATTTTGAATGGCAGGTTACTGTGTCCGATGCCGGTTACGAGGGCAGCTTCTCCATCTACTTTACCGATGATGCGGACGAGGCCGGCGCTTCACAGATCGACCTGACACTGATTGAAGAATAACTCGAACTTTTAGGAGAGATCAACATGAAAAAGACCATTGTGTTTCTGCTGACAGCGGTGATGCTGCTGTCCCTGACCGCCTGCGGCGGCAAGGAAAATCCCGAAGAATCATCTAAGGCACCTGCGGAGTCCACAGGTGAAGTTTCCACACCGTCCAAGGATGAAGTCAAGTCCGTTATAACTCAGTACGGCAGCAACCCTGACTATGAGGTTTACACAGCTACTATCTACTGTCCTGAAGGCGCTTACTTCGACGAAGCCGAGTATGCAGAGTTCCAGACAGACGGCTATATCAATGATTTCTGGGTCTATGACGATGTACGAGAGTACGACGCATATTCCACTGTCTATTGGAGCCGCGATATCTACCGTGACGGTGATGAACTTCCACAGGGCTACGGCATTGTGGAGCAGCTTTACTTTGAGGGCAAAGTCGCACCTGAGACAGAAGCAGAGTATCCTGAATACGAGCAGAAGGTAACAGACCTCGGCTTCAAATGGGAGGACAAGGATGTAAAGCTCATTGAGACTACTTATACCTCTGCCGGCGGTTTTGATTACAGTGAAGTATTTGTTGGCGTCGAGTACACTCACTACTTCTGGATAGTCAAGGACGGCGGCAAGGTTGAGGATGGCGTCACAGCACCCGGCCTTTTCGGCTTTACAGTCAACGGTTGGGATATTACGGAAGACCAGTACGCATGGATCGCCGGACAACTCTTCGGCGTGGACAGCGGCAGGACATGGGCTCTGGAGAGCGAAGAAGAGACCGAAGCTCCCGTGGTCAATGTGGATGCTTCCGAGCTGCTGGGAACCTGGCTGCAGCGTGACAGCGACTGGGACGACACCTTCATTTTCAATGCGGACGGCACCGGTGTTGTGATCAGCGGTCCTGAGTATCCCTTTACCTATGCTGTCAACGGCGACATTCTCACGCTGACTTATGATGACGGCGATCAGGAAGAGTTCACCATCTCCGTAGACGGCAATTTGCTGACCATGATCGATAAGTGGGATGAAGAGCTGCTGCTTGATAAGCAAACAGACGAAGAATCCAAACCCGAGAATGACTAGGCCGAGGCTACTGAGTCTGCTGCGCCTACCCTGAAGGAATTGATCATCGGCACATGGGAGGATCAGGAAACCGAATACAAAGAAACCTTTACCTTTAAGGAGGACGGCACCGGCAAGTACAGCTTCGAAGACGGCGGCCATTGGGAGTACACCTTCACCTACGCCTGGTACGATGGTGACTATCTGGAGTTCGTTTATGATGATGACGGTTCCGTGGGTGGCTTCACTGTGCGCATTGAGGGCAATGTAATGTATCTCTCCAACACGACTGTTGTGGATATGCCGCTTGTCCGAAAGTAACACATTCTTGCGCGAAACCCATAACCCGGTCGAAGGGTGCTTCGGCTCCCTTCTTCTCAAAGCCCTCTGTTTGTTCAGAGGGCTTTGAGAAGAATTTTTATCCCGGTGCTGCAAAGTAATAAAACATGAGGAGGAAATGGTATGGATTATATCGGAACATGGGTCTTTCATTCCATCGCAGCCATGAACGACGATGAGAGTGGATTTGTCTATCTCAGTGCCGAGGACTACCTCAAATTGCCTATGCCCTATGTGGACGAAACAGATGAAGATGCCGTAGCGGATGAAATGAAGGAACGGAAGAAAATGGTCGGTATGCAGGTCAAAATCTGTGAGGACGGCAAGCTCTATCTGCTCTCACCGCTGCCCGAGGGCGTATCTCAGGAAGAAGTCGATAAAGCCGTGTCTGCCGGAGTGATCACTCTGCTGGACGGTATGATGGCTGACCGCCCCATGGCATGGGAGGAGCGCGGCGGCGAACTGTGGTACGACACCAGCATCGAGGGCGAGGTCTTTGGGGAAAAGGCAGACAGTTGGGTAAAGGCCATCGATGAGGATGGTTACTTTACCTTTGCTACCACCCGGTTTGTAAAAGCCTAAATCAAAATGTATATTAGGAAGGAAAATGGCAATGAGTATTTTTGATTCTTTGAAGCGGCAGGCGGAGTCCTCCATCAAACGCGAGGCATCCAAAGCGGTAAACAGTGCGGTGAACAGCGCCGTGCAGTCGGTGGGCAAGGGAAAAAACCGCAGCGAGACCTTTACCTTTTCCGCCCTGCCCTCTAATGTGGGCGAACTGCGTGCGCTTCCCGAGGCGTCCCTGGATTCCGCCTTCAAGACCACGGCGCTGACCATCCTGGCCCTGTGCCGCTATGAGCAGGATCAGGCCGCCGCCCTTGAAATGCTGGACTTCCTCAAAGGTCCGGCGGAGGTCAGCACCTATGAGAAGCAGTTTATCGGGGAGCGTCTGAGAGGAAAAGAGTACAAGGCCCGCTCCTTCTTTGCCGGAGCAACTCCTGATAACGGCTACCAGCCAACCACTCCCTACACCATCACCGTCCGCGAAAACCCCTACTCCTTCGATGAGGAGAACTGGGCGACCCTCTATGTGACCAGCGGCGGCGCCGACAACCCCCGGCCCATCAAGCTGCGGAAAAAGCCCTCCACCGGGCAGTGGTTCCTCAACGACATCCAGTGCCTTTCCGACATCCGGGTGCCGGTGGCGGAGGATCCGTGGGCGTAAACCTGCATCGGTATGAAAGGATGATGGCAATGATGAGATGGAAACGGGCGGCAGCGCTTTTGCTGTCCATGTGTATGCTGCTGTGTCTGTGCGCCTGCGGCGGCTCAAACGCCGAAACACCCGCCACTCAGTCTCCCCCGCAGAGCGCAAAGCCCAGTACACCCACTTCCGAGGTTCCGGAGCCTCCCCAAACGGAAAACCCCGGAGCAGAAACACTCTCTCCCGCAAACCATGGCGATGTGCGGACGCCTTCTCTTCAAAAGCAGTTCTACAGCCTTTACGACTGGGACGATGACGCCCTGCTGGTGCAGAGTGAGTTTTCCCACGTGACTTTATGGCAAAATGACGCCGCGAAATACCCCAAACTGGCGGAGGCACTTAATCAGACGGCCAATATGGTCAAGCGGAGTATGGAGGACGAGTACGACAATCTCTGTGCCACCGCCCGGGAGGAACTGTCCCGGGCAGGAGAAAACATGGAGACATCCGTTTCCACTCTGGACATTCAGGTGCGCCGGGCTGACAGTGTGGTTTTAAGCCTCTTATCAGACTCTTATTCAGACTACGGCTGGATCGAGGATTTCCGCGGGTTGCACGGAACCAATTACGACGCCCAGACCGGTCAGGAGCTGGCGATCAATGACGTCGTCGATGTCAATAATGATCTGGCCGACGCAGTGGCAAACGAGCTGAACAGTCATCAGTGGGCAGGTGATTTCGACTATCGGGACGCTGTGCAAGCATACTTCGCCAATACGCCCTACGACGGCTTCAGCTGGACGCTGGACTATAACGGCGTGACCTTCTATTTTGCCGACGGTGATTTGGAAGAGCCAGGCAACGGTGGAAAGACGGCAACCGTCAGCTTCACACAGTATCCTGGACTGTTCAATGAGAAGTACATGGCTGTTCCCTCTGCCTATATGGTGGAGCTTCCTCTGGACAGCTCTTACTTCACCGATCTGGACGGTGACGGCGATCTGGAGGAACTGAATGTTACCGCTTACTATAACAGTGACGCAGGGTCTTATTCGCAGTTCGGCGTCTATGCCGATGCCGACGGCAGTTTCCACTATGAGGACTGCTTTGCCGACGGATTTATCCCCTATTATGTGAAAACAGCCGACGGAAAACATTATCTGTACCTGTTCTGTGAGCAGGACGAAAGCTCCGGACCGATTCCGACGATGCTTCTGATCGTATTTGATGTATGCGGCGGCAGGCTTACCCGGGTAGGGGAAATGAATGCCGCTCCCGGCTATATCCCCACCGGTATTTACCGTATCCCAACCGATCCGGAGGATTTTTATCTCGACGATTTTGACTCTATGGCCCAGGACATGATGGCCTATGCCGTCGGGCCAATGGGTTTGCCAGAACTGAAATAATCATATTGAGAGGGACGTCTATGGTATTTAAGGGAACGACGCTATGGAGAGCCTGCTATGATGAAGTCACCGGCAGGTACACTGCGGAAGCTGGCGGCGGCATGGCATACGACCTGTATGAGATCACAAAGGAGATCTTTGACCAACTCGACCCCGATGTAGAAACGGACTACGACGCTATGCAGCTGATCCACAAAGGACGGCATCTTTTCATGTCGGTCAATGATCGGTGCGGCCCGCCCTATTATGTGGTGTTTGACAAAAACTACCGGGAGCTTTGCCCGTGGGCAAAAATCATTGTTGCACAGGATGCCAAAGGCGGCACATATAATGGCGATCCTTTCGAATGATATATGAGGAAAAATGATATGAAAAGAGAGCGTTATTTACATATTTGCGCCGTGTTTCTGTCCGCGACATTTCTTCTTGCCGCACTGGCAGGCTGCGGCGGGGACGGAGGCAATTCGTCTGGGACAGATACCCCGGCCATATCTGATACCGGGAACGGGGAAACCTCTTCGCCGGAGGGGGATACAGTCACCGTCGGCAGTATCGAGGAGCTGCTGGAGGCCATCGGCCCCCATGCGGGAATCCTGTTGAAACCCGGATATTACAACATGAGTGAGTATATTGAGGATGTCTGGGCGCGTGAGGGTGAGAGCTGGAACGAGAGACACCCCTATGTACAGCTGCGGGATTGCTACGACGGCGTGGAGGTAGTGATCCGGCGGGTGGATGGGCTTTCCATCTGCGGCGACAACGAAAACCTGACGGAGATCGTGGTGGAGCCCCGGTACGCCCAGGTGCTGAACTTCGAGGAGTGCCATGACCTCACCCTCTCCGGACTGACCATGGGTCACACGGAGACCGGAGCCTGCTCCGGCGACGTGCTGGACTTTTATAACTGCCGGAATATCAACCTCAGTGCCATGGACATTTATGGCTGCGGCGTCTACGGCATCGCGTGCTATAACGGCACCGGCGAGCTGTACGTTTACAGCAGCACCATCCGGGACTGCGCTTACGGCGCGCTGAATATCCTTGACGGCAACGGTCGCTTTGAGTTTCACAACTGCGGTCTGACCGGCTCCTCCGGCTATGACCAGTATGAGCCGACGCCCTATTCGGAGCTGGCCTTTTATGAGTGCGTCTTCGGGGCTAACGAGACATCGTACTATATGTTCCGGGAGGATATTTACACCGAGGACTGCGTATGGAGCGAGAACTATGAATACCCGGAATACGGGTATGAAGATTGGGTCGAGTTTGACCCGGACACCATGAAGAATGCCGCCGTTGACGAGGCGTTTCTCAGCGAAACCTTCTGGTATGGCTACGCCATGGTCAACCCGGAATCCGGCGAGACGGTCATGCTCCCCTATCAGGAACCGGACGGGACGTATGTCCATGTGTCGCTGGAACTGAATGCGGGCGGTGAGAGCTATTTTGAGACTGCCAGCGAGCGCAGCGACGGCACCTGGACCTGCGATGACAATTACATCATCCGCGTCACTCTGGAGGACGGTCGGAACTACTATGCCTCCGCCTATACCATGGGCGGCGAGGGCCATGTCTGGCTGCTGCTGGAGCTGGAGGAGTGCATGGCCTGGCTGGCAGACGGCAGATTTTAATGGTGTGAAGATCAGGGCAATGCTTGGAGAAAGCAATCTCAACCAAGAAAAGAATATGGGGCAGAGTTTTTAGCTTCGACCCTGCCCCGATGAACCGAATGATGAACTGAAAGGAGCGTTACAATGGGACTTATTAAAGCAGGTTTGGGTGCTCTGGGTGGAGCTTTGGCCGACCAGTGGAAGGAATACTTCTATTGCGAGTCAATGGATAAGGACACCATGGTGGTGAAGGGCCGCAAGCGCACCGGCTCCCGCTCTTCCAATACCAAGGGCAATGACAATATTATTTCCAACGGCAGCGTCATCGCCGTGGCGGACGGTCAGTGCATGATGATCGTGGAGCAAGGCCAGATCGTGGAGGTCTGCGCCGAGCCGGGAGAGTTTACATACGATACTTCCACGGAACCCAGCATCTTCTCCGGGCCTCTGGGTGACAGTATCCTGGAGACCTTCCGCACAGTGGGAAAACGCTTTACCTTTGGCGGCGATACCGGAAAGGATCAGCGGGTGTATTATTTCAACACCAAGGAGCTGATCGACAACAAATTCGGCACACCAAACCCGATCCCATTCCGCGTGGTGGATTCCAAAATTGGACTGGATGTGGATGTGTCCGTCCGCTGCTCCGGCGTGTACTCCTACCGCATTGCGGACCCCCTGCTGTTCTATACAAAAGTCTGCGGCAACGTCTCTCAGGACTACACCCGCGATGAACTGGACAGCCAGCTGAAATCTGAGTTTATCAGCGCACTGCAGCCTGCTTTTGCAAAGCTGTCTGACATGGAGCTTCGTCCCAACCAGATCGTTGCCCATAACACTGATCTGGAAAATGCCATGAACGAGGCACTTTCCGTGAAATGGGGCCAACTACGTGGCCTTCAGGTAGTCAGCATCGCCCTTGGCAGCGTCACCCTGCCTCCCGAGGACGCGGAGATGATCAAGCAGCTCCAGCGCACTGCTGTTTTGCAGAATCCCATGATGGCCGGCGCGACTTTGGTCGGCGCACAGGCCGATGCGATGAAGGCTGCCGCCTCCAACGAGGCCGGTGCCATGTCCGGCTTTATGGGAATGGGCATGGCCATGAACGCAGGCGGCGGTATTAACGCTCAGAACCTCTTTGCAATGGGACAGCAACAGCAGACCCAGCAACCCGCCCCCGCCGCAAGCGGCTGGAAATGCTCCTGCGGCGCTGTGGTCACCGGAAAATTCTGCCCCGAATGCGGCAGCAAGAAACCGGAGCCTGTGCAGGCAGGCAGCTGGCAGTGCAAATGCGGTGCCACAGCTGCCGGAAAGTTCTGTCCGGAGTGCGGCTCTCCCAAGCCTGCGGAGGACGGGTGGACCTGCTCCTGCGGCAGCGTGAATAAGGGTAAGTTCTGCCAGAATTGCGGCGCCAAAAAGCCGGAAGGCGCACCCCTGTACCGCTGCGACAAGTGCGGTTGGGAACCGGAAGATCCCCGGAACCCGCCCAAGTTCTGCCCGGAATGCGGCGACCTGTTTGATGACAACGATAAAAAGTGAGAGTCTATAAGGAGGTGGGATGCATGGCGGTATTGCAGGAATATAAGTGTCCCTGCTGCGGCGGCGCAATTGAGTTTAACAGCTCGCTGCAGAAGATGAAATGCCCGTATTGCGATACGGAATTTGAAATGGAGACTCTGGCATCTTACGATACGGAACTGAAAAACGAGCCTGAGTCGGCAATGACCTGGGAAAATGCCGCAGGTTCGGAATGGGAAAACGGAGAAGCAGACGGCCTTTGCACCTATGTCTGTAAGTCCTGCGGCGGTGAGATCGTAGGCGATGAGACCACAGCAGCCACCTCCTGCCCCTATTGCGGGAATCCGGTGGTTATGATGGGCAGGTTATCCGGCAGCCTGAAGCCGGATCTGGTGATTCCCTTCAAGCTGGATAAAAAGGCGGCAAAGGCGGCCTTGAAAAAGCATTACGGTGGGAAACACCTGCTGCCTAAGGTGTTCAAGGACGAAAACCATATCGACGAGATCAAGGGCATCTATGTACCGTTCTGGCTCTTTGATGCCGGTGCGGATGCACATATCCGTTACAAGGCGACCCGCGTGCGCAGCTGGAGCGACGCAAACTTTGATTATACAGAAACCAGCTTCTTCTCTGTGACACGAGGAGGCACCATTGCCTTTGCAGATGTTCCGGTAGATGGTTCTACAAAAATGACAGATGAGCTGCTGGAGTCCATCGAACCCTTCGACCTGTCTGAAGCGGTGGATTTCCAGACGGCCTATCTGGCGGGATATCTGGCTGACAAATATGATGTGGACTCCGAGCAGAGCATTCAACGCGCCAACGAACGCATCCAAAAAAGCGCGGAGGACGCCTTCGCATCCACCGTCCAGGGCTTCGTTACAGTGAGCCCGGAGGCATCCAGCATCCGGCTGGAAAACGGCACGGTCAAGTATGCGCTGCTCCCGGTATGGCTTTTGAACACCACCTGGAACGGGCAGAAATACACCTTTGCCATGAACGGCCAGACCGGAAAGCTGGTGGGCGACCTGCCTGTGGATAAATCTGCCTATAAAAAGTGGCTGTTTGGATTGACAGGACTGATCGGTGCAGCTTGCTTTGCTGTCTCCTATCTCCTGTGGCTGCTGTGAGGAGGTGCAGACGATGAAAAAGAAATGCCTATCGATCCTCTGCCTGCTGCTCCTCTTTGTGTCTGTGGTACTTCCGGTCCATGCAGCGGAATCGTCCTCTCGGCTGGTTGACAACGCAGACTATTTGACGGACAGTGAAGAAGCAACGCTTTTGAACAAGCTGGATGAGATCAGCACCCGGCAGGGGCTGGACATCGTGATCGTGACGATTCCGGATCTGTATGGTGAGGACATCACAGCCTTTGCCGATGATTTTTACGATGAGAACGGGTATCATCCTGACGGTATCCTGCTGCTGATCTCCGACTACGACCGGGAATGGGCTATTTCCACCGCCGGATACGGCATCACCGCCTTTACCGACGCCGGACAGGAATATCTGACCGGGCAGTTTTTGGATGCCCTGTCTGAAGGAGAATACGCTGCGGCATTTGATACCTACGCCGATCTGTGCGATGAGTTTATCACACAGGCAAAGGCGGGAACACCTTATGATGTGGGGACCCTCCCCAAGGGGCCGTTCCATATGGTAAGGAGCCTGCTGATTTCCATCGGCATCGGCCTGTTCGCCGCATTGATCGTGACCGGCTCTATGAAAGGCAAGCTCAAAACCGTTCATGCCCAGGCCGCTGCCGCACAGTATGTAAAGCCCGGCAGCATGAATATCACGGAACGCCGGGAGATGTTCCTGTACAGTCAGATCCAGCGGCATAAGCGTGAGACAAAAACATCCGGCGGATCTTCCACCCACACGTCCTCTTCCGGGCGAACCCACGGCGGAAGCAGCGGCAAGTTCTGAGATGAGATTCACACAAACCCGTTATGGAGGAATTCTATATGAAAAAGCAACTTCAAAAACTCTCAAGCATACTGCTCTGCTTTGTGATGCTGCTGGGCTTGCTGCCCACGACGGCGCTGGCGGCGGAAACAACAGTAATCACTTCTGCCAATGCTACGATCACAAAGCCTGTTGGCGGTGAAAAACCTGACAGCAATCCTGCTCCAACCGGTGAAGGATATACTGTAAGATTTGTTAAGTGGTATCTGGGTGAAGAGCCTTTTACTGATGTGGACGTTAATGAAGGTACTTTTGAAGCAGGGAAAAGTTATGCTCTGCGCGTAACTTTTGAACTGAAAGAGGGATACTCCTTTGCAGATGACTGTGTCTTTACGATCAATGGTGAGGAGACGGCTTGCTTTGGCGCTTCCATAGCTATGAGGCAGAAAATATACACTGCTGCCGACGGAGGGGTTGCTCCTCCCACCACCTACACCGTTACCGTAAACGGCGGTATTGCTTCGCCCGCAGGTCCTAACACTGAGGGTACAGAGGTCACTATTACCGCAATTCCGCCTGCCAATATGGGCTTTAAGCAGTGGAACGGTCTGGATGGTGTGACCTTTGTTGACGATACCAATAAGCAAAGTGCCACCGCTACCTTTAAAATGCCCGCAGAGGCTGTTGAAGCCACCGCAGTCTATGGCATTAACAACGTAACAGCCACCGCAACCGGCAACATCACGCCGGTTTTGGGAAATAACGCAGAAACTAACCCTACATTTACGTACAATTTCTCTGAGTTGGGAACCATGCCCAACAGTACTTGGCGGTATTCCTCAGACGGAGAAGAATGGGAATATGCCGGCTATACAGAAGCCACTAAAAAATTCTGCGCGGGCTATTGGTATTTCGACCTGAATGCCAAGCTGAACGGTCTTTCGATCAGTGATCCCTGTACAGTCACCGTCAATGGTACAAAGTGGCAGATCAAACGTCCCTCTGTCAACCTTGCTGCAGACTCTCCGGTGTACTACCTTGATGCCGAGGGCAATGTGTCAGTGGTAATGTTTGAAATTGATGGCGTTACCGCAACCTGTCCCGCGATGCCCAAATCGCTCTCAGCAGAAGATACTCTGCCGCATCTGACTTTCACTCCGTCTCCTCAGCAAGCGGTTATTCGCGGAGATGGAACATGGCAGAAGAAATCCGGAGATAACTGGGTGAACGCTAACGGTGCAGTCGAAGCCGGAAAAACCTACCGCTATGAGACAAAAATGCACATAGATGCTTCTGTTGCGACTCATACCTTTGCAAATGACGTTACCCTTAAAGTGAACGGCACTTCCTGGACTGTTGATTACGGCACCATGCAGGAAAATGGTACTTCATCCGTATCTGTAATGGTGTACTCGCCGGAAATCACCGTCACCGAAGCCACCACCTACACCGTAACCTTTGACGCCAACGGCGGTACAGGTACAATGGCAGATGCAACCGGCGTTTCCGGTGAATATGAGCTTCCTGCTTGCACCTTCACCGCTCCTTCCGATAAGCAGTTCAAGGCTTGGAGTGTTGGCGGCGTAGAAAAGGCAGTCGGCGATAAGATCACCGTTACTGCTGATACTACCGTAACCGCAGTATGGGAATCTGTCTCCGAATACACCAAGAAGGGCGACATCTCTGCTGTGGAAGCCACCGCGACTATCGCTCCTGTACTCGGCGCAAAAACGAGTGCTGTCAGCTTCACCATCACGAAACCCACCGATGCCGCAGCCAAGGGCGTGATAATCTCGGGTTCATCCTGGTATAAGAAGGATGCCTCCAGTATCTACGGATGGACGCAGTGTTCCAACGGAGTAGACACTTTCGAAGAAGGCACCTACCGTCTGTCGGTTCAGTTGCGCTCGAAAAGCAACGACGCGAAAGAGTATTATGCAATGTCCGGTGATACCACGTTCACCGTAAACGGCGTTCAGTGGAACAGCGAGGAACCGTTCAGAGATTATTATGCCACGGGCGGTTACGGATACCGTCTCTTTGTCAGCCCCGAATTTACGCTGGGTGGAAAGACGCTTGACAGCATTGCCGTTACAACGCCTCCCACCAAGACGGCTTACCGCGAGGGTGAAGATTTCAACCCCGCCGGTATGGTGGTAACCGCTACTTATACCGACAGCACCACCGCTCCCGTCGTTCTTTACACCGTGACCGACGGCACCGCCATGGCGGCAGGCAAGACCTCCGTCACCATCAGCTATACCGAGGGCGGCGTGACCAAGACCGCCACGCAGACCATCACGGTCACTGCAGCAAGCGGCTCCGGTGGTACCGGCAGTTCCGGCTCCGGAGGCGGTTACACCTACTACACCATCAAGGCAACCGCAGGCGTGAACGGCTCCATCTCTCCCACCGGCAGTGTCAGCGTCCGCGAGGGCAGAGATCAGATCTTCACCATCACCCCGGATAAGGGCTATGCCGTCTCCAACGTCAAAATCGATGGCAAGAGCATTGGTGCTGTGCGGAGCTACACCTTTGAGAATGTCAGAAAAACCCATACCATTGAGGTCATCTTTATGAAGGCCAACGGCAACCCCCAGACCGGCGTGTTTGTGGATGTTGCCACTGGCAGCTATTATGAGGACGCCGTGGATTGGGCGGTGGAGAGCGGCATCACCAAAGGAACCGATGATACCCACTTCTCCCCGGATGGCATCTGCACCCGTGCGCAGGCCGTGACCTTCCTGTGGCGTGCCGCTGGCAGTCCCGCAGCCAAGTCCAGCACCATGCCCTTTACCGATGTGAAGGCTGGCAGCTACTACTATGACGCGGTTCTGTGGGCCGTGGAAAACGGCATCACCAAGGGCACCAGCGATACCATGTTCAGTCCCGATGCCAACTGCTCCCGCGCACAGATCGTGACCTTCCTGTGGCGCTCTCAGAAGTCCCCAGCAGCGGGTACAGCCAATCCCTTTGCCGATGTGAAGTCCACCGCCTACTATGCAGGCGCAGTCCTGTGGGCGGTCAAGGAGGACATCACCAAGGGAACCACCAACACCACATTCAGCCCCGACGCGGATTGCACCAGAGCGCAGATCGTGACCTTCCTCTGGCGAGCCCTTGCGGAGTAAGCGCGTATGACTGAAAAGGAATGGCAGCGGATAAAGCTGCATGATGTCGCATGGGTGGTCATTGGAAGCATTGGAACGCTACTGGTCATCGCTCTGATCTGTATCCTTTCGAGTATGGGCTGGTTTTATCAGCTCTCTGTCAGTGGAGTTCTATCCTTTTTGGATGAGGGGTTGGTAACGGTGCTGATTGGAGGTGTTCTGCTCATTCCTTTCCTCTCTTTGACGGCTACCGGATGTGTGCTGGTATGGCATGATCTGTGCATCGAGCGCAAGTGCCGCAAAAAGCCGCCAGAGCCGCCGGAGGAGTTTCCCAGCCCATACGAATGGCTGAATAGCAAGGCCGCTGGCAAAGACCCATAAGCGAACATTGGACAGCGCAGCGGACGGGCATCTC
>CAKTVG010000033.1 GCA_934622035.1 uncultured Oscillospiraceae bacterium
CGTAATAACGTTCTCTGATAAACTGCTCCTCGCTGTCGGTCCCCAGGGCAAACAGCAGGCAGGGGCGCCCCTCGATCACCCGGTGTTCGTCCAGATACAGAAGCGTCAGCCCCAGCTCTTCCGAATAATAGCGCACCTCGTCCGCCTCAAGCAGCAGCTCGGTGGCAATGCGGACGTTCGGATTCTCCTCCGGATAGACGGAAAAATCATAAACCCCTTCGCCGAAGTTCAGCTTTCCGTCCTTCAGCGACAGCATCGGCCGAAATTCGCAGGCCCTACCGTCCGCGGAAATCAGCACGTTCGCGTAAAGGTCACTGACATTGCAGCGCAGAAGAATCGTCTCCCCCGGCGCGCCCTCATAGAGCGGCGCTTGCCTGTCATCAATGCAAGCACCGCTTTCGCCCATTTCGGACGGGTAAATTGTCAGGCTTCCGCCCTCGCGCGGCGCAAGCAGATATACCTCGCCGCCCTCATGCAGCACAACGGTGCTGTCTGCCAGGAAGGAGTATTCCCGCCCCAGATCGCTGTCCAGTATCTGCGCACGCAGCTGCTCTGCCGTGCAGTCCTCGGCTGCGGGACCGGCAGCCGCTGCACCGATCCGGCAGCCCGTCAGCTCCATGCACTCCCGGAGCGCCTACAGGGACGGATCCGCAATTTCCGTTGGTTCCGGCGCTGCTTCCGATTCCGGTTCTGTCGGCGCCGCCGCAGCGGAAGACGGAGCCGGCATCCGGCTTCCCCGCGCCAGCCCGGAAAGAATGCCGCAGCCGGACAGAAGCGACAAAGCCAGCAAGAGCGGCATTAGTTTCCTGAATTTCATGTTAACTCTCTTTTCTGCGCTTCACCAGAAGCAGCACGACGCACAGTGCAAGAGCGGAAAGCAGCAGCGCCGCAGTCCAATAGAGCAGGCCCGCGCTGCCGGTCTTCGGCGAATTGCCGCCGTCATCCTTTTTCCCCTCGTCCGGCTTTTCCGGCTTATCGGGATTGGGCTTATCCGGATTGGGGTTGGGCTTATCGGGATCCGGATCAGGAGCCGGGCTCTTATCCCGATAGATGGCCAGAACCTCCAGATCGTCTTCAACGGTGATGCTGTCGCCGGGCTGATACAACGTATCGCCGATCTGCCAGCCGCCAAACTCCTTGCCACCGTGGGCGGTAAAGCCGCAGTCCGGCAGCGTGACGGACGTACCGCTCTGCGCCGTCAGGGGCAGCATGGCGCCGCCAATGCCCTCGCCCATATGGTAGGTGACGGTGTAGGTAACGGCAGCAGGTGGCGCATCCTCCAGTACGGCATGGATTTCCACCTCCACAGTGCCCATGGTGAAGGACGCACCGTTGGGATCGGTGGCATTGGTGAGCACCACGCCGCTGACGACCTCCCATTTCTTGAAGCGCCTGCCCTCCGGGACGGCTCCGAGCCTCAGGGTAACGGTCTCGCCTTCGGCTGCCTTCTTGACGGTCTTGCCCCCCCACAAGGGCTGCACCGCCGTCCACCTTGACGGTGTGCGTTTCTTTGATGATGTCGGCAAACCTTGTCGCCGTGCAGCCGGCGCGGCTGCATTTATAGGCGGTAGTTTCTGCGGTGCAGTGGGCAGTATCCACTACCCAGTCGTGACCAAGGGCGGGGGTATAGCAATCATCCTTGACGGTGACCGATGGATCCGGCCGAGCCAGTGCAGCTTCCAGATCCTCGGTGATTTGCAGCTCATGACCGCTGAGCGCAAAGGACAGGCGGCGCATACGGTTATTGCAGAGAATGATTCTGCCGTCCGGATCGGCAAAGCAGATGCCCATAGGCAGCTTGTCGGTGGCTTCCCTGATGGAAAACGGCGACAGCTCGTTTTTTCTGCGGCGGTATTCCCTGGGCAGCGCAATGACAAAGTGGATCGCCACAAGGACGATAACCGCAGCGAACAGGAGCCAGGGTGCGCCGGTCAGAAATGCGTTCTTACCCTCGTCAGGGTCGCCCTGGGTGACCGAGAACAGCAGCGTCAGCAAAATGACAAAATGCACGTTGCAGGGCAGACTGCGCAGCAGCTGCTTGCTGCGGAGTATCTGGTACAGGAATAGGCCCAGCTCCAGCTCTGCCTCTGCAAACAGGAGCAGCGGAATGACGGTCTGTCCAAAGGCGGAGAGAGAAGAAAAAGCACTCATTTTGCTGCACCTCCTTCCGCCAGGAACACGATATGCCGGTAGTCCTCGTCCGCCTCATAGCGGACATTGGGCTTGGCGGCAAAAGCCGAGAGATCCGCCTTACAGCAGACATTCAGCGACAGGCGCAGCCCCTCTGCTTTTGCAAGGCTCACCTGCACGCTCGTTAATTGTTCAAGATCGGCCTCCACCACCGATTCGTAAAAAAGGTATATGCCACCACGGCGGCGAGAACAGCCACGCCGCCGGTGATCAAGGTTTTCCTCTTCTGTTCGGCTATCTTCTTGCCTCTTTTCTGCGCTTTTGACTACTGAGTATAAAAATACATTATGCAGTATAGCACAGACGCTGGCTTTTTCAATGTGATACCGGGGAACAATTCGTATGTTATTTGTAGAACGATCATACATCCTGGACGAGCGGATAAAAAATATGAGGGATAGGCCCTCATGTGTTAAAGCAAAGCTAACACACCAATGGCTCTCCCCCCTCCGGTTTTGCTGCCCAATCTGTTTGATAAACCTACATTTTTCGCCCTCCTCCGGAAAACAAAAAGGCGGCGCAGCAAAAAGCTGCGCCGCGCTTGCTGTTTGAAATTATTCGGCGTGGTCGACGCTGTACATGTGCTTGATGAGCTCGAGAACCTTGTTGGAGTAGCCGATCTCATTGTCGTACCAAGAAACGACCTTGACGAAGGTGTCGGTCAGAGCGATGCCGGCCTTTGCGTCGAAGATGGAGGTACGGGTGTCGCCCAGGAAGTCGGAGGAAACAACGGCCTCGTCGGTGTAGCCGAGGATGCCCTTGAGCTCGCCTTCGGAGGCTTCCTTCATTGCGGCGCAGATTTCGTCGTAGGAAGCGGGCTTTGCCAGGTTGACAGTCAGGTCAACGACGGAGACGTCCAGGGTCGGAACACGCATGGACATGCCGGTCAGCTTGCCGTTCAGGGACGGGATGACCTTGCCGACAGCCTTTGCAGCGCCGGTGGAGGAGGGGATGATGTTGCCGGAAGCAGCGCGGCCGCCTCTCCAGTCCTTCAGGGACGGGCCGTCAACGGTCTTCTGGGTTGCGGTGGTGGAGTGCACGGTGGTCATCAGGCCATCGGTGATGCCGAACTTGTCGTTCAGAACCTTGGCAATCGGAGCCAGGCAGTTGGTGGTGCAGGAAGCGTTGGAGACGAAGTTCATGTCGGTGGTGTACTTGTCGAGGTTGACGCCGCAGACGAACATCGGAGTGTCGTCCTTGGACGGAGCGGACATGACGACCTTCTTTGCGCCGGCTTCCAGGTGGCCCTGTGCCTTTTCCTTGGTCAGGAACAGACCGGTGGATTCGACGACGTACTCAGCGCCCAGCTTGCCCCAGGGCAGATCAGCGGGGTTGCGCTCTGCGGTGATGGGAATCTCGTGGCCGTTGACGATGATGGACTTCTCGGTGGATTCCACGGTGCCGTTGAACTGGCCGTGCATGGTGTCGTACTTCAGCATGTAAGCGAGGTAGTCAGCGGGGCACAGGTCGTTGATGCCGACGATCTCGATCTCAGGGAAGTTGACGCTTGCGCGGAAGACCATACGGCCGATGCGTCCAAAACCATTGATACCAACTTTGATAGACATATTGTTTTCCTCCATTATTTAAGATACGCCGGTCGATGCCGACGCCACTTTAGGAAATCGTGCGGGAATTCTTATTCCAGCGTCCTTATTATATACGATAATTTTTCATAGTGCAACCGTCAAAATTCATCAATTTGTACCAGATTCATATAAATTTTTGAGAATTGTGCGAGGTTCCGCTATGATTTTCTTTTTAAAGCTTTGTAAAACGGCGGTATGTCTTTCCGTCGCGCTCAACTGTCTCGTTCCACATAGACGCCGGGCGCACCCAGACGCTGAAATCGTCGTAAAGCTTGCGATAGACGACCATCTCCTCCAGCGTTTCGGAATGGCGGGCCGTGAAGAGAACTTCGTATTCTTTTCCTTTGAAATGGCGGTATTTTCCGGGCTCAATGGGCATAATTCTCCCTCCTTTTGCCTACAGTATAGCGCATCCGCCGTGCCGGGGCAAGGATTTTTTCTGCACGGATGCGGCGTGCCCCTTGCGGGTAGCCCCTACGGCGGATTCGAATTCCCGCTGCATCCGTAGGGCCACGGCGTGCCGTGGCCGCGTGTAGGAATTTGTAAATCCGTGATTGCCTACACCGGGCGCGGCAGAGCCACGCCCCTACGCAACGGTTCAAATTTATACTGCATCTCGTAAGGCGGCACACGAATGTGAAAGCCGCCCGTTCCGGCATATCCGGAGCGGGCGGCTTGCGTAGCTGTGTCAATAGGGGCGGATATAGTGCGCGCTGATGTCCGGCGCGGGGCGCATCCGGATGCCGGAGACGATTCCGGCCGCCAGGAAGGACGTAATGAGCGAGCTGCCGCCGTAGCTGAAGAAGGGCAGCGCCAGGCCGATAACCGGGAAGAGGCCGAGGCAGACGCCGATGTTGATGAGGATCTGAAACAGGAACATGGACGCAACGCCGAGGCAGATCAGGCGGTTCATATAGTCCGGCGATTTGATGCCGACATAGATGCACCGCGCGACGATCGCCAGGAGCAGAAGAAGGACCGCCATGCAGCCGATAAGGCCGAGCTGCTCGCCGATGGAGCAGAAGATGGAGTCCGTGTGCCGCGCGGGAAGGGCGGCGGAATTCGTCAGATCGCCGTGGAACAGCCCTTGACCGGACAGGCCGCCGTTGCGTAAGGCTTCGAGGTTCTTGTTCGTCTGCCAGAGGACGCCCTCGCCCGTGGGGTCGATCGTCGGATCAATCAGCGCGAGGATGCGGTTTTTCTGGTCGGTGCGGAGCACGTGCTTCCACAGGTAGGGGCTGGCCGCCGCGAAGGCGCCCGCGCCGCCGAGGAACCACCAGCCGCTCACGCCGCCGGCATAGGCCATGACGAGGAAGATGAAGACGAAAATCAGCGCGACGCCCATGTCCTTGGAAATCACGACGATCTCCGCGACGATAAAGAGCATGTTGCCTGTGAGCGCCGGGACGCAGCGCAGAGAGGAGACGTGATTGCGGTGCACGCTCATGGTTTTCGCCAGGATAATGATATACGTGAGCTTGCAGACCTCCGCCGGCTGGATATTAAAGGGCAGGAAGGGAAAGTGCAGCCAGCTTCGGTTGCCGGTGCTGCCCTCGACGCCCCAGACCAGCAGCATCGCGATAAACACGGCGTTGAACAGGAAGAGGATCGTCCGCTGTCCCGCCAGGATGTCGATGTCCAGCGCGGTCATGGCGAGATAAATCAGCACACCGGCAACGAGCGAGCCGCTCTGGATGACCATCATGCGCGTATTACCCTCGAGATACGTGGCGGCGTAGATCATCACAAGGCCGAAGATCGATGCCACGACGCACAGCGCAAGCAGGATCATATCGCCCTTTTTGAAGATTTCAAGCAGCTTTGCTGCGAACTTTTTCATGGCATCACCTCCGTACTTCCTTCTTTGTCCTTTATTCTACCATTCTTCGCCGCGGTTGTAAACAGGAAAGTAAATCGCGGGAAGTATGTTTTGCAAACCGCGGGGAAATATGCTACAATAAAAAGAAAGAACACCGGAAGGTGGGAGAGTATGCAATTTATCACCAACAGCCCCGAGGAGACCGAGCTTCTGGGCAGGCGGCTGGCGCAGACGCTTCAGGGCGGCGAGATCATCGCCTACCTCGGCGAGCTTGGCGCGGGAAAGACCGCCTTTACCCGCGGGCTTGCGCAGGGCCTGGGCATTTCCATGCGCGTGACCAGCCCGACCTACACCATCGTCAATGAATATACCGGCGGCAGGCTGCCGCTGTTCCATTTTGATATGTATCGGCTCGGCTCGTCCGAGGAGCTGTTCGACATCGGGTGGGAGGATTATCTCGCCCGCGGCGGCGTCTGTGCAGTGGAGTGGAGCGAAAACGTCGCCGACGCGATGGACGGCGCGATCACCGTGAAAATCGAAAAATGCGGGGAGAATTCCCGCAAGATCACCATGGAAGGGAGCGCTTTGGATGCGGATTCTGGCATTTGAAACCTCGGCGAAGGCGGCCTCCGCCGCACTGCTGGAGGAGGACGTGCTTCTGGGCGAGTTCTATCTCAACTGCGGCCAGACGCACAGCCGCACGCTAATGCGAATGGCCGAGGAGCTTCTGGAAAACTGTGCGCTGACGCCTGCGGACGTCACGGCCGTCGCCTGCGCGGCGGGACCGGGCAGCTTTACCGGCGTGCGCATCGGCGTAGCCGCGGCGAAGGGCTTCGCCTGGGGCAGGGAGCTGCCCTGCGTGGGTGTTTCCACGCTGGAGGCGATGGCATACTCGGCGCAGTGCTTTGCGGGCGTAATCTGCTGCGCGATGGATGCGCGGCGCTCGCAGGTATACAACGCACTGTTTGAATGCTCCGGCGGCGTCATAAGCCGGTTGACCCCTGACAGAGCAATCTCCATCGAAGAATTGGGGAAAGACCTACAAAAAATCGAGAAACCGAAAATAATGGTTGGCGATGGGGCGCTTTTGTGTTATAATACGCTTGGTAAGTTGGGCTGCGGCGGCATTCTTGCGCCGGAGCAATCGAGAATGCAGCGTGCCTCGGGCGTGGCGCTGCTGGCGCGCAGGATGCTCCTGGAGGGAGCGGAGGGCGACGGCGCGGCGCTTGTGCCAAACTATCTGCGGCTTTCGCAGGCGGAACGGGAACGCGCGGAGCGGCTGCGGACACAGAAGGAGTGTAACAATGGGTAAAGTTCATGTTCTGGAGCATCCGCTTTTGCAGCATAAGCTGTCTATCCTGCGCGACAAAAACACGGGCGTCAAGGAATTCCGTGAGATCGTCGGCGAGATCGCAGCGCTGATGTGTTACGAAGCAACGCGCAACCTGCCGACGCAGGAAGTTGAAATCGAGACCCCTGTGGCGAAGGCGAAGGTGCACGTCCTGGCGGGCAAAAAAATGGCGATTGTGCCCATCCTCCGCGCCGGCCTCGGCATGGTGGATTCCATGATCTCTCTGATCCCCTCTGCGAAGGTCGGCCACATCGGCCTCTTCCGCGACCCGGAGACCAAGGAGCCCGTGCAGTACTACTGCAAAATGCCGCCGGATATCTCCGAGCGTCAGGTATTTGTCGTTGATCCCATGCTGGCGACCGGCGGCAGCGCCGCGGCGGCCATTTCCATTCTGAAGAACGAGTACGGCTGCAAGTCCATCACGCTGATGGATATCATTGCCGCCCCCGAGGGCATCAAGGCCGTCAGCGAGGCGCATCCCGATGTTGACATCTACGTCGCAGCGGTGGATGACTGTCTGAACGACCATGCCTATATCGTCCCCGGCCTCGGCGACGCCGGCGACCGTATCTTCGGCACGAAGTAATAGAATTTCGAAAGCGCACGGAAAATCATATGATTTTCCGTGCGCTTTTGCTTTACGCTGGTTTATAGCATTCAATATTACACCCGCGTCAGGCTTTCGACGATATTTCAGAAAGCCTCCAGTGAAACTGCGGTGCAAAATCGGAGTAGCATTTTTTGCATATCCAGCAGCCGGTTTCTTCACAAAAGAAGGCCTCTGCTTCGGGGCTTTTTTCCCAGTCATATTCAGAATCACAGATTGCTGCCCAGCATAGTGCGCAATGCGCATGCTCTCCCGGTTTGCGGCCTTGAAAACGCACCAGCCGATAGGTCAAACCGTCCATTTTGCCTTCGGCAGATGCAATGAAGGGAAAAAATCCCAAACGATAGTCATCCATTGTCAATACGCCGTCCTTTCACGCAAGTTAGCTGCAAATTTAGCCTTTGTGTTCGTCCTGATTTTGGGAGGCTCTTTTTTGCTGCATCTGTAGTTTTTTCTGCAATTTTTTCTGCTTGTTGCGGCGTTTTTTTGCCTGCTCTTTCCTGCGGACGATGAGACAATATATCGGCGGCGCGATGACGAGCAGCAGCGCAATTCCGTCAATAATGCATGAGAGAAACAGATTGGTCAACAGTCGATCCCAATAGTATGAAAATACGTGCTGCTCGTCCAAAATGGATTCACTGCCGTTGGAAATGGAAAGCAGGACATACAGGTTCTTGGCATAGAAGTAATTTTCCCATGTGCCGGATGTGCCGCTCTGCGCCCCGTCGAGGCATGCGTAGGCATGGTCAATCACATTGCCGTAATTCCGACCCGTTAATCGTCCTATGCTATTATAATTATACACCAGATTCTTCCCGGAAGGCAAGCCTTTTGCGCCGTGCCGACAAAGAAAGAGAACCTGAGAGCATTCTGTTACGCTATCACGATCTCCGACATAGCTGTGCGAGCCTTTTGTACGCCAATGGGGTCAGCCTGAAAGAAGTTCAGGAGTGGTTGGGGCACAGCGATATTGCGACAACTTCCAACATCTATACACACTTGAATTTCACCTCGAAAGTGGCATCCGCCAATGCGATCATGGGTGTGTACCTCTCGCTGTAATGGTCGAACATCCCTCCAATGTCCCTCCGAAAATAGCCGAAAACTGACCCGAAATGGCCGGTTTTCGGCTGTGAGAGGGATCGATACATAAGGCCGACAACGCAATAGAAAAAGCCCGCAAACCCAGTCATATCAACGGTTTCCGTTCATAAGGAAGTATTTTCTTATGAGAGATTGGTCGCAACCTCTGTTATGGAGGCTGCGGCCTTTTCTCTTTCTATGGTAGATCGCGGCCTTGACGATTCTGCGATAGCAAGCATCTCCTTTATGGTTGCAAGGTCTACAAGTCCGACACCGGTAAAGTAGATGTCAATGCCCACCCGCTTATGTCCGTTCAACATTTCACTGTTGTGAACCTCGATTCGCTTGATGATCTTATTGACCACCTCCGGCGTGAGTGTTTCCATACTGGAGTACTCCCTGAGTCCTGCCAGCAAAAGTCGAATATCCACGCTCTCCCGTTCGAGTTCGGCCAGCTCTTTTTCCTTTGTACTGACGGATTGCAGTAGCTCCGCCTGCTCTTTTTCGTATTTTGCTGCCATACGGGAATAACGCTCGTCAGACAGCTTGCCCGCAAAATTATCCTCATAGAGCTTAGCAATCAGCCGGTCGATTTCATCGATACGGTGTTTTCCGGCAGCGATGTCCGATTTGACAGATCGGATATTCTGATCTTTCCCTGCAGATTGTTGCTTTCCAATCATTTGCAGAAAGAATGATTCGTGACAGGCAACGAAATCTGCAAGATCGCTAACCGCCATTGAGACGATTTGTTCCAGCACGACATTCCGAATATAGTGAATTGTGCATTCTCCCCGACCGGACTTATAATTGGCACAGCGAAAGAATTCCTGATTTGTTTTCAAACTCTTAGCCGCACAAAAGTGGAGCTTTGAACCGCAGTCTGCACAAAAAACCAATCCGGAAAACAGGCTTGTTTTCCCCGTCGCAGTCGGGCGGCGCTTATTTTTGCGCAGCTCCTGCACTCGGAGCCAAGTGTTTTCGTCAATGATCGCTTCCTGTGCGTTCGGCACGATGCTCCATTCCTCCTCCGGCTTGCGAATCAGTTTGTGTACTTTGTAGCTGACGGTAGTCGTTTTCAGATTAACCATACAGCCGGTGTATTTTCGATTGCTCAAGATGGCATCAATGGTGCTGTCCTTCCATAAATACGGATCGCTCGGCATAGGACGATTGGCGGAAGAAGAACCGACCGAATAGTAATATGCGGTAGGGGTAAGAACCTTCTCCTTTTGCAGAAGCCTCGCAATTTGCTCCGGGCCTTTTCCTTCAAGACAAAGGTGGTAAATCCTTCGTACTACCTCGGCGGCAGCATCATCAACAAGCCACTTTTCTTTATCAAGCTCGTCACGCTTGTAGCCGTATGGTACCTGGAAGTTGCTTCTTTTACCGTTGGCCGCCTTCATTGCCCACACAGCCCGCACTTTTTTGCTGGTCTGCGCTGCATACCACTCGTTAAAAATGTTGTGGAATGGCATCATCTCCGTGCCCTCGCCGGTTTCGGTATCCACACGCTCCTGAATGGCGACGAATTTCACACCTAAAGTTGGATAGATAATTTCTAAATACCGGCTGGTTTCCACGTGCTCACGCCCGAAACGGGACAGGTCCTTGACGATAACCGCTGATACTTTCCCGGCTTCAATCAGTGCCTCCATTTCCCGAAAGCCCGCACGATCAAAGGTCGTGCCGCTGATTCCGTCGTCTACAAAATACTTTGGATGCAGATAGCCGTTCTTCTTGGCGTAATCCATCAGAATGATTTTTTGGTTCTGAATACTGTTGCTCTCTCCGTCCAAGCCGTCATCCTGCGAAAGGCGGCAGTAAAGAGCTGTGATTTTTTCCTGGTCTGCATTTTTATTGACTGTCATAGCGTTTAACTCCTTTCCGACAGCCGAATCAAGCAATGGGATATATGCCATTATATTGATTTCGGCTGTTCCTTTCGATTGTGTGGTTGACTCCACTCCTTCTGCAGGAGCAGATCCTTGAACTGCTCCAACACGCACTGCCGCCCCTTGGGGTCATAATGAGTCGTAACATCATAAACCGTGCCACCGATTTTCATATGAAAATGCGAGTCGGCATTGTTTTCAAAGACTTGATTGTACGGATATTTTTGAATGAATTGTTCCATAGGGATACCACCTCATCTTTCTTCCCGATTACGCTGGCGGACGAGATATTTGCGATAATAGTCGCAAGCCTTGATGATAAAATCTTCTGTTTTCTTTGCATCCAGCCCTTGCGGAAGAACCTCCCGCAGACGGGAGGTGGGAACTTTCACCATTTCCCGCTGGTTAGCTTTTTCTTCTGACATAATGGTTTGAATGGCTGCCTTGGTCAGCGATCCTTCACGGTCGGCCTTATGCATTCGCCAAGCCTGCGAATAGGACGGGGTGCAGTCATTGATGGCGCACTGCTCCAGCACCTCCCGCTGGCTGGATTCGTCAAGAAACGAAAGCTCCACGCCGACAGACAGGGCTATTTCGCCTTTATCCATCTTTTCAAGGAACTCAGGAATGAGATGAGTCAGGCGGATATACCTTTGAATTTGCCTTGCACTGTCATCAGCATTTTCTGCGATTTGCTCATCGGTGCGTGACTTCGTGCCAACTTGGCACGAAGTTCCCTGGTGTTTCAATGCCTCATACTTGAGTTTGTACGCAAACGCCTTTTCGGAGGGCAGAATATGCTCCCGGTGGAGGTTGCTGTCCACCACCGCAATGGCAGCAGCATCCCGGTCAAGGGCATAAATCAAGGCAGGGACTTCTGAAATCCCTGCCTTTACTGCTGCGTGCAAGCGGCGGTGGCCGCTTATCACTTCATATTCATCGGTGTTTTCAATCGGTCGGACGATCAGCGGCGAGAGAATGCCTTGCGTCTGTATGCTTTCGATCAGCGTGTTCATCTCGGCATCGTCCCGGACCTGATAGGGGTTATTTTCAAAGGGGCGCAGCTTGGAAACTGCAATGTTGGTTTGTTTCATCGTTCAATCTTCCTCTCTTTCTTTCGTGTCAGGTTGTTGTGTTCCATTTCGGTTTTACGCTCGGCATCCAGAAGCTCCTGTATTTTGGGAATGTGCTCTGCGATACGCAGAACGGTTTTCCTCTCCCGTCGCAAAGGCGTGAGCTCTTTTGTAATCTTTTTGCAGTGTTCCTTCAGGCCAGCTTCTTCCTCCGGAGATTTCACTCGGCGCAGCTTCAGGCGCAGGGCGTAGCGCTGTTCCTCCAGCGCCGAAATCCGGGCGGTCAACCCCTCCTGAAATGACAAAAGCTCCTTTGGCGACTCAATGCGGTGGTCGCAAAGGAGCTTGTATTCTTCCAGATATTGATCCAGCTTACGTACCTCCGCCCGCATGGCCGGTGATAAAGGGCGGCGGTCGGTGTTTTCAATGTTGCTGCCGGTGCAGATTTTCAGCAGTTCAATGAAAATCTCGAACAGCAGCGTAACGGTATCTTGCCTCTGCGCCTGCCGCAGATGATACTCAATAGCTAGCAGCGGTGCTCGTTTTCGCTGCGGATAGGCGTATCCGTACAGCTCCGGCTTCCGCTGGTTTTCAAGGCACCGCTCCCGGATGGCTTCTCTGCTAAACTGTGGCCCAAGGCTGTCAATGCGAATAGGGCGCTGCCAGCCGTCGATGATGACGGAGGGGTGGGCATAATGGAAGTCCCGCTGGAAGCGATAGCCCAAACATTTCAGGTAATATTCAATTTCACGGAATGAACCGCACTTGGCCAGCGCCTCCTCCACATCCCGGCGCAGCATATCCCGGTGGGTCTGCTTACCTGCCTTGTGAACCCAATATTCCTTTTTCTTGCCTTTGCTGTAAAACTCGCTGTTTTCCAATACTGACAGCTCGTGCTCCCGGCAGATTTCATCGGAGATTCTACGCAGCTCCTTGTGGTCGCCGATTTTGTTTTTGAACTTTGCGCCGTCCTTGAAGGACACGGGATTCACAACAAAATGGCAGTGAACATTGTCGGTGTTCAGGTGGACGGTAACGAGCACCTGATACCGGTCGCCCCACATCTTTCTTGCTGTTTTCTTTCCGATTACAAAGGCTTGCTCCGGCGTGACCTCGCCTTCACGAAAGCTCTGAATGCCGTGGTAGCCGGCGACCTTGCCACGCAGCCCGAACCGCCGCTGTACGGCGATCATCTCAGCGTAGGCGTTCTGCGCCGAGCAGTTGATACCGCCCACAAACATCTTGCAGTCGGTCTTATCGTCGTTCTCTGCGTAACGCAGGGCGGCGTACAGATCCTCGTCGAGATATTCCGGGGCGGTGGTCTTGTCGGGATTGTCGGCGTAGTCCAGCGTGGCTTTCAGATTCTTGAACACAGGCCAGAATCCTGTTACGGCCATACCGCATCACCCCCTTCCCGGCAGCAGGAATTCTGCTGTGATCTGCTTCAGCACCGCTGAAATTTCTTTGTCCAGCTCCGGTGACCCCGCTTTATCTGCAAGCTCGCCCAGCATTTCAAGACAAACAAAAAGAGCGTCAGGTGGAACTGCTCTCGGCTCGTACCCCAACGCTCTTTGCTTCACATATTCAGTTGTGCTCAGCCCGCATTTTCGGGCTTTGGACTGGATTTTATCCTTTTCTTTTACCGTCACACGGACGGCGATACGAACATCTTTCCCCATACACATCTCTCCTTTCGGGGGATTGGGGGCTGCGCCCCCAAAGAGTCAGCCGATTTCGGCTGTGATTGGGACTTCTGTGGCACACAAAGTCCCTGCTTGCTATACCGTAGGACGCACCCCGCAGGGCATAAAGAAAAGCGGCTGTCAGATACCGGGATTTCAGCGTATCTCTGCGCTGCACGATGCCGCAAACCGCTTTCTTGCCTCTTGGCGTATTGCGCCAAAGTGGCTCTGACTCTGCTTCAAATGCTGCGATTTGAGCCACATATCGGAGTTTTGGCTCAGCCGAACATTTCAAGGTCATCCAGCAGCAGACAGTTACCCTTATAGCAATTACAGCAAGCTTTGCGCACAAGGACATTGATTTTTGTTCGCTGCTTCGGCGTGATTTTGAGTGCCATAGGATAAACCTCCTTTCTGTTTTTCGGGCAGCAAAAAAGCCGCCGAGTGTGACCTCGACGGCTCGATGACTGCCTTCTGTATATTGAATGGGGGAAACGGCTGAAAAAGGTATGATTATAGCAACACAATGAAAATGCTGTTCGCAACATCGGGAAAAAGCCTTGAATATCAGGCGCTTTTCTGCTACAATTATATAGAACAAATGTTTCTATTTGGCGATTCGGAGAAAAAACATCTTGGCTTTTCATCACCGCAAGACCGGTTTATGGGACACTTGGCTTGATAGAATATAGAAGGAGGCATGGCGTATGAGCGATGGACTTGGCTTTCTTACTGCCGTTTACCGGGACGGTCGTGTACATATAGGCGGCAAAATCTACCCGGCAGGAACCTTTGCGGTGCAGCTTTTGAATCAGTATTATAAAGATGACACGGCGGCGAGGATCGCCGTGTTCCGGCAAAGTAACTGGAATGTACAGGAGCAGCTATGTGCCGGGTATCTGAACGAAACAGATTTTATTAAGGCCGGAAAGGAGATTCTGACAATTCTGCAAACCCTGCCGAAGCTAAAGCCTTTTTCCTCCTTGGACATTGCAGCGGAGAAGCAGCGAATTGCAGAGCTATTCACGGAAGGCAACGCTGCTGCCCTTTCCGACTATCTGCGACGCAGAGCAGCAACAGCGCAATTCGATGGTGTGTTCCCTCCTGAATATAATAAGGCGCTGCTCAAAACCGGTGAAACGATGTGCGCAACCGTTTTAAGTGCCCTCCGCTTCTATGATGCTATCCCGGAGGATATGCGCAAGGCTCTTGAACAGCTCAAGAAATTCGCTTCCCGTATAGACGAAGCCGACCGATTTGACGAATACCACCTGCTGCCCATTGCAACGGAGATATTCGGGACGAATTCATTTCCCTTGAACACGGAATACATTGCTCTCCCGAAACGGCGAAACAGTCGCATCCTTGTCACCGCCCGAAGAATGGCCTTTGGGAGCTATTACAGCTTTGTGCTGACGGATTTCTTTGAAGGGCTGCACCACGGGCATTACCCGAGGCAGTGCGAGGTTTGCAAGCAGTATTTCCTGATACAAAGCGCACGGCGGCAGAAATACTGCACCTATGGCACGGCACCTGAATTGTACCACGGTGAAAAGATCAGCTGCCGTCGGTACGCCATCATTCAGGGCAAAGCGGAACGGGCAAAGAATAACCCGCTGAAAGCCGCCTATGACCGCCGCTGTTCGGCGATACGCTCCGAAAAAAGCCGGGGAACGATCTCTGCCGAGTTTGCACAAGTAGCGCAGGAAATGGCAAAACGCCGCTTGGAACAGGCAGAGGAAGATGATGCCTACGCCAAAACAAATTACTTTACCGACTTGGAGCGTACTAAGCTGTACGCTGACACGGACAAAAGAATGAAATGACAGGAGGTGCATCCGGTGTCCGAAGAACCGAATAAAGTCTTAGAGCAGCAGCGGCATCTTTTGGAGTGCCGGATGTACCGCCTTGACCCTGCACCGCCGAAGCTGCCAGCCCAGGAATACATTGTCCGCTATCTCACCGAAAAAGAGGACAAGTATCTTGCATGGTACCTCCACGATCAGGAAGCTGCGCTTAATAAACTGGTGCAGGCCGCCTGCGAACGATACGCTATGACGGAGCATTTTGCGGACATCAAGCAGGCGGCGGTGTGCGGTATCTTGGCCGCCCTTCAAAAGTACGATCCGGCTGTCGGCGCACCGTTTGCCGCTTTTCAAAAGCGGTATATACAGGACGGTATTGATGATTATATCCGCACAGCGCAGAGCGGTGTTGTCACGATGACGGCAGATACCTATCCCGTCCTGCGGCGCATTATGGCGATTTACCATCTAAACGGCGATGATTGCACTGGCAGCTGCATTCAGCGAATTGCCGATGAAACCGGAATGGAGGAAAAGAGCGTCCGCAAGTATATTGCGATAGGCACGCTGAACGAGCGCCGAGTAGATTTTTACCGGCAGTACGATGAAGACGGCGAGGAAACGGCGGAAGACATTTCGGTGGACACCACCTCGCAGCCGGACAAGCTGTATTTCCGAGCGGTGCTATATGGCGCACTGCACGAGGCTTACGGCAGCCTGACCTACCGGGAACAGCGCACGGTTGCCAAGCATCTTGGCTTCTGCGATACCTGCTGGTCGGTCAGGAAAGCAGTGCTGATAAACGGTGAAATCGAGTACAGACCCATAAAGCCCATGACCTTTGAAGAAATCTCTCACTCCGCCAGCCGCAGGTCCGACAAGGCCTCCGAGTGGACATATAATAACGCTTTAGAGAAAATGCGGAAAACGCTGCTTTTCCATCTTGAACTGTGGGAATAAATCAAACCATATAAACGCAAAAAGCCCCGATGAGTACAGAAAAAATCTGAAACTCATCGGGGCTTGATATGACTGGGTTTGCGGGCTTTTCTTTATGGTAATGTCAAGAGTTATGCGCAAAATTGATTATGGCTCTGGTAGAAATCTATTACAGGGGGGGGCGGGATACCGCCCCTTGGTTACTTTTCAGCGGGCAGGGCGCAAAGGGTCAAGGGCGGCGGTACGCCGCTTGTCTTGCCCTTGACGCTTTGTGACCTGGCTGCTACTTACCCAGCCAGCAGCTCCTGCTCCATCGCCTCCAGATGCTTCATGCTCATGTGCTTCTTGCTGCCCCATTGCGTCCCTGCCACATGACGCAGCCGGGCGCAGACCAACATCAACGCCGAATTTCCGTCCGGGAAAGCGCCGACTACCCTCGTCCTGCGCCGGATCTCCCGGTTCGTCCGTTCAATTACATTGTTGGTTTGGATCTTCGTCCAGTGTTCAGAGGGAAAGTCACAGTAGGTCAGCGTTTCCTCAATGCCGTCCTCGACCTTCTTGGCAGCCTCCTTCAGCTTCATCGCTTTTAACTCAGCAACAACAGCTTTCGCCTTTTCGCGGGAGGCTTTCTTACTCTCCTGCGTGTGGATCGCCTTGAGCATTTTTGCCACAATTTTGGCCTTGGATTTTGGTACAACAGAGAAAACGTTGCGGTAGAAATGCACCGTGCAGCGCTGGTATTTGGCATCCGGGAACACCTCACCCACGGCCTCCAGCATCCCCATGCACTTGTCACCGACGATGAGCTTTACGCCGTCTAAGCCGCGCCCACGGAGCCACCGGAAGAAGCTGACCCAGCCGGCCTTGTCCTCCTTCATCCCCTCGGCAGCGCCTAAAACCTCACGAAAACCGTCCTCATTTACGGCGATTGCTACCAAAACAGCAACATTTTCGTACTATCCGCCCCAGTTGCGGCACAGGTAGATGCCGTCCACGTAGACGTATGGATAGTGTCCGCCCTGTAACGGGCGATTCCGCCTCTTTCTCCGGCAGCTCGTTCAGGGCTTCCTCCACGCTGCCGCGAACAAGTTCCTTAATCGGCCCCTTGATAATTTCCTCGTTCAGTTGTACAATCTTCTCGGACATAGTTTGCTGTCTCCTTTCGAATGTTTGTGTGGTAACTTCATTCTACCAGAGCCTGCAAGCTATGT
>CAKTVG010000034.1 GCA_934622035.1 uncultured Oscillospiraceae bacterium
CACCCCGGCGACCGTGTGCTCGTGATCGACGATTTTCTGGCGCGCGGCGAAGCGCTGCGCGGTCTGTGCGAGATCGTACAGGCTGCGGGAGCCGAGCTGGTCGGCATCGGCTGCGCCGTGGAAAAGGGCTTCCAGGGCGGCGGCGATAAGCTGCGCGCGGCGGGCGTGAACCTGCACTCGCTTGCCATCATCGAGAGCGCAGAGCCGGGCAAGATCGTTTTCCGGGAGGAAGCGTAATGGAAACGGTTCTGATTTTGGACTTCGGTGCGCAGTACAGTCAGCTGATCGCACGCCGTGTGCGTGAGCAGAATGTATACTGCGAGGTCAAGCCCTGCTCTATCTCCCCTGCCGAGATTGAGAAGATCGCCCCCATCGGCATCATTCTCTCCGGCGGCCCGCAGAGCGTTTATGAATCTGTTTCCCCGCACGTGGATCCGGCACTTTTTGCGCTTGGGATCCCCGTTCTTGGCATCTGCTATGGATGCCAGCTCATGGCATATTCGCTGGGCGGCACCGTTGCAGCAGCGACGGAAGCGACCGCCCGCGAATATGGCAAGACGATGACCGAGTTTGACACGGACAGCGTAATTTTCCGGGGCCTCCCGGCGTCCAGCGTAACGTGGATGAGCCATGGCGACTATATCTCTCAGGTGCCGGACGGCTTCACCGTCACGGCGAAGACTGCTGTCTGCCCGACGGCAGCCATGGCCTGCCCGGAGAAAAAGCTTTATGGCGTGCAGTTCCATCCTGAGGTGCAGCACACTGTACAGGGCAGCGAAATGCTCCGCCGGTTTCTCTATACCGTCTGCGGCGCGTCCGGCGATTGGACGATGGCGGATTATCGCCAGACCGCGATCCGCTCCATCCGCGAAAAGGTCGGCTCTGGACGTGCGCTTCTCGCGCTGTCCGGCGGCGTGGATTCTTCTGTCGCGGCAGCACTTATGGCAGAGGCTATCGGCAGCCAGCTCACCTGTGTGTTTGTCGACCATGGTCTGATGCGCAAAAATGAGGGTGACGAGGTCGAAGCTGCGTTCAGCAAGTGGGACATTCATTTTGTCCGTGTCAATGCAGAAGAACGCTTTCTTGCGAAGCTCGCTGGCGTTTCCGACCCGGAGACGAAGCGCAAAATTATCGGCGAGGAGTTCATCCGTGTCTTTGAAGCGGAAGCCAAGAAGATCGGCGCAGTCGACTATCTTGTGCAGGGCACGATCTATCCGGACGTGATCGAGTCCGGTCTTGGCAAATCCGCCGTCATCAAGAGCCACCACAATGTCGGCGGGCTTCCGGATTATGTCGACTTCAAGGAGATCATCGAGCCGCTGCGCATGCTGTTCAAGGACGAAGTTCGTCAGCTTGGCCGCGAACTGGGGTTGCCTGAGTATCTGGTTATGCGTCAGCCCTTCCCCGGCCCTGGTCTTGCGATCCGCGTGATCGGCGATATTACAAAGGAAAAGCTCGACACACTGCGCGACGCGGACTTTATCTTCCGCGACGAGATCGCGAAGGCTGGACTCGACCGCAGTCTTAGCCAGTACTTTGCCGTGCTGACCTCCATGCGCTCCGTCGGCGTCATGGGCGACGGGCGGACATATGACTACACATTGGCTCTGCGCGCCGTCAATACGAGCGATTTCATGACGGCCGACTGGTCACGCATCCCTTACGACGTCCTCGACCGTATCTCCGTCCGCATCGTCAACGAGGTCCGCGGTATCAACCGCATCTGCTACGACATCACCAGCAAACCCCCAGCAACGATCGAGTGGGAATAAATGGAATATACCCCGAAAGCCTTGGAAACACTGGCTTTCGGGGCCTTTCATATCTGCCCATGATGTTGATATGATGCTAAGACTCCAGTGTTTCCAAGGCTTTTGCAAGTTCGGACTGTTTGTTGGGGTACAAATGCGAATAGGTGTTTAGCGTTGTCTCAATGTTTTCATGCCCCAGACGTTCCGCAATCAGTAAGGGCGAATACCCAAGTTCGACGAGCAGCGAGGCGTGGGAATGTCTCAGGTCGTGCACCCTAATCTTCTTCACGCCGCTCGCCTTACAGCCAGCGACCATTTCACGATACAAGTTGCTTTTGGTAAGTGGAAAAATCCTTGTGTTCGGCCCTGCGTCGTAGATATGTGACAGGTAGGCTTTCAGCTCGTCGCAGAGGAAAGTCGGCATATCTACGACGCGATTGCTCTTTGGCGTTTTGGGCGGCGAGATAATGTCCTCGCTCCCGAGCCGCTGATAGGATTTGTTGATGCTGAGTTTGCGTTGCGTAAAATCAATGTCGCTCCGCGTCAAAGCCAGCAATTCGCCCTCGCGAATCCCGCACCAATAGAGAACCTGAAAGGCAGCGTGAATCTGAGGGTTATCCTCGATTGCAGCGCTGAACTTCAAATACTCCTGCCTGGTCCAGAAAAGCATTTCGTCAGCCTTCTTTTTTCCCATGCTTCCCGCTTTATGGCAAGGGTTCTCCCGCAGGCCATAATACTTGACTGCGTAATTCAAGATTGCGCAGAGTTGATTATTGATCGACTTGAGGTAGGTATCGGCGTACCCCTGCTTAATGAGGGTATTTTGCCATTCTCTCACGTTTGCCGGCGTGATGTTGCCAAGCGATTGCTTTTTCCAGTATGGCAGCAGCTTTGTATCGATGATGTGCTGCTTATTTGCAATCGTCGATTTACGCAACCGGTTCTCCATATCTGACATGTAGAGCGACGCAAGGCTTCCGAATGTCATGTTTGGATTGCCTTGAATCTTTTCGAGGAAACTGCGCTCATACTCTTTGGCATCGCGCTGTCTGGCAAAGCCCCGCTTGAGCTTTTTCTGTTTCTTCCCCTGCCAGTCGATATAGTAAAAGCAGCAATACCAGCTTCCCCGCTGTTCATCCTTATAGGTTGGCACGTTTTTGTCCTCCTGATTTTAGTTCTACAATTATTCTATCGCGTCGGGGAATGGTTGTAAGTCGGCAAGGTCAACAGGGTTTTGCGCTGTTTTTCTCCGTGCCTGACAGCTTTACAAAACAAGGTGCGCTCGGTATAATAAATTTGGCTGATTTCCCAGCCAAACTTGCGGGATGACTACTTAATTACGCATTCATGGCAAACAGGATATGCTTTCTGCCGGCCAGTCTACGCAACGGGAAAAATGGGTAGCCTTTCATTGAGTAGTCTCCCGCCCTAAAAGGGCCTGCAGGTTAAAGCTGCAGGCCCTTTTCTTGTCTTCTGAATTTGGTTAAACCTGAGATTCGGCGCACATTAGCTCATGCAAAGCGCCTGAAGATTCACGTTTTCGCTCAGCTTGTTTCTGCCCGCCCGCACAATATTGTTGATTGCGCCCTTGCTGACGCCGAAACGCTGCGCAGTCATCTCGAAGGTCAATCCGTCAAAGTAGATTGCGCTGATAGCTTCGAACTGTCGTCCGGTCAGAACAGGAAGCGCCTCATGGACAGACTTTTGAACTGTCTCCGAGTAGAGACGTTCCTCGACCGCGCCGATCAGGAGTCAAGCAGGTCTTTGGGATGGCACTTCAACGCTTGTGACAGCTTCAAGGCATTGCGCAGCGTCATGTTTTCAGCCTTGAGCGTTCCAGACTCATATTGCGCAATTTTCGTCTTATGGACGCCGCTCAATTCTGCAAGCTGCGTTCTCGTCAGTGCCCTTGATTCGCGTATCTCTTTGAGGCTCATGCACTCACCCCCTTCAATATCATTTTACCTTGTAAGCGAGAGAGCGTGCTGCAATTAAATCAAAACACAGCGATGCGCATAAAAAATGACCCGCTCACCAGTGTAATACTGCCAAGCGGGTCTTGCGTGATATTCTCAAAACATACTCTGCATCACGCTGTCCAGACTTCTGCCCTCGCATTCGACTTGCACGATAATCTCACGAGCTTCTTCGTCCGAATATCCATCTTCAATTAGCATTTGATAAAGGTCCATGTTTACGCCTCCTCACTCCGCAAAAAATATGACGTTCCGACGATCGATCGACAGATGCAGGCGACCTGTCGCCTTAATGATCTCGCCGACCTTAAAATCGATCTCGCCTCGCAGTCGGCGATATATCGCGCTCCGGCTTATCCCGCAAACTCTCGCAAGTTCATCGACGCTGCAATTATTCCGCTCCATCTCTCGAAGCAGGGCTGCTTTATCCAGCATTCTTGACTCTCCTTTTCATTTATAGGTTCATCCTCTTGACATTATTATTTTACTATAATTAGTAAGTTTCGTATGCCGACGAACCTAACAGCGTTTTTGCTATTGATCTGCGCAGTTCTGCCGGCTGCCCCATTTCTATTCAAATCGCGCATTTACTTTTTCCAACGCCTGATATATAATAAAGTCACCTTGGAGCCCAGCCGGTCTTACGATCGGCCAGACTCGCGGGGCGGTTATTTGTCTTCGAGGAGGAGCTCATAGAGCTCTTCCTCAGAGACAACCTCGATCAATCTGTCATCAATCTTACCGAGGTAACCGTAAGGGGTGTAGCCATCAGGCATTTCATGCACTTCCTTTCTTAGAGCTTGCAGGTAACGGCTGCAGGCTCTTTCTTTTTGTAAATCTCCTTTCCTCTTGACATTTGCAATTTTATCGTTTTTAGTAGATTTCGTATGCCGACGAACTGCTCAGCGTTTTTGCTGCATTTCTAAGCATTTTTGCCGACGGGCAAAACAGCCAGAGCGGGGCTACCTGTTCTATGCAATACTTACGGAGGGAGAATATGGACGAACTTCTCATAAAGATTGACGAGCGACAGCTTTGCAGCTATCTCCTTGATCTTGCAAAGGAGTATTACGCCGACCCAGATCATCAGCGTGCCTATAATGACTGGTGTGCTTGGAAAAATAAAAAGGCCCCGCAGGAGGGCAATCCTGCGGGGTGGAAGGAGAAAAAGGAATGAGCAGCAGATCAAATCCTTAACCTTGTAAATTATATCGCGTATGGCCTGTCTTGCGAGCTGGGTAAATCGCACAGAATTTACCCAGTGTAACCGTACAATCAGACAGGCAATAGAAAAGACCTCATGGACAAAAGCCATGAGGTCTTTTCCCTATAGGAGGCACGCCACGTCACGTCAGGAGGCAAGAAAGAAACTTTTTCATATTTTATCGCGAAGCGCACAATTTGTAAGCTGGTAACCATGCATGGAATCGTTGCCTGAAAACTGTGCGGTATATCGGGTACTCCCGCTCCGCCGAAAAAACACCCCCTCGCGCAGGCGGAGGACCCAATTTTTGAGGAGTAGCGGTTTGTAGCGAAAAAAATTGAGTTGCTACTCGATTTGCTACAGCAAAAAGCCAGTGTTTCCAAGCCTTTCGTCAATTTAGTAGCGAAATAGCAAAATAATTCCTTATATAATATGTTAAGGCACCCCCCTTATTTTATAAATTTATAATCTAAGGGGGTAGAAAGAAAGGGTTTAATGCATGTGCGCTTTTCGCTACAAACCGCTACTCGAACCCCACGAGCCTTGGAAATACTGGCTTTTGCCCGTAGCGAAACTTCAGGCTCATAATAACAAGGAACCGCTACCCGCTACCACAGACCTGCGCATGATAGATACAGCGGTTAAATCTGCCCGACAGCTCCCCGCCAAGAGCGGGGCTCGTAAAGGCTACGCCATGTTGCTTATAAGCTACTTACGGTGAAAGGTATCGCGCACGGACTCGTTCTGGGACACCTTAGGTGGCCCATATCGCGTTTTATGGATTCAGACTTATGCTTTCACGCCTTAAAGCAAAACTCTGATGTGGGTCATCCAGGGCTTGTTTATGAGCGTTTTACTGTTTTCACTTGCTCACATAGCCTGAAAGCAGGAATCTCAAATAGTTGTCGACCTGCTCGTCGATATGGTTGATTTCTTCTTGTGTGATGGAGAATCTCTCGCCATCTTTTGTGAAACAGGAAAAGGTATCGTCGCTCTCAACTTTCAATGAGTAGCCTATGTGCGATAGCTTTTCCTCGAACTCGCCCTGCGTGAATGCGTCCATGATTGACGGGTCGATCTGCTTGCTCGTATCAACAAGAGCCTCCACCTTATCGGACACAAGAAGATCAAATGGAATGTCGAGCGCGTCCGCGATTTTCTTAAGCTGCGGGAGTCTGGGATTACGCAGTCCCCTTTCGTACTGACCTATATGGACATTCGAGACGCCAAGCCTATCGCCCAGTTCCTTTTGGGTAAGGCCTGCCTGCTTTCTGTATTCCCTGATTCGCTCGCCGACTGTCATATTACGCCCCTCCAAACTTGTGTTTTTCTCATTATACCCTGTCTGTGTCAAAAAAGAAATACATTTTGATTTATTTTTCAAAAATATTTTTCGTTTTTGTATTTACTTTTCCTGTATCATACGTTATAATCAAATTAAATCAAAATGATTTATTTTTCAAAGCAAAGACACTATTTCGATTTAGGAGGATAGCTATGGATAAAGAGTTCATTCGTGTGCCTGAGGTCGCCGAGCGTCTTGAGTGCTCAACGGGCTACGCTTACAAGATCGTTCGCGCGCTCAATGAAGAACTCATGCGTAAAGGTCTGCGCGTTGTTAGCGGGCGTGTCCCCAGGGCATATTTTGAGGAACGCTATGGACTTGTCAGGTCCGTCAAATAATTTCACAAAAAGGAAGGGGTAAATATGGCAGCAGCAAGTATTCGAGACCAAATTCTCAAGGAGACTTACACGTTCATCGATAAGCGCGTTTCCGAGTTGCTTGGAGACGTTCTTTCCGAGGCAGCACTCGCCGCCTATTCTAAATCGCTGAAGGCAGGACTTCGCCCTGACCTCGACGCAAGAATTATAGAACAGTTCTCACAACAGCCGATCGTCCTCGCCACAACGATTGATAAGGCAAAAGCTGATTTCGCAGCACGAGTTGATAAGGCGCGGGCTGAGTTTGACGTGAATGCAAATAAGGCACAGACCGAGTTTGCAGCAAAAGCAGATAAAACTAAGACCGAGCTTGAAATGCTGCGCGCTTTTATCAATACGCCTCTCCCTCTGGGCTGGCGCGACTATCCCATTGAAGCACGTCGTGAGTTTTGGGCTGGAGATCATTCGACGGGCGTTGTGAAGCGGAATAAGATATGTGGTCTTGAGGTCTGGATGGAATTATTCAACAATAGCAGGTCGACATACGCCAAAAGTGAGGCACGCAGAATCAATAAGCTTTTGGCCGCTTGTTGCCCAGGTTGGGAGCTCCGCTCCAGTATCAGATATGGCGACCTATATGGTTTTCAGCGCGGTTTTATCAATGTGTCGCTTGGGGGAGACTGAACATGCTTCAACGCATCACACATTATGATCTGAGGACAAGACGTTATGCACTCATAGGTCCTGAAATGACGCTTGACGAATTGCTCCAGGTCATCGGGACGTTAGAGGATAGATTCTTTCCACAGCGTTTTGGCGCATTTCTGAGTACGCTGCGAAAAGAAACAGGAATGACACTGGAAATGCTCTCCGAACAGACTGGCGTTTCACCGGCGCTCCTGAACCACTATGAGAAGAACAAGACTCTCCCGCCCTATAGCTTTCTCCCTGTCTTCGTAAAGGCAATCAACATGACGTACGGCGACGAGCTCATTACGACAGATGACTTGGTCGATCAATGGGTCAAAGTCAAAGCCCCCTGGGACGGAACGACAGGAAGCCTAATGAGACAAGAGCGTTGGCGCAGAGGGATTCAAAGCAAGAAAATGGCAGAACTCCTGGGGTTTCGACCGAGAGAGTACAGCAAGTTCGAGCGCAATCTTGAGCAGCCTCGCTATTACGTCTTATTGCGAATGAGTAAGGTACTCAATTCACCGCGCCTGAGGGCGCATGCAATGTCTGCGTTTGAAAGGATAACCTATGACAAATAAAAAAGTGACTCCCGCTGCGACTGAAAAGCAGCGGGAGTTTGGCGCTCTCTTGAAGGAAATTCGGCAGAAGGCCGGTTTGTCGCGAAAGAAAATGGGGCGAATGCTTGGCGATATAAGTATCACCAGTATCATCTATTATGAATGGGCTAACCCTCGCTTTGGCTGTCTCTTGCCCTCAAAGCAACTCAGTCTTTACCTTGAGCTTGCTCTTAAAGTTGGAGCTGACCCAGTAGAGGTAATGAACGCCTATTGTGAAGCGGATAACGAGTTGAGACCCTGGCTATGCGAAAAGAGCCCGTCCTATGCACAGTTCGTATTCACGTCGACGCCAGTGCCCAGCCTTTTCGATATTGCAATGTCTGACCCTCAATTCTTTCTGGAACGAGTACGCTGGAATCCGCTGCGTATACAGGCGGCGATGGACAGGCTTGCTTTTTGGAGTGAATACAAAGACATTCCAAATGCTGCAAGGCACAGCAAAGACATTGCACACGACGCAAAACAGATGCTTGACGAATACCGGCAAACCGGCGCGATCTTTCATCAATTTGCGCATGACCTTACCGGCTATGAGATCACAAGGAAAGTGTATTATGACGGACTTCCGCTCAAAAGCGTCCTTGAAATTGTCGCAAAACCTTACACTCGCCGTTGGGCGCAGGAACTCATGCGACGAACCTTTATCATTTTCCAAAGGCGGGTGCGTGACAAATATGACAGATGAAGAACTCGTTGCGAAAATTCAAGCGGGCGACGATAGCTTACAAGAACAGCTTTGGCACCAGGTTAAGCGTTGGATTTATAAACTGGCAAATCAGTTTTTCACTTTCAATTACGATCTATGCACCGCCTTGAGCCTTGATCTTGACGATTTTATTCAGGAAGCCTATTTCGCCATGCTGGACGCGATTCGTACCTACAAACAGGATGGCGGAAGTAAGTTCAGCACTATGTTGACTCGGCGTGTTAAAAACAGTTTTCGTGACCTTACTGGATTGAGTTATGCTTATGCACGGTCTGACAAAGGTAACCGGGCAGCAAATGCGATTCGCGACGCGGCGAGTCTGGACGCGCCAAGCAGCAAAGACGCAGACGTCGATCTCACTCTTGCTGAATGTCTTTCCGACCCGCTTTCAGCGGAAGCCTTAGAGCAGATTGAGAACTCCGATTATTACGAGCAGATGCACGATAATCTGGAAAAGGCATTGAACGCATTGCCGCCGAAACAATCTGCCTGTATTCGATACCACTACTACGACAAATTGACTCACCAGCAAATCGCCGATCTGCTTCATATTTCCAGAACGTATGCTGAGCACTCTATTCGCGATGGTCTTTCCGCTCTGCGTAGATGCGCCAACCTGCAGGAATATCGCACAAGGCAGTTCGACAGGGTCTATAAGGGCGGGTTGAATTCCTGGAAATATTCAGGAAGCAGTATTCAGGAGCAAATTGTTATCAGTCTCGATGAAAAAGAGCGTCAGCTCATGACATATCTCGATGATTTGTAATTCGGCCGCCGAGCGGCTAAAAATAAGGAGGATTCCACCTATGTCAAACGAAAAAGACAAGCTATTTTCCGCTGTCTGCGAATACCGCACAGCAAGGAAGAAAGCCTGCGACGAGTATGATGCCGCGCTGAAAGCGGCGGGGCGTCGCAAGGATTCAGTCGATTCCGCAAGAGCCAATCTGAAAGAACAGATTGACGCCTGCAAAGCTGAGTACAGCCCCAAACTGCACTCCATCGTCAAAAATCTCAGAGATCAGGTCGTCCGCGTAAGCCTCCACGTTCCCACCGACGAACAGCTCAAGCTCCTAAAAGTCATGGCAATGCAGCCGGTTCTCTTTGAGGACATTCTCATTCGGGCCGCTCAAAAGCTGTCTTCTTCGCCGCTCGCTCTTGAGGCGCTGCGCGGAATCGTCGTTGAGAAAAACGCGCGCTGGCCCTTCCCTGAGGTGTCCGGTACGTTTTGCACGCTGACCGGCGCAAGAACGATTTGCGACACGCTCAATGATCGCATCACAAATTATCTGGCTTATATGGAGCGGGTTGACGATGGGACGCAGAGTGCCAACGCTTCCACGAAGCTCAATACCTATGACAAAGACTTCGACAGCGCCGACGACTGCTTCCAGGCATTCGCAGGTGTTAACGAGGCACAGAGCAAAGCGTTCTTCGAGTTTCTGAGCAGGAAAGACGCTCTTGAGATCAATGTGAACTACTAACACCTGAATTGAGAAGGAGGCACGAACATGGCCAAGCTCACGGATAAAGAGCGAAAAATGATTCTTGCAGAACTGACAATGGGCTCGTCCATTCGTGCCTGCGCCAGCAAATATCACACCTCTGTCGGAACAGTTCAGCGAATCAAGCATGAAAGCAGCGATGAAATTCGGCAGCAGATTGAGAAAAAGAACGCAGAAAACACGAAAGACGTTCTCGCCTTTATGGAGATGCAAAAAGGCTCTGCATGCAACCTGATTGCTATGTTGTTGGACGCGCTCAACGACCCTGAAAAGATTGCAGATACTCCGTTGGTGAAAATCGCCACGACGCTTGGCATCGTTATCGATAAGTTTACAGCCAACGAGGTTCCAAAGACAGAGACTACTGCGGAAAACAATCTGTTTGAAGCAATCGAGGCTTGCTGCTCGGTCGAAGACTTTTCCAGTATTCCGGAACTCGCCGAGCAGCGCCCCGACGATTCCGAGGTTTCACAGGACGACCTGTAAACCATACCACAAATCACAACAATACAAGGAGGATTTTACCTATGCATGGAGAATATCCAATTGCTTTTGATGAAAGAAATAGACTGGCCCGTTTTGTTGAGGCTTTTCGCAGAGACATGAAGTCCGTCTATGATCGTTACGACGCAGACATGAAAGGCATTGAACGTTATAAGGGTTCGGCTGGCTATGGAGAAGAAAAGGCCAGGCTCGATGCCAAACTGAAGGCGAAGACTAACGCGATTAAAACCGAATATGATGGCTATTTTCAGTCCGTTCTCCACGATCTCAAAAATAAAATCGATCATGTTGGCTTAGCTGCGCCAACAAATGACCAACTCAACCTTCTTACCCTTATGAAGCTCCAGCCTACCATCAGTAAAAGCTCCCTCACGCTGGCAATTCGGACGCTGGCGAACTCTCCGCTCGCCCTCGATGCGCTGAACAATATCGCAAAGGAAAAGGGACAGCGCTTTTGGCCGCTGGAGGGCAATATGCGATATTGCTCACTGGATGCAGCAAACGAAATCTACAATACACTCCGTACTCGTCTTATGGACTTGGTGCGCTACGTAGAACGCCCTGGAGATCACAGACGCTATGTCAATGATCGTATGGTTCCCACATATCTCATTTCATTTGATAAGGACTTCGATACTGTAAAAGAGTGCTTTATGGCATTCGCCGCCATTGACTCCGACCAATTTAACGCCTTCTTTGATTTTATTTCCGGCGAAGACATGACAAAGTATGTTATTTCAGCGAGTGAGCGGGCGCTTGCAGTTGATGAAGCGGAACATCAAGACGACGCAGAAGAAAGTAAAAATGCGAGCGAAGTCCAAAACGCAGAAGTCAATGATAACTATGTGCCTGCCGGCGGCCCGATTGCTGATGCTTATGCCAGATACAAAGCCGAACTCGCCGCCAGCGGGAATGCTGACCCTAACGATATGACGTACGCTGGATTTGAGCGTTATCTGCAGTCCCAGGGTAAGTTAGAAGAAAAAGAAGAGACGCACTTCGCCCCTGGCACCTTTGTGGCAGCTTATGACACAGGTATGCAGATTCGCGAACCTGCACTTGACTATCCGCCTGCCGCCTACGATCGTGGAATGGTGCCTTAAGGCTACATCATGTTGTCTTTAAGCTACTTGTGGTAAAGAGCATCGCGCACGGACTCGTTCTGGGGCACCTTAGGCGGCCCATATCGCGTTTTATGGATTCAGGCTTATGCTTTCACGCCTTAAAGCAAAGCTCTGATATGGGTCGTCCAGGGGTTGTTTATGAGAGTTTTACCGAAAATATTAAGGGAGAGCCTTTGACCGGCTCTCCCTTATACTTATTTCAGTTCAATCAGTTTTAACAGCAGGTTTGTAAAAAAGCCGATTGTTGCCGGCGCGTCAAGGTCGATCGGCGCGTCAGGAATCCACCCATAGGTGCAGGCCGTCTGCGCTGCGAAAGTGGCCCAATGCGTGGACTCCGCAAAGCAGCAGGTTCGCATTTCCTTTTGCTCCACGAAACGCGTTAATACAGTCAGTAACTGGCCCACGCTCATTTTTCCTTCTGGGTTAAAGGCTCCGTCAGCCTGTCCCACGAACACTTTCGCCGACGCGAGTTCATTGATTGCGTCTCTGTATGGCGAAGCGCTGATGTCGGCGAACGTATCACTCATTTGTGAAGTCTGTTCATCAAACCTGAAGCAGTAAATGAGATATGCGACCTGTCCTCGTGTGATCTTTTCGCCAGGCGCAACAAATCGATTTGCGAACTCAATATACTCTGACGCTTTGGCTCGACTCAGTTCAAACTCGCCGCACTGAATCGGCGTTTGTTTCGCCGGTTTATAAGTTGAAGTATGACGTGGCTTTGGCGTAGGCGTGGGTTCAGGTTCTGGCGCGGGTTCTGGCGCGCTGTCCCACATAATGAACGCAAGCGAGGGCTTTGACAGAGGCAAGGTCATATCAGCCAATGCCTTCTCAGTGTACCTGCAATCTTCCGTGTCGATATACCACGCCAAAGAGTCGCATTCCTTTGATGCAAGCTCGTCGGCGTAAAGCGTTTTATAATCCTCTACCCGAATTATGACGGTGCTTATCGCATATAGGTCCTTGCCAGAGAGTTCTGCCTGATTGTCATAGGTCTTCGACTCTATCAGCTCTGCGGGACCTCGCAAATATAAGCCCCCTCCTGTTTCCGCGCTATTGCTGACGATTGTACTCAAATTGATTGTCGTCTCGCCTTCTGAGAGGATTGCGCCGCCATTTGTTGCACTGTTTCCCGAAAAGCTGCAACTTTCCACATCAAGGGTTTTCCCCGAACAGTTGATTGCTCCTCCAGCAGGCGCGTGATTGTTAGTGAAAGTACAGCCCATCAAGTTGACCCCTGCGCCAAAGATGGCTCCACCCGAAACCACAGCTTGATTTTGTGAAAAGCTGCAATTCTGGATAGACAATACACCTATAGAATATATCGCACCTCCGGTTGAATTCGCCTGGTTTCCAACGAACGATGTACCTAAAACCGTGCAGTTTCCCGTCATAGCGTTATAAATTGTGCCGCCATCTCTCGCTGCGCAGTTCTCAAAGGCGCAGCCTATCAGCGTAACTGTTCCGTCGCCAGAGTTGAAAAGTCCAGCGCCTTCACCTTCGCTGACGCAGTTGACCCATTTCGTCATATCGAATATGACTGCGTTCGGCGATTCAGCTACGACCTTGGAGCCAGGCACCATGCCTCGACCATCAAATATGATATTTGAGACTCGCACAGTTTCTTCAACTCCATACGTTCCTTGGATACGTAAAAGAGTCGATATATCGCTTGTCCCGCAAAGCGTAATACTCTTTCCTTCTTCGCCGATTTGTGTATTGCCTGACACGATGATCGTCTGCGTGACGCAGATCGTATCGCCGCTTTCTGCGTCTGCAATGACCTTTTGGAGTTCCTCAAGGGTTGATACCCTCACCGGCGCAATATCCTCAGCCAAGGCAACCGGCATGATTCCGACGATAAGGAGAATCGATAATACTGCTGCTATTACTTTTTTCATGTTGTCCCTCCGTCTGTTGATACTTCCTGCGTGTCCCTGAGGTTCGCAAGGGCGTACTCGCAGCATTGTCCTACGAGGTAATTGAGTGATACGCCCTTTTGCTGCGCGACCTTTTCCAGTTTGTGCAGGAGCTCGCTGGGCAGTCGAAAGGTCTTGTTTGTCGTTTCTGGCTTACGAATATCGAAATACATAAGTCCATTCCTCCTTCTGCCCACAATTATTGTAGTGTTTTTCTGCTCTGCCAGCTATACGCTGATTTTGCAAAGCAGATTGCACTTTACTATTGCGCTCGTTTCAGGTAAAATGGGGGCAGAATGGAGGTGCGGATATGGGCGAAAGAGTTGCGTGGAGTCGGGAGGACATCATCATAGCGTATGCGCTCTATTGCATCACGCCCCTGAATCAGATTCGCCCTTCGAACAAGCTCATTCAGCAGGTCGCAGAAAAGTTTGCCCACTCGACGAGTTCTCTCGTTATGCGTATGCAGAATTTCGCAGCCATCGACCCAAACTCCAAGGTCAAAGGGGCAACACATGTTGCGAAGCTCGACCGTGCCATCTTCGACGAGTTCAAGCATGATTGGGGCGCGCTCAGTATCCAGGCAGAGGACTTGACCGGTCTTGCTCTCTTTGACGCGAATCCGCTCAATGGCGCAAAGCCGCTCTCCACGCTGACAGACAAAAACAGGGTCAGCAGAGAGCGTCACTTTTTCAGGGCGTCTGTCTTTGCGTCTTATGAAAACACCTGCTGTATCTCTGGAATGTCGATTCCCGCGATGCTTGTTGCCAGCCACATTAAACCCTTTCGGAGCTGCCGAACGACCTCGGAACGGATAGACCCAGAGAATGGGCTGCTGCTCAACACATTTTATGACAAGGCTTTCGATCAAGGCTTGATTACAGTTCTCCCCGATTATACGATTCGCTGCTCTACACAGGTCAAGGCACAGCGCGATGAGTTCACACATCGATGGCTTATCAGCCTTGAAGGAGAACGCATCGCGCTCCCCGAAAGGTTCTACCCCAACCGGGATTGCCTGAGCTATCACAATGATGTGATTTTCAAGGGCTGAATGAAAAGCCCGCCAGAAGGCGGGTCTTGAAAGCGTGATGCTGATATGATGACAATATCCATTTCCCGCAAGGAAAAACGTTGAAAACTGGGTGAAATACGTACAGTATGTAGCACGAAATAAAAGTGGGTACAACTGGATGCAGATTTCCGCCGCCGAGTGGGAGTAATACCCGAAAGGCTGAAAAGCCTTGAAAATGCTGAACTTTTGCGCCCGGGAATTGCCCCGTGACAACAAAATGACAACATTTTAGATTATCCAAGAATAAAGAGCTATCTGATTTCTGTTAGAGA
>CAKTVG010000035.1 GCA_934622035.1 uncultured Oscillospiraceae bacterium
AGTGAATATCACGGCTTTGGCAATGAAACAGCCAATATTTTAATCTATTTTTTTGAACAAACCGTATTTTCTCCTGCAAAATCCAATCTATGGCAGCAAAAATCCATGCAGATCCTTCCATTTTGGGCATCCCGCCACATTTTCCCCGCCGGAAGGGCCGGCGCTTTGTCTATTGCTTTCTTCCTACTTTCGGATTGACAGCGCCGCCGCCGGATGCTACAGTGGTCTCAGGATCGCGCACCGATCCGGAAAGGAGACGCATTATGGATCATACCGAACCCTGCTGCCGGATCCTGCTCACCGGCTTTGACCCCTTCGGCGGCGAAGCGGTCAACCCCGCCTGGGAAGCCGTCTCCCGGCTCCCGGTTCAGCTCGGCAGCGTGCGGATCGACCGGCTTCAGGTGCCGACCGTCTTCGGCCTTGCCGCGCAGCGCACGCTGGCATATGCCGAAGAAATCAAGCCGGATGCCGTCGTCTGCGTCGGACAGGCAGGCGGACGCAGCGCCGTCACGCCGGAGCTGGTCGCCATCAATCTGCAATATGCCTCCATCGCGGACAATGCAGGAGACATGCCGCAGGACGTCCCCGTCGTACCCGGCGCACCCGCCGCCTATTTTTCCACACTGCCCGTCCGGCGCATGACGCAGGCCATCGCCGCTGCCGGACTGCCCGGCGCCGTCTCCTACAGCGCGGGCAGCTTTGTGTGCAACGACCTTCTGTACCGCGTTCTGCATCATTTCCACGGAACGCCGGTACGCGCCGCGTTTATCCATGTTCCCTATCTGCCGGAGCAGGCAAAGCCCGGCGTCCCCTCCATGCCGCTGGAGGATATCATCCGTGCGCTGGAAGCCGCGCTCGGCGCGATCAGCAACAACACCCCCGGTCTGTGACCGAGGGTGTTGTTGTTTTTGCGAATCAATTCACCTTTGCTTTCGCCAACAGCATAGAGCTGACGAAAGCTGTGATTGGCACGGCAAGAATAACGCCGATGCTGCTGGCAATGCCGCTGATCGTCTCGAGCGCCAGATAGGCCGAGCTGAGCAGCTGGTGGAAGGACAGGCCGAGGGAATACAGATAAATGATAAAGGTAAAGCTGCTGCCGAGGAAAGCAAGGATCAGCGTATTGGTCATCGTTCCGACCATGTCCCGGCCGATATTCATCCCGGAACGGAAGAGCTGACGGCGATTGAGTGAGGGATTGACCGCATGCACCTCGGACAGCGCCGAGGAAATGCTCATCGCCACGTCCATCACCGCGCCCAGCGTGCTGACAACGATGCCGCCGACCAGCAGCCCTCGCAGGCCGAGAGGCATTCCCTGCTGGCGCAGCTGCAGGAGCGGCTCGACATCCGCGCTGCGCATGCCGTCCACACGCGCGACGGACTGCGCAATCAGGCCGAAGAGGAGGGCAATGCCCATGCCGAGGATCGTGCCGAGCATGGCGCACAGCGATTTCCGGCTCACGCCGTCGAGGATCACAAAACAGACGATCGTTACATAGGAGCACACGAGAAACACCGTCAGAATGACCGGTGCGCCCTTCATCAGCAGAGGGATGAGCATCCAGAACAGACATGCCACCGTAAAAATCAGACCGAGGAGCGACTTTGCGCCGGTCTTTCCGCCGACAAGCACCGTCACCAGGAGGAATAGCCCGACGACCAGAAAGAACGCCGGCTCACGGTCATACTCGAAGACCGAGGCGCGCACCTCGCCGCTGCCGTAGGTGGAGATCAGCAGAACGACGCCCTCGCCCTCATTGACGCGCGCGCCGTAGAGCGGTGAGACGTAGTTATAAACCTCCATCTCCTCGCCCTTGTACTGTCCGGATTTCACCAGAACCGTCAGGAGCTGTTCGCCGCGATAGGCATTGTCGGAGTTGGGGTCGCGCTCCGTCGTGTCCGAAAGGATCTCCAGAACCTTGCCTTTTTCATACTCCGCGTAGTCGTCGGCCCGGATTGTCTCCTCCGGCTCCGCCCGCGCCAGCAGACCCACCGCCAAAAACAGCACCGCCGACACCGCAAGAATCAGTGCGGACCAGCGATTGTCCCGCAGCCAGTGGCCGAACGTCCGCCTTTCGCGGACATTTCTATTTTTCATAGGAACATTCTCCTCTTGTGCAAATTGAAATAGGGCGAAATAAGCATACCAATTTGTACAGAGGAAGTCAAGTGCCGAATTGTAATTATACAAAATACACAAAATTGCACCTCTATTTTTTGCAAAAGCCCGCGGCGTTTTTACAAAAACGCACTTTCATTTATTTCCTGCTTGTGGTAAAATAGAGCTAACTATCGTAGGGTACTATCCCCATCCGGCGGACAGCGCTCCTGCGAGAATATTGAAGGAGGCATACTTCATGAAAACAAGCGTGCACGGCAGACTCCTCGCTCTAGCGCTGGCACTGGTCATGGTTCTTTCCATGCTCCCCGTGACTGCGCTGGCAAGCGGCGAGGCTGCTACCTACACCAAGGTCACCAAAGCAGATGAGCTGACCACCGGCAGCTATGTGCTTCTGGTCTCCACCGGCTATGCGCCCGGCGCGCTGGACGGCGGCTGGCTCACCGCCGAACAGCCCACTGTCGACGGCGACACCATCAGCGTGGCCAGCGGCGCAAGCTACGTCTGGACGCTGACCTTCAACGGCAGCTCCGTCAAGCTGGCCGACGCCAACGGCACGACCGTCGCGCCGAAGGGCGGCAACACCAACGGCATCCAGTCCGGCAGCTACGACTGGGGCTTTGCCTTTGATGAAAAGACGGCCACTGCCCGCTTCACAGGCACCGGCAGCGACACCGTCACTCTCGCAAGCAACAAGGGCTCTGCCAACAAATTCAGAGCATACAAGAACGCCACCATCAATGCAGGCTATCCCTGCGACTTCACCCTCTACAAGCTCGGCACCTCGACCAAGCGCGAGAGCGGCATCGTGACCGACCTGACCACGCTTCAGGACGGCGACAAGGTCGTTGTGTTCAACCCCGCCAAGGGCAAGGCGCTCTCCACGGAGTACTCCGGCTTCTATAACAAGGGCGTCGATGTCAAGCTCGAGAAAGGCAAGCTCACCGGCTACGGCAGCACCGAGCTGTGGACCCTCGGCATTAACGAGGACGGAACCTACACCTTCTCCACCAGTGAAGGCAAGAAGCTCGCCATGGGCGCCAGCTTCTCCAGCATGCCGCTCGACGAGGTCAACCGCACCTGGACCATCTCCGCAGCTGCCACCAAGGACTGCGTTTACATCAAGAACGTCGCCCGCGGCAACTATATCGAATGGTTCGACTCCAAGGGCAACTGGAGCTCCTACGGCTCCATCGGCAGCAACGAGGATCTGTTCGCACAGCAGATCTACTACGTCGCCGATGATACCACGCCCGGCGGCGGCGAGGAGCCCGTCACCGGCCCCGTTGCAGACGGCAACTATGTTCTCTATGTTCCCGCCTACAACGTCGTTCTTTCCAGCAACTATACCGGCAACTACAACAAGGGCGTCGAGATGACCATCGACAATGCCGCGACCTCCGTTGAGGCGGCGCAGAGCGAGATCTGGACCGTCAAGAACAATGCGAACGGCACGATCACCATCTCCACCTCCGAGGGCAAGAAGCTCTCCATGGACACGCAGTACACCAGCATGCCCCTGGACAAGGCCAACGATACCTGGGAGCTGAAGGACGTCGGCAACGGCCTCTACTATGTCCATAATGTCGGCCGCGACGCCTACATCGAATGGTACAAGGACAAGAGCACCTTCTCCGCCTACTATAAGATCGCTTCCGGCAGCGAAGACCTGTTCCGCATCCGCTTCGTTCCTGCAACCGTGAGCGCAGGCGGCGAAACCGGAAGCCTGCCCAAGGCCGGCGATGAGGTCGTCATCTATAACCAGAATGCACAGGCGGTTCTCGCCGCCCAGACCGACGGCGAAAGCCCCTCCATTGAAAAGGCGCTCGCCACCATCACAGACGGCAAGGCTCTGCCCGAAAACGGCGCGGTCGTCTTCACCGTTGAGAGAAACGGCGACTACTACCGCTTCAAGAACGAGACCTACGGCTACCTCTGCTCCAACGGCACGGGCAACAACGCCTTCTATTCCCTCACTGCCAGCGAAGACGCTGACTGGCTGGTCCGCACCTGCTCCGGCGGCGTCGGCGGCTACGAGATGGAAAGCCGTACCGCAAAGTACAACGGCCAGTATTCCCAGTGGCTGGAATACTACTCCGATTCCTTCAAGACCTACAGCATGTACAATGTCACGGATTACACCATCTACTCCTTTAACTTCTATCCCGTCGCAGAGAATGTGAATCTCAACGGCGGCATTGTCAACATGCCCGTCGTCAACTTCGGCACGCTCTACGACGCCTACATCGGCCAGGACTACACCTTCTCCTTCACCGTCAGCGCCGTCTTCGGCGTGCAGGGTGCACTGACCGTCACGGTCAACGGCGAGAGCTATGTTCCTGCCGAGAAGGATGGCACCTACACCGTCACCGTTCCCGCCGCAAAGCTCACCGGCAAGACCACGCTTGCCATCTCCGTCACCGGCAAGGACACCAAGGGCATCGCCATCAACGGCACTGCCTCCGTCGCCGTGAAGGACGAGCCCGTTATTTCCAACCTCACTCCGGCTGCCAATTCGCAGACGAAGGACGTCAAGCGCCCTGTGATCTCCGCCGACATCGTCAACGCCGGTGAGAATCCCACCGTGAAGATGACCGTCAACGGCGAAGAGGTCAAGGCCACTCTTAAGAACGGCAAGCTCTCCTACACCCCCGCGGCGGACATGGTCGACGGCAGAGTGACCGTCGTCGTCACCGTCACCCGCAAGGACGGCAAGAGCGCAACCGCCACCTGGAGCTTCACCGTCGGCGAGTCGCAGTTCCGCCTCTACTTCGGCCAGCTCCATGGCCACACTCAGTATTCCGACGGTTCCGGCTCTCTGACCTCCGCTCTGGAATACATCAAGAACATTCCCGCAAGCTCGAACGTGCAGTTCGTCGCTTTCACCGACCACTCCAACTATTTCGACAGCTCCTCCAACCCGAACGAGGAGGGCGCCCTGTATGACACCAGTCTGGTGCACGATTCCGATGCAAACCACAGCTGGAAGACCTACAAGGACACCATCGCCGAATTCAACGCGCAGAACAGCGACATCATCGCCATCGGCGGCTTCGAAATGACCTGGTCCGGCGGCCCCGGCCACATCAACACCTTCAACACCCCCGGTGTTGTCTCCCGTAACAACAAGACCCTCAACAACAAGACCAGCGACGCAGGCATGAAGGCATACTACTCCCTGCTGAGCCAGGCCGAGGGCGTGGACTCCATCAGCCAGTTCAACCATCCGGGCAAGACCTTCGGCAACTTTGTGGACTTCTCCTACTGGGATGCCGTGATCGACACCCGCATGTACCTGGTTGAAGTCGGCAACGGCGAAGGCCAGATCGGCGCAGGCGGCTACTATCCCAGCTATGAGCAGTACATCATGGCGCTGGATAAGGGCTGGCACGTCGCTCCGTCCAACAACCAGGATAACCACAAGGGCCGCTGGGGCAACGCCAACGACGCCCGCGACGTCATCCTGACCGACGACTTCTCCGAGGAAGGCATCTATAACGCCATCCGCGCCCGCCGTGTCTACGCGACGGAGGACAAGAACCTTGAGATCACCTACACCGTCAACGATCAGATGATGGGCAGCACAATCGCAACGGTTCCCGAGAAGCTGAACATCAACGTCACCGTCTACGATCCGGACAAATCCGACAGCATCACCAAGGTTGAGGTCGTCGTCAACTCCGGCAAGACCGCTTACACCTGGGACAATGCCGCAGAGCTTGCCTCCGGCAGTCTGAGCTGCACGCTCGATCCCGACTACACCTACTATTTCATCCGCGTGACGCAGGGCGACGGCGACCTCGCCGTGACCGCTCCTGTCTGGGTCGGTGAAACCCTCAAGCTCGGCGTTACCAGCTTCGAGAGCGAGACCGCAACGCCTGTCACCAACGAGGCGCTCAATCTGACGACCACCCTCTTCAACAGCGAGGCAAAGGACGCCACCGTCACCTCCATCACCTACAAGACCGGCGATACCGTTCTTGTCAAGAAGACCGCCGCCGACCTGACCGCCGAGCAGAAGACCGTCAAGGCGAGCAGCACGCTGGCCCTCACCTTCCCTGTCACCTTCACCACCGCGAAGGTCTACACCGTGACCGCGGTCGTTGAAATGGAGCAGGACGGCAAGCAGTACACCTTCTCCAAGGAGCTGGAGCTTGACGTTCTGGATGCGGACGAGCTTGTCTACGTCGGCATCGACGCCTCTCACCACAACGAGTACGTCTCCGGCAACTACAAGGATTCCATGGGCAACTTCGGCACGCTGGCCGCGCAGTACTCCATCCGCACCGTGCAGCTCAACACCAGCGAGGAGCTGATCGCTGCATGCAGCAACCCGAAGTTCAAGATGCTGATTCTCACCGCTCCGTCCCGCCGTCTGCAAATCAACGGTGCCGGCGCCTCCGATGTCTACTCCGAGGCAGAGCTTGCGGCCATCAAGGCCTTCAACGCCAACGGCGGTACCGTCGTTCTGGCCGGCTGGTCCGACTACTATGAGAATTACGACTACGTGCCGCAGGGCACGCCGCACATGTCCGCTACGCAGAACTCCGTCCTGGAAGCCCTCGGCTCCAGCATCCGCATCAACGACGACGCCACCAATGACGATGTGCTCAACGGCGGCCAGACGCAGCGCCTGTACTTCAGCAGCTACAACTTCGACAGCTTCCTGATGGACCGCGTGGAATTTGACGAAGAGCATCCGAACGACGTCATGTACACCGAGCGCTACAGCCACTACGGCGGCGCCTCCATCTACCTCGTCGATGGCAACGGCGAGCCCACCGGCAGCGTGCCCTCCACTGTCACGCCGGTCGTTTACGGCCACGCAAGCACCTACACCAAGGACAGCGACGGCGACGGCATGGTCAGACAGAAGTACACCTTCCAGCCCGGCGACGACCGCGTGCTCGTCACCGCAACCGAAAAGCTTGACGGCAAGGGCCTGATCGTCGTTTCCGGCGCAGCCTTCATGTCCAACTTCGAGGTGCAGTATCAGGCTTCTGATAACGGCGCCGAGAAGAACTACTCCAACTACAAGATCTGCGAAAATCTGCTCAAGACGATCAACGAGATCAAGATCACCCCGATCGGCACCGTCAACAAGCAGACCGAGCAGGGCTACAAGTACACCATCGAGGGCATCGTCACCGCCAACGCCTCCGGCTATGACAAGGACACCGCATTCTTCGACTGCACCTACGTGCAGGACGAGACGGGCGGCATCAACGTCTTCCCGGTCGCCGGCGACTACAAGATCGGCGATAAGGTCCGCATCACCGGCGTGACCGCCTTCTACCAGGGTGAGATTGAGCTTCAGGTCTCCTCCATCGAGAAGATCGGCGAGGGCTTCACCGTCACTCCGAGAGAGGTCACTGCAAAGCAGGTCAACGACGGCTCCGTCCTCGGTGAGCTGATCAAGATCAAGGGTGTTGTCACCCGCATCGAATACGCCGACGGTCTGGTGCAGACCATCCTCGTCCGCGACGCCAACGGCGACGTGACCCGCGTCTTCATCGACGGCTATATCACCACGCAGGACGAGGTCAAGAACCTCAAGATCGGCTGCGAGGTCGAGGCCACCGGCCTTTCCTCCTACGACAACACCTTCGTTCTCAACGACGGCACGGCCTTCTATCCGCGCATTCGTATCCGCAACCGTGCAGATGTCGTCTGCGGCAAGGTTGTCGAGGATCACGAGCACAAGTTCGGCGCATGGGTCGTCGTCAAGGAAGCCACCGCAACCGAGGACGGCCTGAAGGAGCGCGTCTGCGCCTGCGGCGAAAAGGAGACCATGGTCATCCCCGCCACCGGCAAGACCCCCGCGACCGGCGATAACAGCAACATCACCACCTGGATCATCATCATGGCAGTCGCCGTTGTCGGCGTCGCTGCCGCCCTGATCATCGTCCTCGTGCTCAAAAAGCGCAAGGAAAAGAAATAACCTATAAACCCGCAAAGCCCGGCATGGAAAACCATGCCGGGTTTTTCGTCATTTCTCCGAAAATGCGCCTGGGCAGTTGACAAAGACAGGAAAAGATTGTATCCTATCTAAGGCACAAGATATTGTGCTCATCTTATGTTACAATCACAAAATTTGGAGGAAATCATGCAGATCGGCGGATTACAAAAAATGACGCTTCTGGACTATCCCGGCCGCGTCGCCTGCACCGTTTTCCTCCCCGGCTGCAACTTTCGCTGTCCCTTCTGCCACAACGCTCCGCTGGTGCTCGGCCCCGGCGAGCGGCTCGACGAGCAGGCGCTGTTCGCCTTTCTGGAAAAGCGCCGGGGGCTGCTGGACGGCGTCGCCGTCACCGGCGGCGAGCCTCTGCTCCAGCCGGAGCTGGAAACGTTTCTGCGCCGCATCAAGGCGTTGGGTTATCCCATAAAGCTTGACACCAACGGCTCCTTCCCGAACCGTCTCCGCGGACTGCTGGAGGAGGGCCTGGTTGACTACATCGCAATGGACATCAAGAACTGCCGGGAAAAGTACGACCGGACGGCAGGAGCCGCCGTTCACTTTGATGACGTCGCGCAGAGCGCCGCCCTGCTGCTCGAGGGCCGTGTGCCCTACGAGTTCCGGACGACCGTCGTTGAAGAGCTGCACGAGCCGGAGGATTTTGAAAAAATCGGTGTCTGGCTCTCCGGCGCAGAACACTATTACTTACAGGGGTTTGTGGACTCCGGCGCTCTTCTGACGCCGGGCCTGCATGCCGCAAGTCACGAAAAGATGCTGGCCTGTCTCGCCGCTGCCCGGCAAACCGTCCCCGCCGCACGGCTGCGGGGCGAATAGAGGAGGAAACGCTATGTACCAGGTGGTAAAACGCAACGACAAGGTCGTGGAATTTGATCTGTCCAAGATCACCCACGCAATTAAAAAGGCATTCGATGCCCAGGAGAAGCAATATAATGATTCCGTGATCGACTTTCTCGGTCTGAAGGTCACGGCGGATTTTGAGCCGAAGATCAGGAACGGCAAAATCGCCGTTGAGGATATTCAGGACAGCGTGGAATCCGTTCTGATCCGCGCAGGCTATGACGATGTCGCCAAGGCCTACATTCTCTACCGCCGCCAGCGCGAGAAGCTGCGCAACATGAAGTCCACGATTCTCGACTACAAGGAGCTGGTGGACAGCTATGTCAAGGTACGCGACTGGCGCGTGAAGGAGAATTCCACCGTCACCTATTCCGTCGGCGGTTTGATTCTGTCCAATTCCGGCGCGATTACTGCAAACTACTGGCTCACCGAGGTCTATGACGACGAAATCGCCAATGCGCACCGCAACGCAGACATTCACATCCACGACATGTCCATGCTGACCGGCTACTGCGCGGGCTGGTCCCTGAAGCAGCTCATTCAGGAGGGCCTCGGCGGCGTGCCCGGCAAGATCACCTCCGCGCCTGCGAAGCATCTGGCCTCTCTGTGCAACCAGATGGTCAACTTTCTCGGCATCATGCAGAACGAGTGGGCCGGTGCGCAGGCCTTCTCCTCCTTTGATACCTATCTTGCGCCCTTCGTCAAGGTGGATCACCTGAGCTATGAGCAGGTCAAAAAGTGCATTGAGTCCTTCATCTACGGCGTAAATACGCCCTCCCGCTGGGGCACGCAGGCGCCCTTCTCCAACATCACGCTCGACTGGGTCGTCCCGGACGATCTGGCGGAGCTGCCCGCCATCGTTGGCGGCAAGGAGATGCCCTTCAAGTATAAGGACTGCAAAAAAGAGATGGATATGGTCAACCGTGCCTTCATCGAGGTCATGATCGAGGGCGATGCCAACGGCCGCGGCTTCCAGTACCCCATTCCCACCTACTCCATCACCCGCGATTTTGACTGGTCCGACACGGAAAACAACCGTCTGCTCTTCGAGATGACGGCAAAATACGGCACGCCCTATTTCTCCAACTACGTCAACAGCGACATGCAGCCGAGCGACATCCGCTCCATGTGCTGCCGCCTGCGTCTGGATCTGCGCGAGCTGCGCAAGAAGTCCGGCGGTTTCTTCGGCAGCGGCGAATCGACCGGCTCCGTCGGCGTCGTCACGATCAATATGCCGAAAATCGCCTATCTCTCCGCCACGCCGGAGGAATTTTATAAGCGGCTGGATCATCTGATGGACATCTCCGCCCGCTCTCTGAAGATCAAGCGCGACGTCATTACGCGCCTTCTGAACGAGGGGCTTTACCCCTACACCAAGCGCTACCTCGGCACCTTTGAGAACCATTTCTCCACCATCGGCCTGATCGGCATGAACGAGGTCGGCCTGAACGCCAAATGGCTGCGTAAGGACATGACGCACCCCGAAACGCAGCAGTTCACCGTTGAGGTGCTCAACCACATGCGTGAGCGCCTGTCGGACTATCAGGAGCAGTACGGCGACCTGTACAATCTGGAGGCTACGCCCGCGGAATCCACGACATACCGCCTGGCAAAGCACGACAAGAAGGACTTCCCCGACATCATTACAGCGGCGAAGGAGGGCGAAACGCCCTATTACACGAATTCCTCCCACCTGCCCGTCGGCTACACCGAGGACATTTTCTCCGCGCTGGACATTCAGGATCAGCTTCAGACGCTCTATACCTCCGGCACCGTCTTCCACGCCTTCCTCGGCGAGAAGCTGCCAGACTGGAAAGCCGCTGCCTCGCTGGTCAAGAAGATCGCGGACAATTACCGTCTGCCCTACTATACCATCTCGCCGACCTACTCCGTCTGCGCGGAGCACGGCTATCTCTCCGGCGAACAGAAGGTCTGCCCGATCTGCGGCAAGCCCACCGAGGTCTACAGCCGCATCACCGGCTACTACCGCCCCGTGCAGAACTGGAACGACGGCAAGGCGCAGGAATACAAGGACCGCAAGGTCTATGACATCGGCGCTTCCATGCAGCACCGCTTCGGCGCCGCGCCGCAGGCGGAGGCCGCACCCGCTGCGCCGGAGGCCTCCGGCGACCGTCTGATGCTTTTCACGACCAAGACCTGCCCGAAGTGCGTCATGGCAAAGAAATTCCTTTCCGACGCCGGCATCTCCTATGAGCTGGTCATCGCAGACGACACGCCCGACGTCGCCCGGAAGTACGGCGTGCGCCAGGCCCCCACGCTTCTCGTCCTCAGCGGCGAGACGGAGGTGCAGCGCGTGGAGAATCCCTCCAACATCCGCATTTTTGCGGAAGATCATGCAGAGAGGCCGTAATATGCACGACATCGTGATTATCGGCGCAGGCCCTGCGGGTCTGACCGCCGCCATCTACGCCCGCCGCGCCGGAAAAACGGTGCTGGTGCTGGAAAAGGACACCTTCGGCGGGCAGATTACCTTTTCGCCGAAGCTGGAAAACTATCCCGGCTTTGAATCCATCAGCGGCAACGAGCTTGCCCAGCGCATGCTCGAGCAGGCCATGGCCCTCGGCGCAGACATCGATATGGACACCGTCACCGGTATTGCGGACGGCGAAGAGAAGCTGGTTTTCGGAGAGAACGGTTCCTATGCCTGTAAGGCCGTCATCATTGCCGCAGGCGCACGGCACCGCCGCCTCGGCCTGCCGGACGAGGATCGCTTCATCGGCAGCGGCGTCTCCTTCTGCGCGGTCTGCGACGGCGCGTTCTACCGCGACCGCCATGTCGCCGTCGTCGGCGGCGGCAACACCGCTTTACAGGAGGTCGTGCTGCTCAGTGAGCTTTGCAGCCACGTCACCGTGGTGCAGAACCTACCCGTCCTGACCGGCGAGGGACAGCTCGTGCAGACCGTGCAGGAAAAGCGTAACGTCTCCTGCCTGTTCAACACCGTCGTCTCGGCCTATGAGGGCGGCGACGCACTGGAGGCCCTCCGGCTGAAAAATACCGCCAGCGGAGAGGAAACCCGTCTGAGCGTAGACGGCGCCTTTCTCGCCATCGGCACGGAGCCGGAAAATCTTCCCTTTGCTCCCGTTGCCGTGCTGGATCCCGCGGGCTACATCGTCTCCGACGAGCGCTGCCTGACCGAAACGCCGGGCATCTACGCCGCCGGCGACTGCCGCACCAAGCAATACCGCCAGGTGGCCACCGCCGTTGCCGACGGCGCTGCCGCCGCACTTTCGGCCTGCCGCTTCCTTGACGCAAGGGAAGCTGAAAATAAATAACAGGAGGTCAACACTATGTTCTGCTATCACTGCGGCGCCCCGATCGAAGAGGGCGCAGTCTTCTGCGGCAACTGCGGACACAAAGTCGAGCAGGAGACGCCCACCTTCCGGGTCCCTACCGATCTGAATCCGGAGACCACGGATTCCACGCCCGCCACGCCCCCGGAGCCCACATCTGTCGACCCCGGCAAGACGCCCTCCGGGCCAATCTACACCCCGCCTGATCCTGTCCTGCCCACGGGTGAGGTGTATAAGCCTGTGGACTATGTTGTCCCGGTTGTCCCGCCCACGGGCGAGGTCCCGCCCTACACGCCGCCCCAGCCCGAAGCGGGCTATGTCCCGCCCGTACCGCCCCAGCCGTCGGTTCCCGTGCCGCCTCCCGTCTATGGCGGCGCTCCCACCGGTCCTGTCATCGCCGCAACCGACTGGAAAAACTCCTATTTTGACGGCGGAACCGGCGCATACATCGGCATCTCCCTGCTGACCGGCCTTCTTTCCACCCTTTCTCTCGGTTTTGCCGCACCGGCACTCGTCTGCTGGATGCTTCGCTGGAAATATGGCCACACCGTTGTCGGCGGCTACCGCCTGAAGTTCAACGGCAGAGGCGGCCAGCTCTTCGGCAAATGGCTGCTCTGGGGCTTGCTGACCGTTGTCACTCTCGGCATCTTCGGCCTGTGGGTACCGGTAAAGCTCATGAAGTGGGAAACCAAGCACCTCGAAATCGACTCCGCCGTTCTCACGCCCCCCGCAAACTAAACAACACCCCCGCTGCATCTGCATGCAGCGGGGGATTTTTTGCCGGAACCGCTCGAACGCCTCCTGCATAAGCTGAAAAGGAACCTCGGTTCCGGCTTGATTGAAGGAGGAAACATCTTTTGGATTATCGAACGCAACCCATGACACCGCCACGCACCGGCGAGGAGGAGACGCCTTCCTGTGCCGATTGGCAGGGCAGTCTCCCCGCCTGCGCGCCGCTGGCGAATCCCTATGTACCCTTCCAGCAGAACAATCCGCAGACCTATCCCGCCAAAACGGGCGTCGTCCGCGGAACGCTCTTCCCCGGTCTTGACCTTCCCTTTATGGGCAGAATCAACGAGCAGGATCTCTCTGACACGCCGCTGCACGAATTGCAGGCGCTCGGCTTTGCCCTCGTGGAGCTCGGAGAATATCTGGATACCCACCCGGACGACTGTGAGGCGGTGGAGCTCTTCCATTCGTATGCTGCGCTGTACCAAAAGGGCGCTGCGGAATACGAGGCCGCCTGTGGCCCCCTGACCCAGCGCAGCAGCACCGGCGAGAATTGCCGGTATGACTGGCTGAAGGATCCCTGGCCCTGGGATCTCGCCGCAAACGCAGCCTGCAAGGAGGAATGAGCGATGTTTGTCTATGAAAAGAAGCTGCAATACCCCGTAAAAATCGCACGGACGGATCCCCGTCTGGCGGCCATCATCATCACGCAGTACGGTGGCCCGGACGGCGAGCTCGGCGCCTCCCTGCGCTATCTCAGCCAGCGCTACTCCATGCCTTTTCCGGAGCTCAAGGGCCTGCTGACGGATATTGGTAGAGAAGCCTCTGAAATGTTCCATTCAGAGGCTACGGCTTTTTTTGATGCTTTTGCAACCGTATAGCTCCACTT
>CAKTVG010000036.1 GCA_934622035.1 uncultured Oscillospiraceae bacterium
TTCTGCCTTTGTCTTACCACTTATTTGTGTCTTTTTCTTGTACGCTTCGCTATTTTTGACTTTTCAGATACACCCTAAGGAAAGAAGAAAGGGGAAAAGAATGAAAAGGAGAACAAGAAATTGCACGCTCGCACTTGGTATTGAACTTGGTTCAACCCGAATCAAAGCTGTTGTCATCAATGAGCATCATGAAACAATATGTTCCGATGACTTCACTTGGGTCAGCACCTTTAGAAATGGGGTATGGACTTATGATCTCGCCGAGGTATGGATTGGTCTGAGAAAGGTTCTATCCGGTATCAAAAACCGGGAAGGCGTTGCAGCCGTGGGTATTTCTGGCATGATGCACGGCTATTTGGCCTTTGACAAGGATTGGAATTTACTCACTCCATTCCGAACTTGGCAAAATACCATCACTGGTCAGGCGGCAGGAGAATTGACCGCCCTGTTCGGCTTCAACATTCCTCAGAGGTGGAGCATCGCGCATCTGTATCAGGCAATTCTGAATGGGGAGGAGCACGTTGAAAAAATAGCCCACATCACTACTCTGTCAGGATACGTCCACCGTATGCTCACAGGTGTCAACGCCATCGGCGTTGGCGAGGCTTCCGGGATGTTTCCCATCGACAGTGAGACGAACGGTTATGACAAGGAAATGTTGGTGAAATTCGATCACCTGATTTCTGATCGCAAATTGTCCTGGAAACTGTCTGATATTCTCCCCTGCATCCTTATAGCAGGCGAGCGTGCCGGTGAACTGACGGAAAGTGGTGCTGCCATGCTGGATAACCTTTTGACTCCCGGTGTACCGTTTGTCCCGGCTGAGGGGGACGCAGGGACCGGCATGACTGCTACCAATGCAGTTGCTCCCAGGACGGGAAATGTGTCTGCGGGAACGTCCATCTTCTCCATGGTGGTTTTGGAAAAGCCCCTGACTAAGGTTCATGAGGAAATTGATTCGGTGACGACGCCTACTGGCAAGCCCGTTGCTATGGTGCACTGCAACAACTGCACCAATGACAGCAATACGTGGTTTTCTGTCCTGAAAGAAGTGGGCAGCCTGTTCGGTGCGGAACCATCTAATGGCGAGGTTTATACTAAGCTGTATGAAAAGTCTTTGGAAGGCGATCCCGACTGCGGCGGCGTGCTGGTATGCAACTATCTGGCTGGGGAGGGTGTGACCCATCTGGATGCGGGACGGCCTATAGTCATGCGTCGTCCGGACAGTCATTTCACTTTGGCTAATTTTCTCCGCGCAATGCTGTATTCCACCATGTCGACACTGAAAATCGGCATGGATATTCTTGCGAGTGAGCACGTGACAATCGACAGCCTCACCGGTCACGGCGGCCTGTTCAAGGCTCCGGCTGTCGGGCAGAAGTACATGGCTGCCGCTTGCAACGCACCCGTCACCTGCATGGAGACGGCAGGTGACGGCGGTCCCTACGGCATGGCCCTGCTTGCTGCCTATATGCTGAATAAAGCAGAAAATGAAACCCTGGAAGATTATCTGAATGCCCGCGTGTTTGCAAACGCCAAGGGAACAACGTTGAACCAGCAACAGGAGGACGTTGAGGGATTTAATCTGTACATCAAGCAGTACAAGACTTTGCTGGACGTGGAGCGCAAAGCTGTGGAAGTCATTTAAGAAGGAGAAAGACATGGACTATAATTTCTGGTTTGTTGTTGGCTCTCAAGACCTGTACGGCGAGGATGTCCTGAAAACCGTGGCCGCCCGTGCAGAGGAAATGGCGAGGGAAATGAGCAAAGGTCTTCCTTATCCGTTGGTTTATAAAGTTACCGCCATGAGCAATGCCCAGATCACCAACATCATCAAGGAAGCGAATTATGACAATTCCTGTGCCGGTATCATCACCTGGTGCCACACCTTCAGCCCGAGTAAGATGTGGATCAACGGTCTGGCCAACTTACAGAGGCCCTACTGTCATTTTGCTACACAGTACAACAGGGAGATTCCCAACGGGGGGATCGACATGGACTTCATGAACCTGAATCAGGCCGCCCATGGCGACAGGGAGCACGGTTTCATCGCAGCCCGGCTGAGAATGCCCCGGAAGGTCATTGCCGGCTATTGGAAGAATCCCGATGTGCTGAAGCGCATCGGCGACTGGATGAAGGCAGCCGTGGGCGTCGCCGTTTCCAAGAACATGAAGGTCATGCGTTTCGGTGACAACATGCGGGAAGTTGCCGTCACTGAAGGCGACAAGGTAGAGGTTCAGACCAAGCTGGGCTGGCAGGTCAACACCTGGGCTGTGGGCGATCTGGTGAAGGAAATGAACGCCGTTACCGACACCGAGATCGACACACTGATGGAAGTCTACAAGGTCAATTATGATATTGCCACCGACAACATCGACGCTATCCGCTATCAGGCCAGGGAAGAGATCGCCATGAAGAAAATGCTGGACCGGGAGGGGTGCAAAGCGTTTTCCAACACCTTCCAGGACCTGTATGGCATGGAGCAGCTTCCCGGTCTTGCCTCCCAGCACCTGATGGCCCAAGGCTACGGCTACGGCGGCGAGGGAGACTGGAAGGTCTCCGCTATGACCGCCATCATGAAAGCCATGGGTGAGGGCGGCAACGGTGCTTCCGCTTTTATGGAGGACTATACTTACCATCTGCTTGAAGGCCAGGAATACTCCCTGGGTGCCCATATGCTGGAGGTCTGCCCCAGTCTGGCAGCAGGTAAACCTCGGATCGAAACCCACCATCTGGGCATCGGCATGAACGAGAAGGATCCCGCCCGTCTGGTTTTCGAGGGCAAGGCAGGTGACGCCATTGTGGTGTCTCTCGTTGATATGGGTGGCCGTCTCCGTCTGATCTGTCAGGATATTCATTGCATTAAGCCCATTATGCCCATGCCCAATCTGCCGGTGGCACGGGTCATGTGGCAGGCAGAGCCCAGCCTCACCACCGGCGTAGAGTGCTGGATCACCGCAGGCGGCGCACACCATACTGTTCTCAGCTACGACGTGACCGCTGAGCAGATGAAGGACTGGTCGCGGATGATGGACATCGAATTTGTTCGCATCGGCAAGGATACCACCGTGGATGTGCTGGAGCAGGAGTTGTTCCTGAACGATCTGGCATGGAAACTGAAATAAGGTGACAGTATGCTGGAAAACTTAAAAGAAACTGTCTGTAAGGCAAATCTGGAACTGCCGAAGTTTGAAACAACATAAGAATCGCGGGTATCGCGAAAAAGGGCGCAGCAACGCAGCCGCAGGGCCTGCGGCAAAAACAGTATTGGAAACGGAGTCAGCCTGAATCGGCAGACACCTCGTCCTTGAAGATGTAGCCGCGTTTGCGGAGCAACTCTGATCCCTGAGATTTGGAGATCACAACGGAGTGCTCGGTCAGCTTATCCTCCAGATATCCTTTTGCAGAATAGGGCTCTAGCTTGGACAGAACGTTCCAGACAGCGGTCAGCGGCGCTGCGGAAAAACCCGGAACCGTGCGGAGCAGCTCCAACTGATGAGAATACGGCTGCGCAAGGCGCAGAATTTCAGTCTCAATCGTTTCACGGTGTCCATTGAGCTGATCGATATGCAGCAGGCATTCTCTGCGTTTTGCAGCCTGCTCACGGGATATCGCTCCGTCAACAGCGGCCTGCACGTCCTCGACAGAGTGTTTGCAGCGCCGGTCAAGAAACGGAGCCACGTCAAATTGCTCACCGGGATGCTCCAGAATGTGTTGGACAATGGAACGTGAGGACTTGCCGAACACGTTGGAAAACACATCATCCAGCTTCAAATTGGAAACGGTGAGACAGTTTAGAGCGCGATTCTTTTCACTGGTCAGCATATTGGTGAGTTTGGTCCGATACCGCATCAGGTCACGAAGCTGGCGAATGTCAGCCGGAGGGATAAAGCTTGGCTTAACCATACCACACATATACAGGTCGCAGATCCATTTGGCATCTTTGCGGTCGGTTTTGTTACCCTTCTGTGGTTTCGTGTACTTCGGATGTGCCAACGTGACCCAGCAGGTCTTCTCAAGAATGTTGAACACGGGTATCCAGTACTTCCCTGTGGATTCCATACAGACGTCCGCACAGGAGTGCTTCGTGAGCCATCCAGCTAACTCCCGCAGCCCGTTGGAAAACGAGGAAAAGCGAGCTTGCTTGTACTCTGTCCGTCCGTTTGCATCTGTAATTCCGATACAGGCGAAAATCCATGTTTTGTGGACATCCAGCCCACAGCAGTTTCTGCGAAGAATCTTAAAAGCCACTTTGAACCTCCTGCACATCAAGATTTGAGAAGGTTCGGCAGTGACTGACTACCCGGCAAAATCGAGTCGATTTGAAAGAGATAAGTTTACGGGCTACTTGTTTGCGCCATTCGTTGATGCCTTAATGGATAACCGACGCCATATAAAAATGCGAGGTTGCCGCTATACAGCCTCGCCACTCACCTCCACGGTCTGTGTAGTTTGCCGAACACCTCTGTGGACAGTATAACAAACAATTTTCAACGGCGAAAGCACACCCCTCCGGTTTCATAACCCCGTCGATACCTTTCGCAGAAAGGCGGATTATAAATATGGCCTTGCGACCTTTACCTGGGGAAATGCCTCTGGGGTTGACCGGGATAATGGTCTCATGGTCATCAAGCCCAGTGGCGTGGAATATGACGGCATGACGCCGGAGGATATGGTGGTTGTATCCCTGACAACCGGGGAGAAGGTGGAGGGCAAATGGAAGCCCTCCTCCGATGCGGCGACCCATGTGGCGCTTTACAACGTGTTCCCAAGTATCGGTGGCGTGGTACACACACTCCCGCTGGGCAACCTCTTGGGCGCAGGCTGGAAGGGACATTCCTGCCTATGGCACCACCCACGGCGACTATTTCTACGGAGCGATATCCTGCACCCGGAAGATGACGCCCGCAGAAATCGCTGGAGAATATGAAAAGGAAACCGGCAATGTGATCATTGAGACCTTCCTGGGAAAATCTCCGGACGATATTCCTGCCGTTCTGGTTCACAGCCACAGTCCCTTTGCTTGGGGCACCGATCCTCTCAACGCCGTCCACAACGCGGTGGTATTGGAAGAATTGGCGTTTATGGCGTTTCAGACAGAATTGCTTAACCCTGCTGTTACTGGTATGCAGCCGGAACTGTTGGATAAGCACTATCTGCGTAAACACGGCGGGAACTCCTATTATGGGCAATCCCGATGACAACTATTCTCCTGTTGAAAACAGGATGGCGCTGAAGCTGCCGGTGAAGCGACCCGAAGAAGGTAGACAATGATTTGAATTACAACCTTGTATAAAGCATGACAAGGGAACTACCAGTGTGTACTATCAGAAGTTCAAACCGCCTGTTTCTATGACTGAGTAATGGCTCTATGTCAATAGTTAGGGTAGAGGGAAGAATCAAAATTATCACAGGCCGTGTCGGGGCAAAGATCCCGGCACGGTTTTTATTGTATGGCAGTAGAGGATCTTGTTTCTGAAATTGCGGAAATTGCGCATCCCAAAGCAGCCACGCTTCAGGACTTTTGTCCTGTTGTTGCAGCCCTCAATGAAGCCGTTTGACCACGGGACGTCTATGGAATGGAGAATCTCGTAAAACCAGTTGCGATACGCTTTTGTGCAGTACATGAATTCCGCGGGCGAGATCGAGGCTAGAGAGACCGAAAGCCGCAGGAACATGACCGAGGGGGAGCGGCACGCAAAAATGCCGGACCTCGGATGGGACAGAGCGGTGTTTGCGGAGGATGCAGGGAATGCGATGGACGTTGTGCTGGACGGGAGATTGACCGCAGACAGCACGGAGGAGGAACGCTACGAGCTGCTGAAAAATGAAACACTGACGCTTGCGCGACCGGATGAAAGAAAACTGGATGGAATTGATTTGGGTGAGTTTAACACGCGCAAAAAAAGCGCAGTCATGCCTGGCATGAAAGCACTTGCGAAAAAGCTGGGCATTATGAATGTCGATTTAAAAAACAGCAGGATCGAGATACCATTTCAGTTCTCAAACAGAGGAATGACAGCAAGCCTGCATCATCAACTGGAATACGGCGGAAGCTATCAGGATTACGCGAAGATGATGACATGCTTCAATGCGCTGGTGCGAAATGCTGTGCCGATTGAGGTTCGCAGAGATAAAAAGGCAGGAACAAGCAAAGAAAATGGACAACTGAAACAGATTTACGTTCTGCTTAGCGCATACGAGGAAAGCGGAGCGGTAACTCCTGTACAGTTTGAGGTGAAAGAATTTACAGACAATCAGAACAGACTATATCTTGCAGTAACGCTTTCAAAAAAAGAAGCCGAGGTCTTGGAGAATAGCCCTAGTCGGAAAGCCTACGGTTCACATCCTCTGCTCCCAGATTCCAAAGTCAGTATAGCAGACATTTTCAAAAACGTCAATAGCAAAGACGGGAGATTCTTGAAATATGTGCCGGGCGGTTTCTTATCGGAAACGCAAAAAGAAGCAAAAAAAGATGCTCTTCGGAAACAGAATGAAGAAAACGAGAAATACGGGAGAAGGGACAACATAACAGAACTGCACAATCTGACAGAGGCGGATCTGGAGGCGATGTATGAATCGCCGAGGATACCGGTGAAATCTATGCTGGAAGATGAGGACGGCGCGGGAGACGTGAGCCTTGTGATGCGGGCGAAGGACGCGGACAGCGACAGCGCGAATTTGCTTGACATGGTGGCGGTCGTGCCGGACAGCGCGGACGGGTGGCTTTTGGACAAGCTCAAAATGAACGGGCTTCGCATTGTGGCCTACAAGACGGCCACACAGCAAACAGTCAGCTTGGTATTGGACACAATAAGGTTCGCAATGAAGAAAGAGAAAAAGAAGATCGCTGCGGAGTTACAGCTCCACAGCGACCAGGGCTTTCAATACACCTCGCATGCATATTTCAAGCTAACTCAATCTTACGGCATAACGCCATCTATGTCAAGGAAAGGAAATCCTTATGACAATGTAATGGCAGAAAATTTCTTTTCCATCTTGAAAACGGAATGCATCTACAGGCACAAACCGACGACAATCCACGAAGCCAACGACTTAATAGACAGATACATCCACTTTTATAACCATGAGCGCATCCAGATAAAAACTGGAGAGGCGCCGCTAACGCTGCGCCTCTCCGCTTGAACAAAATAATCTTACACAGGCCCTTTTTGTGCTGTCCGTACAATCTGGGGCAGTCTAATGAGCCTGGCCCCAAAGCTATATCTATAAGTTGAGCATAGAGGGAAAATCCTTTATCATAAAAGTCGCATCTATCACAACAAAGGAAGTATCTCTATGCTCAATCAGGATTATACAGCAAAAGTTCTGAATCTGGAAGATGTAATTATCACAAATGTGGAGAATCGTTCTGCGGGTCTTCACATCCATGTCGAGCTTCCCCGAAAAAAGCATACTTGCCCTGCCTGTGGCTCTGTCACAGACCGTATACACGACTATCGGATGCAGATGGTCAAGGATGTTCCTCTGGCAAGAAATACCTTCCGGCACCTTCGTAAGCGCCGCTATCGATGCAACTGCGGCAAGCGTTTCTTTGAGAGTAACACATTCCTGCCCCGCTATTACCGTGTCACCAGCCGGCTGGTAGCCGAGATCATCCGTGCCTTTGAAAGAATTGCGTCTGCCAGGGAGATCAGCTCCCGTTTCAATGTATCCGGCGCAACCGCCATGCGCTATTTCAGATGCGTCAATTTTAAGCCGAAGGAGCTCCCTGAGGTGGTTTCTCTGGACGAGTTCAAGGGCAATTCCGGCGGCCAGAAGTACAACAGCATCGTTGCCGATCCGCAAAACCATAAGATATTCGATATTCTCCCAAGCCGGTATGAAAATGATTTAGTCCGGTATTTCTCACAATTTGAATCCAGAAAAAATGTTAAATACTTTGTTTGCGACATGAATCCTCACTTTCGGCAGGTCGCAAAGGTTTGCTTTAAAAACGCCGTGATTGTCGCGGACAGGTACCATGTTATCCGGCAAGTCTACTGGGCAATGGAACGGGTCAGGAAGAACGAGCAGAACAAACTCTCTGTCCAATTCAGGAAATACTTCAAGAAATCCAGATATCTGCTGATGAGACCCATGGAAAAACTGACAGATGAACAAGCTGACCAACTGGCACTCATATTTGAAATTGCTCCTCGCCTGGCCGATGCCTACCGCCTGAAAAATGAGTTCCTCGCTGTGATCCGCTCCCGCTCCTCGGCTGAGGGCAGACGAAAGCTCGCAGACTGGCTGCTGGCTGTGGAAGTCATGGTTCTGCCCGAGTTCCACGATTGTACAAACGCATACCGTAACTGGTTCAACGAGATCCTCAATTCTATGGATCTCCCATGGTCGAATGGCTTTATTGAAGGCTGCAACAACAAAACCAAAGTCCTGAAGCGCGTCTGTTTCGGAATGCGTAACTTCCGCAATCTCAGAAACAGAATCCTCTTCTGCAATACTTAAAAATCGTGCCGGGACTCTTGCCCCGACACGGCCTGTGATAATTTTGATTCTTCCCTCTACCCCAACTATTGACATAGAGCCCTTGTTTAAGGCTCAATCCTAATTCTCCTGCTATTTCTCTGCGACTGGTGCCGTCTTCTCGCATCTGCAGAAGAATAGACTCCAACTCCTTGATGTGCGTATATTTCCTTTTCTTCATAGCAATACCCCCTGTGTAGTTATTATCCTACACAGGGGGCCTTTTGTCTATTGTCCGTTTTTACAGGGGCAGTCTATAATGAGCCTGACCCCAACATTTATTATAGAACCTGTTTTGTCTCTACCCCAAATTGACATAGAGCCTATAATCCACAGTCTCTCATAAAGGGAGCATATCACGACGCCTTCACAAAATGGATTCTATTCCTTTACAAAATCGATCTTCAGCGCATAGCCCATGCCTTTTGCCAAGCGGTACATGGTATATAGATCGGGCGTATCGCCGTGGTTCATGCGGTTAAAGATCGTAGAAAGATTCTGCCGGGTTTTGCCAAGCGTGTTGCAGATATCCTGCTCCAGAATCCCATTTTGCTTCATAAATGCCTTAATTTCATCATGTAATTGTTTGTTATCGCCAGAATAGATCAGGGTAATCACCTACTTTTCAACAATTGATGTCGGGGCATTTGACTCGTTACACTTTAATACCATAGAGCTTCGACGCGCAGCCGAAGAGGATGCTGTCAATCTCGCTCTGCGTTAGCTCCGGCCAGCCGCAGCGTCTGTTGATCTCATTGAGCCCTACCTCGACCAGATGGATCCAGTTCTTGATATCCTCGGCGGGGTTCGGGCCAAAGACGTCGTAGTTATAGCACACATAGTCCGTTGCGAACATCACTCTATCCAGAACGCCATACTCTCTCGCGAGCACAAGCTGCCATGCCGTCCACATCGGGCGACCATAAGTCATTGCCAGATCAGTATACAGATTCTTGTCGTTGGTCATCAGGACAAACAGATACTCCGACCAAGGATAACCCAGATGCTCAACGACGACCTTCATATCCGGGAAGTCAATCAGGACATCATTCAGCAGCTCCATCTGCGCATACTGCGTCGGTGCCAGAATTGCCGGTCCCATCTGCGCAGAGTGATGATACTGGACAACGATTCCTTCCTTCTGCGCGAGCTGATAGAAGGGGTAAACGGTCTTATCGTTGGACTTGAACTGACCGTAAGGCGGGGTCATCAGGACACCGCGGATATGATCCTCTTTGATTGCGCGGGCAAACTCGTCATAATTCTCCTGATGGAAGCGGTTTGCTTTGTCGATCGGCTCCAGGCTGGCGAAAGGGATGAAGAAATCCGGATAGCGCTGATAGGCTTCGCGGACATAGGACTCGCCAAAGGTCGTGTTCCAGATACGGGACATATCCTGCCCCATACAGATGCACTTGTCAACGCCGGCAGACTTGTACCATTCAACAAGGGTATCCAGCTCGGTATCCTCCGGTACTTTCATGCGCAGTCTGTCGTACGTGGGTTTGTCAAAATTGGCCTTACGAATTAAATGCATATGGGAATCAATAATCATAACAATTTCTCCTTTACTATTTTCGACGGCACTTTTGGGTCCTGTTCGTACCGGGCTTTATGAGGTTCGTATTACTTGGAATCTACGCTGTTGTCCCAGCTTTCATCTAGGCGTTCGATCTTGAACACGACAGGACGCAGACCATCATTGCAGCAGTTGACAGCGATGCCCGGACGGTTCACCCAATCCGAGTAGATCTGGTCGCACCCCATGGACAAGGCGAATACATAGTACTGGATTGCCTGCCATGCGTCCTCGCAGAAATTTTCGGGCTTGCAATAGTCTGTGATGAACGTGTCTCCCTCCTTGAAGAAGGGGCACGGCGTAATCCCGTCTACGCCGTATTCCTTTGCCAGCTCTTCGTTGAAGCATCTCTTCGCGACGGTGATCTTACACTTTTGCATTTCAAACCTCCATTATCAATATTTGTCAAAGTATGTTAAGCTTTTGCAAGCACGGTGGACAGATCTGCCATATATGGGAAGCATACGCATGGGAGATCCGACATAGGCAGCGTTTCGTCTGCAAGGTCGATGCCGAGAACCGTTCTCATATACTCCTGACGCGCACGAATCCTGCACATACAGTCGGGGCTGATCGCCTCGATCTGTGCCCGAAGCGCCTCGTCCGCAATGACCACACCGTCTTCGATATGGCAGGACATGAACGGCTCGTGGAAGCTGACCGTGTAATCGCACTGGTAGGCACAGCCGGAAGCGACCGCCTGCGTATTTCCCGCCGTCAGGGGACTATTGGTCCATTCGTCCGTGTGGATCTGGTGCCCCGGGTTGAGCCCGATGTGGAATTTATCAAACCCGATCCAATCTTCGACCATCTGATAGATATCGCCGAACTTGGTTCCGATGCGCATCATCTCATACCACTTTGCGCAGCTTGCAAAATAGGGCTTCACAAACTCATCGAGATAGTGCTCGTAACCCTCCGGAAGATCCTCGCGGCTGCGGATGTACATTCCCGACTTATGCACGAGGCTGCCGCGTAGACCATAGCCGACACCCAGTCCCTTGCCGTATTCCAGCTTCTCGTGATACAGCGGACTGCAAAGACCCAGTGAGTTATGGAAGGCACCAAAGTTGATGTTGGGGTGCACATTGAGTGGGTCGCCGTCAAACGGGATCAGGCCGGACGCCTCAATCTCGGTCATGCCGGGCTTCAGGTTCTTCAAGCACTGGTACACATTGCGGGACAGCTTGGTTCCGGAAGCTTCAAAACGGACGATCTCTCTGGCGTCAAGCTGGTGCTTCATCCCCAGAATGCAGTGGCTCATGATTGCCGTTGCATTTTTAATGTTGGAATGTCCGACGGCCTCCTCCAACTCACGGACAATGTAGTGCGGAACGTCCGTCACCAGCTCGTCCGTGAACAATTCGGAAGCATATTCTTTCCAGCCGATCAGCCCAACATGGTCGTCTGCACGCAGAAAGTCAGCAAGAATGGCCTTGAGGGTCCGGCTGCTTTCGTTAGGCTGACCCATCAGGCTGAAGGACTGAAACAGCTCCTTGTGCACCTCCACGGGAACAATAGGGGAATAACCATAGCCCTCGTTTCCGATCAGGAGCCACGGCGTGCACCCGCGGCGTAGCAGCAGCAGGGCTTCTTCAAAACGCGGATCGTAATTTGTGAAATAATGTACATTGGAAAAATGCTCGCGGTCGGCATAAATCACGATCGCGCTGTATTCCTGCGCAAGCTCACTTTGCCAAAGCCGCTGCAAACGCTGGTTCAATTCCTCTGAGGTGACCTCCGGAATCTGCTCATGGTTCAGCGGAATCGGTTTTTCGCAAAGCGAAAGCTCTGCCTTTTTTTCTACGACTTTATACATAACTGCTCTTTTCCTTTCGCGGCTCTTGCGTCAGATTCCTTATATTGCGCAAAATGACCATAGAATTTTCTTTCCAATTACAAACTTATTATACGAGCAGTTTTTCAAAATGTCAATATATTAATTCCTGCGACGATAATATTTTTAAATAAATTTCTCACAAAAGGCGTGTTTTATTACAAACAAATCCGAATGAACACGTAATATTTTGTACATTTTCCCTGCAATTATTTTTTAAAAGATAAAATTATAGTAGGAAAGCATTGACACAACCGCCCACACGGCTCTATAATGAATTCAAATTAAGAATACGGAGGTCAGATCTATGAAACGCAAACGAAACACGGCGCTCTCGGTTGTTGAGATCCCCTACGGCGATATTGGCTGGGGTGTCAGTCTGACACACGAATGGGCTGGCATTCGGTCTAATATTCAACACTGGAAAAAGTATCGAGAGTTGGACGACTATCAGCTTAGCGGCGTTTACGCGAAGGCGGGCATCCCCTACGAGATTGATGAACTGGTCTATGATGGGCACGAAAACGAGGAAGTATACCTGTCCATGGCGAGGCAGGTTTCCCAAAAGGTGGCGCGGCACCTGAAAAAGGGCAACTGCGTCCTGATTACTGGCGGATACTGCCGGGATGCGGTCGGCATCTGCGGCGGGATCCAGAAAGCGTTCGGCGCAGACGTAAAAATCGGTATCATTTATCTGGATGCACATAGCGACATGTCCTGTCCGGAGTGGACGGCGTCCGGCATTCTGGGTGGAATGGATCTGCACGCGATCATGGGGCTGGGGATGCATTCATGGCGCGAGGCAGCGGAGCTGGAGGTGCCGGTCGCGCACGGCAACATCCTGCTTGGGGATTTTCGGGAATATGGCTCCGGCTGCGACAACACCGCGAAGCTGCTGGAAAACCGGGACTTTGTCTGGGTCGATCCAACACATTTTTCTGACGGGACAACCTTCCGCACAGAGGTAGCAGCTCTGGCGCAGCGGGTCGATGTCATCTATCTGCATATCGATGAGGACATTCTGGACAAGCGGGACGCCCCGAACGCATGGTGTCTTTCCGAGTTGGCAGGCCCGACGATGGAGGTCATGAAGGAGCACATCCGCACGGTTATGCAGACGGGGAAGGTGGTCGCGTTTTCGATGCTGGACGTCTATTTCGAGGATGCGACAGCGGGGCAGGAGGTCGCAACGCTGAATGCGATCCGTCTGATTGGAACAGGTCTGTCATGCTGGAAGGAGATCCCGGACATTTGGACCTTAAGATAATGCGAATCATTACCAGCGATCATCCCTGCGGTATACATTAGGGAACCTCTGATTTAATCCGCACTACCATAGAGGTTCCGGATATGGTAGTGCGGATTAAATCAGAGGTTCCCTAGGGTGTATCTGAAAAGTCAAAAATAGCGAAGCGTACAAGAAAAAGACACAAATAAGTGGTAAGACAAAGGCAGAA
>CAKTVG010000037.1 GCA_934622035.1 uncultured Oscillospiraceae bacterium
TCCAGACCGGCGATGGCGTTTTTCGCTGCTTCAATCTGCTCCGGGAAGTAGCGCAGAAGATTGTCCTCCAGCTTATATTGCTGACTTTGATGGCTGGCGCGCATCAGCCTCAAGCGGGCAACGTCCACATCCAAGTCCATCTTTTCCTTGATGCGCTCGTCACCGGCGCAGAGCGCCTTGATCTCTGCGTAGGACAGCGCCGTTTCGTCAATGTCCTCACAGGAGCGAACCGGGGATTTTGAAGTCATGATCTGGCTGATAAATTTCTGCTTGTTTTCAATCGTCTGCCAGAGGTAAGCGTCAAACGTTCCCTCCGTGACATAGCGGTAAATATGGACTTCTTTGTTGCGGTTGCCCTGACGGATGATGCGTCCGCTGCGCTGTTCGAGATCACCCGGCCGCCACGGGCAGTCGAGGTCATGCAGCGCAATAAGCCGGTCTTGGACGTTCATGCCAGCGCCCATTTTGAAGGTACTGCCCATCAGGACGCGCACCTGTCCGGAACGCACCTTGCTGAACAGCTCCTTCTTACGAACCTCGGTGTTCGCTTCATGGATGAAGGCAATCTGTTCGCGCGGGATGCCCATAGCGACCAGCTTGCTGCGAATATCGTCGTAGACAGAAAATGACGCATCCGGTTCTACGCCATCTTTGGACAGCTGCGTTTCCAGTGCGCGAAGCTCCGGGTTGTCAAGCGTCTTGCCCTTTGCTTTGGCTGGGGATGCCTTTGGCGTAGACAAATCGCAGAAAACAAGCTGCGTGAGCTTGTCTGCCTGCCCTTCCTGCCAGATACGGAAAATGTTATCTACGCACCGGTTCACCTTGCTGCACGGGTCGTCCGGAAGGTTAGGATTGATGATGCGCTGGTCAAGCCCCAGCTTTCGTCCGTCCGACGTAATTTTCAGCATATTGTCCTTCTTCGCGTCTACCTTGCCACTGTGTACCTCTGCCGCACGTTTGGACAGCTCCTGCACCATACCCTGCTGCACCTGTGTCGGCTGAGAAACCTCCGTGTGGTAGACCGGCGTTGGCGTCGGAAGGTGAAGCTGATCGGCGGTCTTGATGTCTGCCGCCTCTTTGAACAGGTTCATCAGCTCCGGGAGGTTGAAAAACTTCGCAAAGCGTGTCCTTGCCCGGTAGCCGGTTCCTTCGGGAGCCAGCTCAATGGCGGTCGTTGTTTCGCCAAAGGTGGACGCCCAGCAGTCAAAGTGCGTCAGATCGCGTTCGCGGAGCGTATCGTGCTGCAAATACCGCATCATGGTAAAAAGCTCCGTCATGGAGTTGGAAACTGGCGTGCCGGTGGCAAACACAACGCCTTTGCCGCCCGTGATCTCGTCAATGTAGCGGCACTTCAAGAGCATATCCGATGATTTCTGCGCGTCGGTGGTGGAAAGACCTGCGACATTGCGCATTTTGGTGTAGAGAAATAAGTTCTTGTAGCTGTGCGCCTCGTCTACGTAGAGCCGGTCGATGCCGAGCTGCTCAAAGGTCACAACATCGTCCTTGCGTTCGGATTCATGCAGCTTTTCAAGCCTTGCCAGCAGCCCCTTTTTTGTGCGCTCCAAGCTCTTGATCGTAAAACGCTCAGCGTTTGCCGCTTGCAGCTCCCGGATACCGTCTTCGATCTCCCAAATCTGTTCCTGGAGCAAATGTTCCTGCCGCTCCTTGGAGATCGGGATTTTTTCAAACTGGCTGTGTCCGATGATGACGGCATCATAGTCGCCGGTGGCAATCCGGGCGCAGAATTTCTTGCGGTTGCGGGTTTCAAAGTCCTTTTTGGTTGTGACAAGGATGTTCGCGGAGGGATAAAGCCGCAGAAATTCGGACGCCCACTGTTCTGTCAGATGGTTCGGCACAACGAACATGGCTTTCTGACAAAGCCCCAGCCGCTTGGATTCCATCTCTGCCGCGACCATCTCGAAGGTCTTGCCTGCGCCGACCTCGTGCGCCAACAGTGTATTGCCGCCATAGAGGATGTGCGCAATCGCGTTTTTCTGGTGTTCGCGCAGCGTGATCTCCGGGTTCATCCCGGAAAAGCGGATATGACTGCCGTCATACTCGCGCGGACGGGTGGCGTTGAATTTTTCGTTGTACTGCTGCACCAGCGTCTGCCGCCTAACTGGGTCCTTCCATATCCAGTCCTGAAAGGCATCCTTGATAGCCTGCTGTTTCTGCTGCGCAAGCGTCGTCTCCTTCTGGTTCAGCACGCGCTTTTCTGCGCCGTTTTCATAGGTCGTGTCGTAGATTCGCACGTCGCGCAGATTCAGCGTGTCCTCCAGAATCCGGTACGCATTGGCGCGTTCCGTGCCGTAGGTCATGTACGCATTGACATCCTGCGTCGACGGGACGGATTTACCGCTGATGTTCCATTCGGCGGTACTGGGCGAATAGGTCACCTGAATCAGATGCTGCTTGTGATACGGGGGCTTGAAGGTCTGTTCCATGAACTGCTGGATATAGTCCCGGTCAATCCACGTTGCACCGAGGCGCACTTCAATTTCCGAAGCATCCAGATCCTTTGGCTGCGCCTGTTCCAGCGCCGCGACATTGACACTGTAATCCGCAGGCCCGTCTTTGGAGAATCCGGGCGCGGCGTAGCTGCGGGCAATGCGCAGCTTCTCGCGCACATTTCCGGAGAGGTATTCGTCTGCCGTCTGCCATTCCCGTTCCACAGGGTCAAAGAAAATGACGCCGTTCAGCTCATCGATCAATTTTTCCTGACTTTTGCCGGAGAGCTGCGCCATATACTCCATGTCCACACAGGCTTTTTCCGAGATGGACAGCGCCAGCGCCTCCGAAGCTGTGTCCACCGAGGTCACGACCTCATGCGGCTTGATGGTACGCTTCGTAAAAATATCCGCTTTTCGTTCCAGCTCCCGGTTTTCATTCAGAATTTCCAGCGAACAGAGCAGATAGTAGGAGCTGTCGTCGGAGAACGCAAGACTGTTGGCGCGGGAGTTAATAAGACCGTATTTTCCGGTGAACGCATCATAAAGACCGTTTAATTCCCGCTGCGTCTGCTGAATTATTTCATCAGAAACGAAGCTGTCCATCTGCTGTGCAATGAGCTTCTGTACGCAGTCGCGCAGCTCGACCATGCCCTTGACCCGCGCTTTTGCCGTCGCGTTCAGGTCAGGCTTGACCATGACGCTGTTTTCCCGGTAGTACACCTCGCCGCGAACGACGGCATAGGAAAAGTTTTTTACATTGGGGTCTGCGGGGATGGTTTCCTGAATGGACGCATCCTCGCCCAGCTCTGGCAGCGCCGCCTCCTGATACGTGCCGCGAATATATTTCACAGCGTCATGGAGCTGGTCTGCAAGTTCCAGCCCTTCAATGGGTTCAACGGTGAAATCCTGTTTTCCGTATTGCGTACTTTCCGAGGATTGTCTGCCGAGGATCATTTTGGGGTGGTCGATGAAATAATGGTTGATGGCAAAGCCGTCTGCGTTTTCGCCGACCTTTGCCCACGCCGGTTCAAGATCAAGAGGACGATCACGCTTTTGTAGGAACAGAATGTCCGAAACCACGTCCGTCCCAGCGTTTGCTTTGAACGCATTGTTCGGCAGACGAATGGCACCCAGCAGCTCGGCACGTTCGGCAATGTACCGTCTGGCGCGGTCGTCCTTGCTGTCCATCGTATAGCGCGAGGTCACAAACGCGACGATACCGCCTGGGCGCACCTGATCGAGCGCCTTGGCGAAAAAGTAATTGTGAATGGAAAAACCGAGCTTGTTGTAAGCTCGGTCGTTTACCTGATATTGTCCGAACGGCACATTGCCGATGGCGAGGTCATAGAAATCGCGCCGGTCCGTTGTTTCAAAGCCAGCGACAGTGATATTGGCGTTCGGGTACAGCTGCTTGGCAATCCTGCCGGTGATGGAATCCAGCTCCACACCATAGAGCTTGCTGCCCTGCATCGTTTCCGGTAAGCAGCCGAAGAAATTGCCGACGCCCATTGACGGCTCCAGAATGTTGCCGGTTCGGAAACCCATATTGCCGACAGTTTCATAGATCGCCTTGATAACCGTGGGGCTGGTGTAGTGCGCGTTCAGCGTGGAGGCACGCGCAGCGGCGTATTCCTCCGGGGTAAGTGTGGCGTAAAGCTCGGCAAACTCGTCTTTCCAGTTATCCTTGCTTTCATCAAAGGCATCTGCCAAACCTCCCCAGCCGACGTATTTGGAGAGAACGTCCTGTTCTTCGGGCGTGGCCTGCCTGTTGTCGAACTCCAGCTCTTTCAGCAGATTGATCGCGTCCATGTTCCTGCGGAATTTCGCCTTTGCGCCGCCGACACCGAGCAAATCATCCGTGATGCGGAAGTTTTGCGCGGGAGGGGTGTTTCCCTGTGGCGGCACAGTTTGTGCGTCCGCTTGGGGCATTTGTTCCGGTTCCGGGGCTGAGATGACCGGTTCTAACGACTCGGTGCGAAGCGTCTGAATCACAACATCGTATGGCAGATGGTTCTGCTCCGCAGGAATGACCTCGACCGGCTGAATTGTGTAGGAGAGCGGCTTTTGCTGTTCTTCTACAAACGAGCGCACAAACGCAACGTGTTCGGTGCGGAAGATCGGATAGCCTATATGACTCTGAAAAGTCACATCCTGCAAAGACACTTCATCCGCGCCGAAATTCACGCTGTCAATGACAAACTTCCGTCCGTCGATCTCCAGCTCCATACCGATGGGAATGTAGTCTTGAGCATCTGCCTCGTTAAAAATTTCATAGCCGCCGGTTTCATCCGGCCGCGCAAACACGAAGCTGTGTCCATGCTCCAACAGCCGCTTTGCCGCGCTTGCCCATTGCCCAAAATCATAGCCGGTTACAGTGGTTTCGCCCATACCGGGAATATCGCGTTGCAGCAGGCGGCGATTCAAGGCGCTGGCGGCACGCTCTGCGTCTGCACCATAAAAAAGCAGCCGTTCTCCGACGCGGACACCGATGAGCTTTTCGGGATGCTCTGCACGAAGCGCCTGATATGCCGAAACATTCGGCGCAAGCTCACGCCCCTGATCTGCGATTCGCGTAAGGACGGTGGAAACCGGCTCAGTTCGGTGTTCCGGTTCGTGATTGCTCTCGCTGGAGGATGGAACGGCGCTGAGATGCGCGACAGTTTCATCTGAGGAATCAACATGATAGAGCGTGCCGTCAATTTCTACGCGCTGCCCCACAAGGTTTTGGACTGCCTGCGTTATCTCAGACATTGGCTGCTCTGTCGGTTCCTTCGTAGCTGCTTTGGGGGCGCTCACCTGTGCCTGCGCCCGTTCATCCGGGTAATCACCGAAGATGGAACAATACCGATCCTCTCGCAAATCGTAAACGGCAGCGCCGTCATACGCAAAGCCATCGCTTTCCATCGTGCCGTCCGCATAGCTCTGCGCAGCTTTTTCCGCTTCTTCCAGCGTCTGATAGTCCCGTTTCTCGTCAAATCCGTTTACAATGTGATGATACGCAATGACCTGATACTGCGGTGCCATCCGGTCGGCATAATCATCAATCATTTCTTCGGTCAGCCATTCCGGTTTTTGAGGGAGTGCGTCATACAGCTCCCGCATTTTGACGATCTGCTCGTAGACGCTGCCTGCCCATAGGTGCTTTTCCGCACGACCGCCTGCGCCAAGGAAGTATTCACAGTCTGCCCGCAGCCGGTCTAAAAGCCGGTAGTCCGGATTCTGCTCCAACGCAGGCTTTTCCTGCTCTGTGAAGAATTGATCCTCCCGGATGAGCTGTGCCAACCGCCGCTGCACCTTCGGCCACGTCAATTCGGCGGTTTCCGGACTTCCAGCACGGACGATAAAGAGATTATTATTATTATTCGCATTGCCGCCGTACTCATGAGCAAGCCATGCAGCAGTTTCTTTTTCACGTCCGTGCTGCTCCATATACCGCACCACGGCGTGTTTGCTCCCGATATTTCCGTTCCATGCGCGGAGCGCATCGTCTATATCGTCCTGCGAGAGCGGACGCAGCAGATCATGAAGCCGCTCATAGGTTCCCTCAAAAACCTCCTGATGCAGACGGCTGCGGAACTCCGGTACATCCGAAAACAACCGGATCAGCTCCATATCCTTTGAATCGAGGATGGCACGGCGCACGGCAGCGTTGCACTCAATCTCCGCATTTTCCCGGTCAGAGTGACCGCAGGCGTTGCGATAGGCTATATCCTCTGAGACTGCGGCAATTACAATCGGTCTGTACCGCTCAAGATGATCCCCTACGGTGGGCTGGGGCGGCTGCTCGGCAGCCGGATCGCGGAATACTCTTGTGCCATCCGCGCCAAACTCTGCTTCATAGGCATTGATGGCTTTTTCTGCCTCATGGTCGATGGATGGGAGCGTATATGCCGTGTGTTCATGACTGGAATCGCCAATACGCGAAATTGTTACATCGTGCTTTTCCCGCAGCTTTTCAACGTATTTTTCCAACTCATTTGCGGGGAAGCCGCACATGGTAACACGGCCTACTCCCTCCAAATTGCGGCGCGTCAGCTCAAGGCTGAGATCATCTGCAACTGCCCGTGCATCCTCGCCATAGAGTTCGAAGAAATCCCCGACCTGATACAGTACAATATCGTCCGGATGGGCTTCTTTGACGGCGTTATAGCCGTCATAGGCTGTGTTCCGCACCGTATCCTGCGCCAGCGCTTCGTCATAAGCCGCCCGTTCCTCCGGTGTCAGATAACGGTTCTGCCGAATGAGGTCCGATATCCGCGCGGCAACCCGGTTCCAGCGCATTTCGACATCTGCGCAGTCTGCCTTTCTCAGCGTGATACCCTTCGGCTCGCTGCCCTCGTAGCTGCTACTGGCTCCGGACACAGCATGGGTGCGCCCGCCGACGCCATATTCTTTTTTCAGGAAATCCGCCTGTTCTTTCTCTGTGTGCGCATCCGTGAAAAAGGCATAGATTCGGCTTTTCCCTTCTGCAAAACCGCTGCCGCGCATCAGAGTGTGGCTGATCTCGTCCTCGGTGATGAACTGCGCTGCGCTCGGCACTTCCGTCATGCCATCGGACAATTCATAGCGCGGCAGGCGCAGATCCTTCAGCCTGTGCCAGATTTCCCGCAGCTTATGAAAGTGAAAACGAAGCAGGTTCTTATCCTGTTCGTATGCCGTCCAGAACGCGGCATATTCGTCGGAAAGGTTCTGTCTGAACGCCATGCCTTTCAGTGCCTCAGATAATTTTTCGAGCGCTTTGGGAAAGCTGCCGCCGTATTCCTGCAAGCAGGACAAATATCCCTGTTTCCGCGCATCGTCGCTGAGATCTCCGCGTAGATGAAACAGAGCGGTGGCAAGCAGATTTCGCTCATGTCCATAGGCTTCGGCAATTTCTACGTTGGTGGCATATTCTCCGTTCTCTATTAGATGCGCGACCCGTGCGGCGGCGTCCTGCCACGAAATAATCTGCGCCGACTCTACGCGCTCTGCTTCACGCCCGACTGCCAAATGAATCCCGTCATCCGCATACCACGCAGAATAGTCCGCGCCGTCCAGCTTGAAGCCGTTACCGCCGTGAAATTCCTGCCGCAGAATTTCGGCGATTTCCTCCGCGGATTTCTTCTTTTGAAATGCTGCCGCAAGAACCATACGCGTATCGTCGGAATTGCCGCCTAGCCGCAGCACATGGTCGATCAACTCCGGCGGTATGGATAAGGAAGAAGCGGAGGACGTTTGCACGTTCTCCGCTTCTGGCATAAACGATATTTGTTCGCCCTGGACTGGCTCGGTTATGCGTAAATCAGCTCCGCGAGGATCACTTCCTCGGCTTGCGCCTTGCAGGTGTTCATTAGCCCCACCCACGTCAATGGGTCGCTGGTTTTCAGCGCTTCCGTCACGCCTGCCGACGCCATCAGCTCCGGCATCATCTGCTCCAACCTCCGGTTCGCCGCTTCGTCGATCTCCCGCAGGTGCGGAAAAAGCGTTTCCGTCAGGATCATCTGATTCCAGAGGATCGGACGATGCTCCCGGAGATACGTCTGCCGCATCCGTCCGTACTTGCCAAGCGGCTGGCTCTGCGGATTCTCGCGCAGGCTCAGATCGGGAATCTGAAATTCTCCGCTGGTCTTGTAAGTCAGGTTGTTCTCCATGTTCTTCCGTCCTTTCTGCGCGGCGTTCGCGCTCTTGTCTTTTTACGGTGATCTCGATTTGCCTTAAAACGCGCTGGCTGATCTCGCTGACGGCTGTTCCGAGGACACTGACCGCTGCCGGGGTGTTGAAGTCAAAGACAGGCATAAAGTCCTCCGGTTCAAAATAGCCGTCCGGAGAAAAGCCACAGCGTGCCATAAGCGCGTAGGTGATGCTGGTGGATGCCGCCGTTTTGAACGCCATCCGTATGTTATCTTCATCATAACCGCTCAGGAATGAATCTGCAACGATGTCGCAGATGTCGCTTTTTTGCTCCGACCAGTATTCCAACGCCAGTTTGTCCGCGACGCGCTCAAACTGCGCGATAATTCCACCGTCTTGTGGAACGTCATACTGTTCAGTCAGCATGGCGCTGACTGCCGCTTCATGCTCGGCCCGCATTTCCCACAGCGTAAAGCTGCGGGCGGCATCGCGCGGCGCGGTGTCTGTCACATCAAAAACATATCGTAAGCGCGGCCGATAGCCGCTGGTGTCGATGAGCGCGATGCCGGTGCTGCCGCGCTGCACATAGCGACCCATGCGGTCTTTCCAGAAGTCATACTCTGCGCACGCCGTTGCGTTCGGGCGCTGGGCGTAGATCATAAGCTGCTCGTTGTAAGGGTACTTGTAAAGCCGCGCGGCGGTTGCCAGAAACGATGTCCACGCCCGATAGCTGCCCGTGATCTGCCGCGCGGTGCGCTCGGCAAATTCTGAATAGAATTGTAGTTTGGTTGACATAAATCAAAACCTCCTTTCGGAAAGTCTGGTTGTATTTTTTGAAAAAGGCTGTTATACTAAAAGCAAGAAAGAATCAGGAGGTGCGAAGTATGGGTATTCCGGAAATTAAATCGGTTGTTTCCAGACTCGGTCGGGAATACGGTGCGCAGCGGATCTGGCTGTTTGGCTCTTACGCCCGCGGAGATATGACGCCTGCCAGCGACATTGACCTTCGCATCGACAAAGGCCGCATCCGCGGCATTGAAATGGGCGGCTTGCTGCTTGATCTGGAAGACGCGCTGGGCGTGCCGGTCGATCTGATCCCGACGAGCAGTCTGAGTGAGCGATTCCTGTCCAGTATTCAGAAAGACGAGGTACTGCTGTATGAGGCTTGACCGCGACGCCAGTATTCTGGAACACATCGTTTCCTACTGTGAGCAGATCGAGCAGACCGTCGAGCGATTTGGCGACAGCTACGACACCTTCCAGACCGACGCCATTTACCGCAACGCGGCTGCGCTCTGTATTCTTCAGATCGGCGAGCTGGTCGGCAAGCTGACAGAAAACTTCCGCGACAGCCACGATGCGATCCCGTGGCGAAAAATCAAAGCCATGCGCAATATCGTCGCGCACAGCTATGGCACGGTCGATTCCGAAATCACCTGGGAGATCATCCAGGATGGTATTCCGGAATTGAAAGCCTACTGTTTACAGATATTGCAGAATACCGAAACATAAAAAGATTCCTGCCAAGGATGTTTTGGCAGGAATCTTTTTATTGCATGATACGCTTAGAAATCCGGGTACAGCTCCAGTTCCGCAAATTCCGCATCGCTGATGTTCTCCAGCTTTTGCAGCGCAGAATCCGTCATTGCCAGCAGTTCGGGCTGATCTGCGCCGATGCAGCCGCGCATCTCGCGCAGCTCCTGCATCAGACCCTCGCGCGAGCCGGTGTTGTAAATGCACATCAGGTTCATTTCGTCGTTCGTGAAGTTATTCATTCCAAATCCCTTTCCGCGTGTTTACGCACATTCTTTTCCTGACAGGGCTGCGGCGCACGAAGCCGGGCGAGAACGGACGGCCGCTTCTGCAAATCGTCGGTCCCGCGTTCCGGTTCCTGCGTTTTGGCCTGCTCTTTGGATCCGTTGTTGATGATGCCGTCAATCATGCCGTAGTCGTCCTCCAACTGCACTTCCGCATTTTTCAGGTAATTTTCCGGTATCCAGAACGCAAGCAGCTCTTGGTAGCCGACGCTGTCGAGGTAGTGACAGGATACCATGCCGTAGTGTTTGATGGCAACAATGTCGCTGACGGACAGGCTGTGACCGCAAAAATCCTCTGGGCAGTTCTGATTGAAGGTAACATACAGATCTTCCAGCGTGGACGGCACAGGCTTCGCCTGCGGCAGCGTGCCGGTGTAAATGAGGTCGTAGTTTGCTTTTTCTGCCGTCAAACCGCTTTTTTTCAGCGATGCCATATCCAAAAAGCGAAGCGCCATCTGTTCTTCGCCGTGCTTGAGCTGGAAGATTGCAAAGCTGTCCGTGGGGCTTTCCAGAAACGCCTGCTCCAGCTTTTTCTGGACGATGCCGCTGTCCATGACCGGAACGGATGCCTTGATCGCATCCCAATCCTCGCGGGTAATGCCGAACATACCGGTGTGCATGGCAATGTCCTCCGGTTCAAACGCCATCGCTTCGCTGTTTTCCGCAAAGAGCATATATACCGTCGCGTCATGCTCCATCAGCTCGAGCGCACGCTCTTTCGAGAGCGGCAGCATATCCGCGTCCATGTACCCAAAAGCGTGCATCGCGGCAATGGACACACTGGGGTCGGGCGGCACTGTAAGCGCCGGTGCGGTTTCCTGCACATCATGCACGATCTCCGGTGTTTCAGGTGATGCTTCTGCATCTGCACGCGGCGTGATCACGTTCGCCTCCTGCAAATTTTCGAGAATCACCAGCGGCGCGAGACGAATTGGGGCAGCATCCCCGATATTATGGAGCTTGCAGACCGTAAGCGCCGCAGCGGACAGAGGCTGCCCGCTGTCTTCCAATACGCCGCCATCCAGTGCCTTTGCAGAAGCAGCATCATAGATGGTGTAGTCAATGCCGTTGTCACTCCGCTGCGCATGAATATATTTTTCATTGTCCACCATGTAGAGCTTTTCTGCATCCTGCTCCTGCGCAGGCTGCTCCGGTTCCAGCGAAATCCCGCGCTCCTTGCAAATCTCCTTGAACTGCTGCTCGACCCCGGAGATGAGTTCGCTGGACGTTTTGCGGATGGTATCAAGACTTTCTTTGAACGCTTTCATATCTTTGTCTTTTGACCATGTTGCCACATAGCCAAAGCTGTTCGCGCTCGTTTCAATGCCGAAGTAGGCACAGACCGTATAGGCAATGCTTTCCGCCTCAATTTCCTCCGTGCTGGAGTCCTTCGGCTGGCTGTCCGGCTGCTTGGCGTAATCATGGAGCTTCGAGTGCGCGATCTCATGGACGGCGGCGCAAACGGTCTGCACCTCGCTCATCCCTTCGCGCAGCGTAATGCTCTGTTTGGATGGCGAGAAAAAGCCGTCGAGGTCGTTCGTCAGGGGCTTCATTTCAATCGGCACCGGCGATACCCGCTTCAGAGCGTCCATGAACGCTTCGTAATGCTCCACGTTGCCGGTCAATTCTGCAATGGGAGATTGCACGCGCTCCGGGAGCGGCTTGCCCTCTGTCTGACTCACGTCAAAGACCTTGACCGGACGGAACATCGGAATCTGGACTTCCTTTTCCTCCGTGATGGTCTTGCCGTCTGCATCCAATAGCGGCTGCTTTGTGTCGGGGTCGAGCTTTTCCTGCTCGACCTTGATCTTATACGGTGTCGGTGCAATGATCGTGATGCTCTTTTCGCCGCGCAGCACATGGCGGCTGAATTGATTCTGCCATTTCTGATACCCGGCAACGAGCGTCGCGCCGGGGCATTGCGAGAAAATGAGCATCTGGTTATTGACGGAATACCGGTGGAACCGGCTCACCGTGCGAAGATATGCCTGATACTTTTCCAGATCGCCAGACTGGAAAAGGCTCTGAATCCCTTCCTCGATTTTCTCTGTCAGCGCTTTGATCTGTTCTTTTATGGGTGTTTTTTCTGCCATAGGCTCTCCTTTCCAGACAAAGAGCAGCCTCCGCACGACGCTTCGTTCCTGCGGAAGCTGCTGTCATTCTTTGATTTTCCGCTGGGGCGGGGTCAAACCGGCTTTCCGGGCGCGTTCGCTGTCAGCCTTGCGTCTCGCGTCACTATACGGCGGTCGGACGGTCACGCAGTTTTTGGGGACGATGTACCGTGCCGCACCGTTCGGCTCGTCAAAATCCGCATACACTTTCTCCGGTGCTGCTTCATGCAGCCGCCGCAGCTTGGCAATCAGCTTCGCATCATGTGTGTAGACCTGTGCGGTTGGCTCCGCCTGATTGTAGAGGATGATCGTCTCCATTTCATAGCCGGTTAGCTTCATGTCGTCCGCCCCCTGCCGAAATCGAAGCGGTAGACGGTGCGCTCGCCGTTGTCATCCAAGAGAAGGTCAGCATCAAAGGTCTTGCCGGTTCTTTCGGAGTAAATATTCTTGATATGCACGCGCCCGGTTTTCAGGAGTGTTGTCACATCACGCTTCGTCAGGCTGATGCGCTTGGCGGTCAAGAACTTGTTGTCGCGCCAAAGCCCAAACTTGCAGTCGCTTTTCTCGCAGAAAAAGCCCTTCTTGCTTTCCGTGACATCGCTGCCGCAGCGCGGGCATTTTCCGACGATCTCACGCCCTGACGGGAACAGCACCTCCGCGCCGGGAACCGGCTGATACTCCGCAACCAGCGTCTGCACCATCTGCGTAATTTCCGCGAGAAATGCGTCGGGCGAAAGCTCGCCGCGCTCGATGCGTCCCAGCTTGTGTTCCCATTCTGCCGTCAGAAGCGGCGATTGCAGCTGTTCGGGAAGGATCGTGACGAGCGATACGCCCGCCTGCACCGGCACAAGGCTGACGGTTTTTCTGCCCTTTTTCCGCTCCACAAAGCCGCCCGCCACGAGCTTCTCGATCATCGCGGCGCGTGTCGCGGGCGTGCCGATGCCCTTGCGCTCCGCGTCCTCGGGCATATCCTGACCGCCCGCCGTCTCCATTGCATGAAGCAGCGTGTCCTCACTGTATGCCGCAGGCGGCTTTGTTTTGCCCTCTGTGACCTCGCCGGCCGGCGCGGGCAGCGC
>CAKTVG010000038.1 GCA_934622035.1 uncultured Oscillospiraceae bacterium
TCAAGGCCAACGCCTTCAAGCTCACGCAGTGCTGCGGCGCTTACTGGCGCGGCGATTCCAAGCGCAAGATGCTCCAGAGAATTTACGGCGTTGCGTTCCAGAAGAAGGACGAGCTGGACGAGTACCTTGCCAAGCAGGCCGAGGCGCTCAAGCGCGACCACAATAAGCTCGGCCGCGAGCTGGAATATTTCACGACCGTTGAGTGCATCGGTCAGGGCCTGCCCATCCTGCTGCCGAAGGGCGCGCGCGTCATTCAGCAGCTTCAGCGCTGGGTGGAGGATACCGAGCAGAAGAGAGGCTATCTTCTGACCAAGACCCCGCTCATGGCCAAGCGCGAGCTTTATAAGATCTCCGGCCACTGGGATCACTATCTCGACGGCATGTTCGTGCTGGGCGACCCGGATGACGAGACGAAGGAGTGCTTCGCGCTGCGTCCGATGACCTGCCCCTTCCAGTATCAGGTCTATCTCAACCGTCAGCGCTCCTACCGCGACCTGCCCATGCGTCTGGGCGAGACGTCCACGCTTTTCCGCAACGAGGACTCCGGTGAGATGCACGGCCTGATCCGCGTGCGCCAGTTCACGATTTCCGAGGGCCACCTGGTGCTGCGCCCCGATCAGCTCGAGGAGGAATTCAAGGGCTGCCTGGAGCTGGCAAAGTACTGCCTGGATACCGTCGGCCTGCTGGATAAGTGCACCTTCCGCTTCTCGCAGTGGGATCCGGCGAACCCGAAGAACAAATACGAGGGCACCGCGGAGCAGTGGGATCACGCACAGAGCGTTATGGAGCGTATCCTGAACGATCTGGATGTGCATTATTCCATCGGCATCGACGAAGCGGCCTTCTACGGCCCCAAGCTTGACATTCAGTATAAGAATGTCTACGGCAAGGAGGATACGCTGGTCACCATCCAGATCGATATGCTGCTGGCCGAGCGCTTCGGCATGTACTATATCGACGAGAACGGCAACAAGGCGCTGCCTTATATCATCCATCGTACGTCTCTGGGCTGCTATGAGCGGACGCTGGCCTACCTCATTGAGGAGTATGCCGGCGCGCTGCCGCTGTGGATGATGCCGACGCAGGTGCGTGTCCTGCCCATCACCGATCGCTGCCACGAGTATGCGGAGAAGGTGGTCGAACGCCTGAGCGATGCGGGTATCCGCGTCGAGGGCGACTACCGCAGCGAGAAGCTGGGCTACAAGATCCGCGATGCGCAAATGCAGAAGATCCCCTATATGCTGGTTGTCGGCGACAAGGAAGCCGAGAGCGGCAGTGTGGCCGTGCGCACGAGAGCAGGCGGCGACGAGGGCGTCATGAGCGTGGACGATTTCATGGCAAAGTGCCTGAAGGAAATCGCAGAAAAGTCCAAGAAATAAATCATTGTTGCAGACGCCGCCGGGGAGTCCTCCGGCGGCGTTTTTGCGAATATGCCCGCCGCGCCTGCGGAAAGAAATTGGCAAATCTGTGACTGTCTGCGCGGGCGGGGGTGCCGTGGCGCGGCCGATTGTGACAAAACCGTCACGCAAAAGTCACCGCAGCGTCACCCGTGCGGCGTATCATAATGGTAAATACGGCCGCGGAGGCAGTTTGTGTTTGACATTTTCTGCCTTTGCGGATATTCTAATACCAATAGAAAAGGAGGCTAACCAAATGGAAAATTATGTCAACTTTGCGGTAGAAAAAACGGTGGAACTGCTGGCAATCGACAGCCCGACGGGCTACACGGATGCGGCAGAGGAATATGTTCGCAGAGAATTTGAAGCGCTGGGCTTTACGGCAAAGCGCACCGTCAAGGGCGGCGTGCTGATTGACCTCGGCGGCGAGGATGCCAACGACGCGCTGCTGCTCGAGGCGCATGCCGACACGCTGGGCGGCATGGTTGCGGAGATCAAGGGCGACGGTCGCCTGCGCATCGTGAACCTCGGCGGCATGAACGCCAATAACGCCGAGGCAGAAAACTGCCGCGTCGTGACAAAGTTTGACGGCATCTATGAGGGCACGCTCCAGCTGATCAACGCTTCTCTGCATGTCAACGGCGCGTACAACGATACGAAGCGCAGCTTCGACACCGTCGAGGTCGTGCTGGATGAGCCGGTCGCCTCTGCGGAGGACACCCGGAAGCTCGGCATCAGCGTGGGCGATTTTGTCTGCTTCGAGCCGCGCACGCGTGTGACGAAGTCCGGCTATATCAAGAGCCGCTTCCTGGACGACAAGCTCTCCGTCGGCATCCTGCTGGGCCTTGCCAAGTATCTGGCGGACAACAAGCTGACGCCCGCACGCCGCACCTATGTGCATGTCACGGTTTATGAAGAGGTGGGTCACGGCGGCGCGGCTTCCGTTCCCTCCGGCGTGACCGAGGCGATTTCCGTGGACATGGGCTGTGTCGGCGCGGGACTGCAATGCACCGAGCGGCAGGTCTCCATCTGCGCCAAGGACAGCGGCGGTCCCTACTCCCATGAGGTCGTCAGAAAGCTCATCGCGGCGGCGAAGAAGGAAAATGCCGATTACGCCGTGGATATCTATCCGCACTACGGCTCCGACGTCGAGGCGACGCTCGCGGGCGGACACGACCTGCGTCACGGCCTGATCGGCGCGGGCGTCTATGCCTCCCACGGCTACGAGCGCAGCCACAAGGACGGCGTTCTGAACACGCTCAGGGTACTGAAAGGGTACCTCTTCCCGTGAAGCCGCGCTACTGGCTGGGGGCAGGGCTGTGTGTCCTATTGGGGCTGATGATCTATTTTCTTGCCTTCGGCTATCAGTTTTCCGCGCTGCTGCTGTGGTTGGCTGCAGGGGGGATTCTGGCCTTCGGCCTGGTCGATGCGCTGCGCGGGCGCTTTCCGCGGTCCATGAAGTGGCTGCGGCGGGCAATGCTCCTGTGCCTGTGCCTGCTGCTGGCGGCCGTGGCGGCGACGTCCGTCTGGATCGGTACCTGTGCCGCAGGCGCAGAGGATCCGGAAGCGGAGGCAATCATCGTTTTGGGCGCGGGGGTGAACGGAACGGTTCCCAGCATGTCCCTGCGGGAGCGGCTGGACGCGGCGCTTGCTTATCTGGAGGAATACCCGGCGGCTGTCGCGGTGCTCTCCGGCGCACGGGGCGGCGGGGAGGACATCACCGAGGCGCAGTGTATGTTTGACTGGCTGACGGCGCGGGGCGTTGCCCCGGAGCGCCTGCTCAGGGAGGAGCAGGCAACCAGCACGCAGGAGAATCTGCGCTATTCACTGGCACTGCTGGAGTCGTACTTCGGCGTGCGGCCGAAGACGGTCGCAGTGGTTTCCAGCGAGTACCACCTCTGCCGCGCAGAGCTTTATGCAGACCGGCTTGGCGTAAGGGCGCTGGGCGTTCCGGCACATACGACCTATATGACCCTGCGCATCAATTACCAGGTGCGCGAGATTTTCGGCGTCTGGGTGGCGCTGCTGAAAAAGTAAAATTTGCCCTCTCCGCTGAAAGCGGGGAGGGCCTTTTCTACATAACTCATACGATCAGTATGGAAATTACTCTCCGAATCATACGAATGGTGTGTTCCATTTTGCACTTCTATCTGCTATACTGAGAGCAGATAGAAAACGGAGGGATGAATATGGAACAGCTTCACCTGGCGCGGCAGATCCGCACCTTCCGCAAGGAGCGCGGCCTGACGCAGGAGCAGCTTGCGCAGGCGCTCGGCGTGACTGCGGGTGCGGTTTATAAATGGGAGGCAGAGCTTTCCTCGCCCGATCTGAGCCTGCTTGTGGCGCTGGCGGACTTTTTTGATACTTCTGTCGATGTTCTGCTCGGCTATGCGCCGCGGGACAACCGGCAGGAGACGGTGGCGGCGCGGCTGCGCGAATATCACCGCCGAAAGGACCCTGCGGGGTTGCAGGAGGCGGAGCGTGCGCTGAAAAAGTATCCCAACGCCTTCCCGGTGGTGTACGCGGCAGCGCGTCTCACATTCGGTTTTGGGATGGAGCAGCATGACCGGCGCCTCCTGGAGCGTGCCCGTGAGCTGTACGAGAGCCTGCTGCATCTGATGAACCAGAATCGCGACCCGAAGGTCGGCGAGACGACAATCTGGGGCAGCCTTGCGCAGATCGAGCTGCTGCTGGGACAGAAGAACCGAGCGATGGAGATTCTGAAAACGCACAATGTCAACGGCATTTTCAACGCGGACATCGGCTTTGCCCTCGCGGCGGACTGTGAGCGTCCGGATGAGGCGGAACCGTTCCTGTCCGAGGCGATGATTGATCTGGCGCGGAGTCTGGTGCAGGTCATCTTCGGTTGGCTGAACGTGTATCTGAAAACCGATGCAAACGACGAGGCGGAGACGCTGCTGTTCTGGGGACTGCGGCAGATGAAGGAGTTCAGCCGGGAGGGAGAAGTTTCCTTCCTGGAGAAAATTGAGGTGTCGCTGAAGGTTGTGCTTGCGTATCTTGCCTATCGGCGAGAGGACTTGGAGCAGGCGCGCAGCCGGCTGAAAGCGGCGAGAGAAACCGCGCTGCACTTTGACGCCGCGCCGTCCTATTCGGCCGACCGGCTGCGATATGTGTCCATGCAGGTTCCGGCCAGCGCCTTTGACGACCTTGGCGTAACGGCAATGGCCTCGGCAGAGCGGCTCCTGCGCGGCGAGCTTGCGGAAGCCCCGGAGCTGCTGGAAATCTGGAAGGAGGTGTGCGGCAATGGAGAAAACGGAAGCACTGCGCCGTGATTTGCTGGCGCAATTCTATCGGAGAAACCATATTTCCTTGACAATTGCCATTTTTTCGGCGCTGCTTGACGGTACCTTGAACCTGATTGTATCCTGGATTATGCAGCAGCTGATCGATACGATCTCCGGCGAGGCCGGGGCGCTGCCGCTGAACACCATTGCGCTGTGCTGTGCCGGGCTGGCTGTGCTGGTCGTTGTGACGTCGATGATCAATTACTGCGTGGTGCCGCGCTTCATCCGCCGCGCGCTCGTGCAGTATAAGAATTTTGCGTTCCGCAAGATGCTGGAAAAGAGCGCCGCCGCCTTCCGTGCAGAGAACTCCGCGGCCTATCTTTCCGCACTGGCCAACGATGTGACGACGCTGGAAACGGAGTATCTGGCCAAGCGGATCACGCTGATTGTGATGTTGGTCAATTTTGTCGGTGCGCTTGTGATGATGCTCTGCTATTCGCCGCTGCTGACGGCAATCGCCGTCGGGCTGATGGCCCTGCCGCTTGCCGCGTCGTTGCTGACCGGCGGAAAAATGAAGCGGATTGAACGGCGCGTCTCCGACGGCAATGCGAAGTATACCGCCTCGCTCAAGGACTGCCTCGGCGGCTTTGATGTCGTCAAGAGCTTTCATGCGGAGCAGGAGATGCAGGCGCAGTACGGTGCGGAGAATGCATCCCTGGAGCAGGCGAAATTCACGCGCCGCCGGGTCGGCAGCCTCATCAATCTGCTTGGCGCGCTGACCGGCTACATTGCGCAGATCGGCGTGTTCCTTGCGGGCGGCTATCTGGCGGCGGGCGGCTACGCGCTGACGCCGGGCATCGTGCTTGTCTTTACCAATCTGATGAATTTTCTGATTCAGCCGGTGACGGAGCTGCCCACGATCCTTGCCGGGCAGAAATCGGCGCGGGCGCTGACGGAAAAGCTGGCGCAGCTGCTGCTGGCGGGCGAGGAAGCCGTCCGCGGCGGCGAAACGGCCGTGCTGCGGCAGGAGATTGCCCTCCGAGACGTCTCATTTGGTTATGAAAAGGATCACGAGATCCTTCACGGCGTCAGCGCCGTGTTCGAGCAGGGCAAGAGCTACGCCATTGTCGGCGGCAGCGGCAGCGGCAAGTCCACGCTGCTGAATGTGCTGATGGGCGGCCTGCCGGGCTATACCGGCGCCGTGTGCTACGACGGTACGGAGCTGCGCGAGCTGAGCGCCGAGTCTCTGATCGCCCTCAGCTCCGTGATCCAGCAGAATGTTTTTGTGTTTGACGCGTCCGTCCGGGATAATATCACGATGTTCCGTGAATTCCCGCAGGAGCAGGTTGACGAGGCCATCCGCCGGGCACATCTGACCGAGCTGATCGCGCAGCGGGGCGAGGATTTCCGCTGCGGCGAAAACGGCAGGAATCTTTCCGGCGGCGAAAAGCAGCGCATCTCCATTGCGCGAAGCCTGCTGAAAAATTCCGCACTACTCTGCGTGGACGAGGCGACGGCGGCGCTGGACGCGCAGACGGCGCATCAGGTTTCCGAGGACATTCTGTCCCTGCACGGCGTGACGCGCATTGTTGTGACGCACGCCATGGACGGCGGCATCCTACAGCAGTTCGACGGGATCCTTGCCCTGAAGGACGGAAAAATCGCAGAATGCGGCACGTTTGACGAGCTTCTGGCAAGAAAGGGCTACTTCTACGCACTGTATACCGTTTCACAATAAGAGAAAGAAAGGGACCCGCGTGCAGCGGGTCCCTTAACCATTTCTTAAGGAATTCCTGCCTTGCTTCTTAAGGACGTTTTGGAGTATACTCTGGACGTAAAACAGAGAGGAGAAAGAACATGGAAATTCTGGAAACGATGAATACCGTGCTGATGGTGCTGTTTTTGCTCTGCTACGCCTATCAGTTTTTCTACATTCTTGTACCGCATGTCGGAAAGGACCGCCCGCACAAGCCGGTGCGGCTGCGCCGCTATGCGGTGCTGATCTGCGCGAGAAACGAGGAAGCCGTCATCTGTGACCTGATCGACAGCCTGCACGCGCAGACTTATCCGCAGGAGCTGCTGCGTATTTTTGTCATGGCGGACAACTGCACGGATGGGACGGCGGCAGCCGCTCGTGCGGCGGGAGCGACGGTGTATGAGCGCTTCAACCGCGAGCTGGTCGGCAAGGGCTATGCCCTCGATGTGCTGCTGAAAAGCATCGCCCGCGACGAGCCGGAGGGCTTCGACGGCTATTTCGTCTTCGATGCGGACAACCTCCTGCGCCCGGATTACATCGAGCGGATGAACGAGACGTTCTGCGACGGGAACGACATCGTCACGAGCTACCGCAATTCCAAAAACTACGGCGACAACTGGATTTCCGCGGGCTACGGCCTGTGGTTTCTGCGCGAATCGAAATACCTTAACCATGCGCGCATGCTGCTCGGCACGAGCTGCGCCGTCTCCGGTACGGGCTTCCTCTTCAGCCGGAAGGTGCTTGAGGAGCAGGGTGGGGGCTGGCCCTTCCACCTGCTGATCGAGGACATCGAGTTTTCCGTTTCCCACATTCTCGACGGGTATAAAATCGCATTTTGTCCGCAGGCGGAGCTGTTCGATGAGCAGCCGGTGAGTTTCCGGCAGTCCTGGCGGCAGAGAATGCGCTGGTCGAAGGGCTACCTTCAGGTGCTGCGGCACTATGGCTGGAGACTGTTTTTGGGTATTTTCAAAGGCAGCTTCTCATGCTATGATATGTCCATGAACATCCTGCCGGCCTTTGTGTTCTCCGTTTTGAGCTGCGCGACGAACCTTTCTCTCATAACGATGCAGCTTCTCGAGGGCGCAAGCGGCGCGGCGGCGCTGTCCGTGCTGCAAATGCTCGGCTCCATGTACCTGACGCTCTTTGTCATCGGCGCGATCACAACGGCGACGCAGTGGAAAAAAATCCACACGGCAGGTTGGAAAAAGGTGGTCTACGCGCTGACCTTTCCGGTGTTCATGTTTACCTACGTCCCGATCTCGCTGGCTGCGATTTTTGCCAAGGTGGAGTGGAAGCCTATCCGGCACAGCGTTACTGCCAAGCAGGTCGCGGCGGAGCTGATTCATCAATAAGGAGAAGAAATATGTATAGAATTCTGGTCTGCGACGACGAAAAGGACATCGTCTCCGCCCTGCGCATCTATCTGACCTCGGACGGGTATCAGGTGCTTGAAGCCTACACCGGCGCGCAGGCGCTGGCGCTGCTGGAGCGGGAGGAGGTTCATCTCGTGCTGCTGGACGTGATGATGCCGCAGATGGACGGGCTGACCGCGCTGGCAAGGCTTCGCCAGATCAGCAACGTTCCCGTGATTCTCCTGACGGCGAAGTCCGAGGACACGGATAAAATTCTCGGCTTGAACGTCGGCGCGGACGACTATGTGACCAAGCCCTTTAACCCGGTGGAGCTGTTGGCGCGCGTGCGTTCCCAGCTGCGGCGCTATTTGCAGCTCGGCGGCGGGCAGGTGAAGCCCTCGCTGATCACCGTCGGCAGCGTCGCGCTGGACGACGATGCGAAAAAGGTGCTGCTGGACGGGGAGCCGGTCTCGCTCACGCCGCGGGAATATGATATCTTAAAGCTGCTGATGCAGAACGCCGGGACGGTTTTCTCTCCGAAGGAGATTTACCGCCGCGTGTGGGGCGGGGAGCCCTACGGCGCGGAAAACGCGGTGGCAGTGCACATCCGCCACCTGCGCGAAAAGCTGGAGATCAACCCTGCCGACCCGCATTATTTAAAGGTGGTCTGGGGGCAGGGATATAAAATGGAGCGTGATATGCGATGAAGAAACTGAAATCGAGCCTTGGCGCGAAGATTGCGGCGCTGATTTTACTGGCGGTGATGCTGGTGGTGGCTGCTGCGTCGATTACCGGGATGGTGGTGCTGATCGGTAACGAAAGCTATCTGGACGACGGTGAGAGCATCCGCATTTCTCTGCTGTCCAGCGCCGTGCGGGAGGCGGAGAACGATCTGGAATATCTGATCAACGCCCTGCCGGTAAAGGCAAACTGGCCGGGCCGCGCATCGGTGATCTCGTACTATACGGAGAGCTATTCCGCCGAGAATTCCAACCTCTGCATCCGGATTACGGACGAGGACGGCAAGATTCTCTTCCAGAACCGGGAGTATGAGAACTTCATCCCGGCGACGGCGGAGACAAGAGAGTATTACGTTACGGTCGGGGAGACGCGCTCGAAGTTTTCAAAGACCTTCAACAGCCTGGAGGAGCTGTACGACTACGAGGAGAGCGTGCAGGCGTATGTCGATTCCTTCAGCTATGAAGAGGACCCGCAGACCGGAACCGTCACGGCATATTATACGGTTATCCACACGGAGCAGACGCCGGTGACGATACAGATTGCCGTGGCGCAGGAGCTGACCGCAGAGGATGCGTGCAGCCGCGCAATGGCCTATGCCGACCGGCTGATCCGCCTGCGCGATTTCCTCCTGCCGATCGCCATTGCCGCGCTGTGTGTCGCGCTGGCCCTGTTTGTTTTCCTGCTCTGTGCGGCAGGGCGCAAGGCGGGCGTGGAGGGCATTCACCTCAACTGGGTGGACAAGATTCCCTTTGATCTGTACCTCGGGGTGCTTGTGTTTTTGTGTGCCGGCAGCTTTGCGCTGACGGAATCCTGGGGCTATTCCGTCTGGGAGTATGTGCTGCGCATCGCGATAGGCTTTGTCTGGCTGCTGCTGGCCTTCTCGCCGATCCTGAGCTTCGCCGCCCGTGCCAAGGCGGGGAAGTGGTGGCGAAATACCCTGATCTTCTATGTGCTCCGGCTGCTTTGGCGTGCGCTGCGCTGGCTGTGCCGCGGCATCCGCTACCTCTGTGTGCGTCTGCCGCTGGTGTGGAGAACTGCGCTGGCCTGCGTTGGCGTGAGCGTGCTGGAGCTGCTGTTCCTGTTCGGCTTCAGCCGGGAGATGGCCGCGTGGTTTTTCGTTCTGGAAAAGCTGATGCTTGTGCCGCTGGTAATCTTTGCGGCAATCAATCTGCGGCAGCTGCAAAAGGGCGGCGAGGCCGTTGCAGAGGGTAACATGGACTATCGCGTTCGCACGCGCCCCATGCTTCCGTCCTTCCGCCGCCATGCCGAGAACCTGAACAGCATTGGCACCGGCATGCAGAAGGCGGTGGAGGTGCAGATGCGCAGTGAGCGCATGAAGGCGGAGCTGATTACGAACGTTTCGCATGACATCAAAACGCCGCTGACGAGTATTGTCAACTATGTCGATCTTTTGAAAACGGCGGGCTTGAATTCCGAGCAGGCGCCGGAGTATCTGGCGGTGCTTGACCGGCAGTCCGCGCGGCTGAAGAAGCTGACGGAGGATCTGGTCGAGGCGTCCAAGGCATCCACGGGCAACATTGCGGTCCATGCCGAGCGCACGGATGTGAATGTCCTGCTCTCTCAGGCAGTAGGCGAATACGAAGAGCGCCTGCGTGCCAAGGGCTTGGAGCCGGTGCTGGCGCTCAATGCGGCGGAGCCCTATGTCTATGCCGATGGGCGGCTGCTGTGGCGCGTGATCGATAATCTGCTGGGCAATGCCTGCAAATATTCACTGGAGCATACACGAGTGTATTTGCAGACGGAGGAGCAGAACGGACGGCTGTTTTTGCTGTTTAAAAACATTTCTCGCGAGGCGCTGAATGTGCCCGCCTCGGAGCTGATGGAGCGCTTTGTGCGCGGCGATGCCTCGCGGAACACCGAGGGCAGCGGGCTTGGGCTGTCGATTGCCAGAAGCCTGACGGAATTGCAGGGCGGCGCGTTTGCGCTCGCCATCGACGGCGACCTCTTCAAGGCCGAGGTCAGCTTTCCGCTGATGAAAGAATAAAGCAGTCCCCGCAGAATGGTTCATTCTGCGGGGACTCTTTCAGATTTTTCGGAAATGATACTCGATGTATTTATGCCACTGCTCACCGGGGCGCAGAAGCGGCTGCGCCCAATCGGGATGGTGCGGACTGTCCGGGCAAAGCTCCGGCTCCAAGGCGAAGCCCTCGCCGGGATGGTGCGGCGGCGTCAGTCCTTCGCCGGTATAGAGCTGAAGCGCGGGATAGTCCGTGTGAATCTGCATTTCCATACCGTTGTCCTGCACGGTGCAGGCATGCGTGCCATCCAGCAGGAAGGCATCGTCATACCAGCCGCGGATGGGGCGCAGCGTGCGGAAATCGTAGCGGCCCTCCACGGCGGCAAGCTCGCCGGTGGGAATCAGTTCTTCGTCAACCGGGAGGCGGCGCTCTGCGTGGATGCAGAGCGCTGCATCCAAGGCGTTTTCCTTGCCGCTCAGATTGAAATAGCTGTGCGTCGTCGGGGCGAAGACGGTCGGTGCATCGGTTTCTCCGGTGAGGTCGAGGCGTACCACGCCGTTTTCAATGCGGTAGGTCACGGTTGCAGTGACGTTTCCGGGGTAACCGGCCTCTCCGGCAGGGGAGTGAAGCGTGAAGCGCACGGCGCTTTCGCCGACAACCTCCCCCGCCCAATGGCAGCGGTGGAAGCCGGGATATCCGCCGTGCAGATGGTTGTTCCCGTCGTTGCGGTCGAGTTGATAAGACGTTCCGTCGATCGAGACCTCGCCGCGGGCAATGCGGTTGGCATAGCGTCCGGCAATCATGCCGATGAAATTCTTGCCCTGCTCGTAGCCCCCGGGCGTGTCATAGCCGATGACGCACTCCTGCCCGGCAAATTTCATGGACAGCAGGCTTGCGCCAAGCTCACATACGCGCAACTCCAGCTCGCCGGAGACGATGCGGAAGGCACGGTAGCTTCCAAATGAACCGCATTCAACCATAGTATTGACTCCTCTCGGATGATATGGAAAAAGCACTTGCTTTCGCAAGTGCTTTTTCTTGCCACCCGTACCCAATAAAGATACCTTTCTGTTTTTGGTAGGGGGATTCGTGACACTGCGACAATCATTATATCTCACTCCCTTGCGTTTTTCAATCTCTTTATAGTGCCATCTCAATTTCCGTGCCGCCGATAAAGACCACCTTG
>CAKTVG010000039.1 GCA_934622035.1 uncultured Oscillospiraceae bacterium
CCTCCACACTGACCGTGAGGCCATCATTGATCTTAACTTTGTGGGCCGGGTTCGCCTGGGCGAGAAGTGTCATCGCACAGCAGGCGACGGCAAGCAGAATTTTCTTCATTCGTCGTTTGTGGTTTTAATATATTCAGACAAAGATACGAGTTTTTTATTTCGCACGTCCTTTCATTTTTGGCATAATTACTTACACGACTGGAGTGTCATCTCCGCTAATCCTTAAGGCAACCGATCGGCACGACATAGACCCCATCCTCTCGTTTGTAGGCATAGGGGCCGACCCCTGTCAGCACCATAAGGAATGAAGGCTTTTTCATCCGTTCAGGGTCGATTTTCGCCTCCAGCGCTTTCAGCGTCCTTACCCCGTCACTAATCAGATCATCCCCTCCGATCTTGATTTCGACGAGACCGTAGCAGCCGTTTCTTAGATGTATCACAGCATCGCATTCCAGACCGGTCTTGTCACGATAGTGATACACTTTTCCATTCAGCGCTTCCGCGAACACGCGGAGGTCACGCACACATAGAGTCTCAAAAATCAACCCGAATGTGTTGAGGTCATTCATCAAGTCGGCCGGACCAAGTCCAAGCGCGGCGGTGGCAATGGACGGATCCGTGAAATATCTGGTGTCGGATGTGCGGATAGCCGATTTTGATCTCAAGTTGGGATTCCACGCCTCCGAGTCTTCAATCACAAAAATCTTCTTGAGGGCAGAGATGTATGATGCTATGGTGTCTTCGTCGAAATTATCGGATTCATTTGAAGACAGATCTGCCTTGATTGTTCCGTATGAGGCCTGCGCTCCTTGATGACGCGCATACGAACGTAATATTCTATGCGTACGCACTGCGTCCCGGGTTACTCCATCGGCCATTGAGATGTCCCTCTTTTCCACGGCCTCAATATAGTCGAATGCTTGATCAAGGGCTATCTCATCATCCATTTTGACCGACAAAGGCCAACCGCCCCGGCAAGTGAGGAACGCTATCCTTTCCAAATCCATTGATGTGATGCCACTGATTGATTCGGGTGAGGTAAAAAGATCTTCCAGCGAAACTTCACCAGTGGAGTCACCCGATTCCCACAATGACATAGGCCTCATCTTGAGCCACCCGATTCTTCCTGTACCCGAATGTATGACCTCACTCATATCAGGAGGGACAGATGATCCCGTCAGAATAAAGAGCCCGAGTCCAGCATTGTGATCAGCTTCGAATCGTACACTGTCCCACAATGTAGGGGCGACTTGCCATTCATCAATCAAGCGTGGCTTATCTCCTTTCAAAAGAAGGGACGGATTGATTTTTGCCAACTGCCTGTTTTGTTCGATTTTCCCGCTTTCGGACATATACAGAATGCTCTTTGCAATCTGTTCGGCGGTCGTGGTCTTCCCACACCATTTCGCCCCTTCCAGAAGAACCGCTCCTTTTCCTGCCAGTTTCCTCGCTAAAAGGCGGTCGGCTATTCTGCTTTTATAACCAGTTTCCATTATTCCAATAGAGTTCAATTCATCTATCCGCAAAGTTATGGCTAATTATTTGATTTTCCAAGGGTAATAAGTTTTGTTCGGTTATTTGGCCGGATTCCGTTCGGTTGTTTGGCTTGGTTTTGTTCGGTTATTTGGCCGGATTTTGATAAAATCATTCCGAACTTTTCGGCAAGTTTATTCCGAACTTTTCCGGTGATACTCACTAATTGGAATTTCGAATATCAAAAGAAATGTCGAAATTTGCACTCGGATCTACAACTTTTTTTATGACGGAGAAATTCACGGAAATAATCACCTCCACGGTTGACGGAGCATTGGAAAGGCAATGTGCCGACATTCTCGAAAGGATTGGCTATGAATATATTATCGCCAGCATTACCTATTTCTTTGAGGCATCGGACGAAGACACCTACCTTCTGAATAATCATATTCTTCAATCCGCTACCTCCTCCGTTTTAAAAGATTGTCCACTTGTGAGTTATGTGTCACAGAAACCGATGGGCGAGAGGCTTGTCGCGGAAATCCTTTACATTAAGGGCACGCCAAAAGTCGAGAGAGATGAGGATTATTTTGTCCTTTGCTCGGATGGCTGTGAGGAACTGCTGACGCAAGGGATACATTTTCCGTCTGCCGGAGACATCGGGGAACAATCCGCCAAAGTGTTCGGCAGACTCCGGAATATTCTTGAATCAGAATCGTTCGCGGTTTCGGACATCGTCCGGCAGTGGAACTATATCAGCCACATCACTGCCGTTAATGATGGTATCCAGAACTACCAGTTGTTCAATGACGCAAGGTCGGATTTCTATGAGACAACCGAATGGTCAAACGGCTATCCTGCGGCGACGGGCATCGGTTGTGACTCCGGTGGAGTTATGGTCGTTGTCTATGCCATAAAAGGCTTCAAAGGAGTTGGCAAGCCGATTGACAATCCTTTGCAGATTCCCGCACATAAATATTCGGGGGAAGTTTTGGCATCTGGCAAGGAGGCCGTCCGCACCACACCTAAATTCGAGAGAGGCAGACTTCTTGGGAACATCGTCTTTGTCTCCGGTACGGCGGCGATAAAGGGAGAGAACAGCGAGTTCTCCGATGATGCCCGTGTGCAGGCCAAGGAGGCGATTGATGTTGTAGAGCATCTGGTCGCGCCTTCCAACATTTCCAAAGACTGCGTCAACTTCCGTTTTGATCTGCTGCGCGTCTATGTGCGCCGCCCACAGGATATGGAAGTCATTCAAAATATATTCAAAGCCCATTTCAGGGACATTCCCACCCATTTCCTCATAGCCGACATCTGTCGTCCGGAGCTTCTTCTCGAACTTGAAGGAATAGGTCATATTTTAATGTCTCACTTTTAGGTTATCGTGCCTTGGTAGACCATACGAAAGCTCGCCATCCTTATTCATGTCATACCCTCCCCCAGACTGTCTGAAAAGTCGCTTTTAAAGTTCCTGACATTGCAATATCTGGAGGGTTGTCGTAATATAGTTGTGGCTTCCAAATTCTCGATTCTCGGCGGGTTGAGTCCGTCCGGCAGTGTCGTCTGGCCCGCGAGCGGGGCTTCCGCACTATCATTCTGCCATCCCGGCCACCAGCTCGCCCATCGTCCGCAGTGTCTCGCCCTGCGGGCAGATGACCAGGTTTCGCCCTGGCGTCCCTGACGAAGTACCCTTCGTGTGCCTTGGCGATCATCTGCTCCAATGTCATCTGGTTCGACTCTGTGGAATCCAAGGGCGATCATGTCAAGACTGTCGGCGAAGGTGTCAATCAGCCGCATCGGGCTTTCCGCGGCGACATACTCGTCCAGACTCTCAGGGAAAAGCACCGTCTGCTTCCTGTCTGTCCCTCTCTTAAAAGCCATGTTAGCGAGCATTTATGCGGAAAGTATCACCTTGATGTTTTACTAAACGCGGGGATTAACAAAACCATTATTAAATAAAGTTTATGGGTAAACGATTAATTACGACTCTGCTTGCGCTTCTTGCTATAGTCGCGCAGACAGAACAGGCGAAAGTCAGAGCGATTGTCCGCACTATGTTTTTTTTGATTATTTTTTATAACGACTCCGGCATCTTTCGTTATTTCGTTTATGCCACACAAAGAAACTGATTTCCGATGAATAAAGCAAACACAATCCACACAGGAAACAAGGCCTCTTGATGCGTGCCAAAACAGATAGCGCGAAACGTCATTCACTTGCGAAAAGGATTGAGTCGGTCATTTTTCGAAGTGTTTTTGTCAAATATTACCATAAAATTCAAAATCGATACTCTATTTTTGCAATGTTTTGAACGAATTAACAACTATTGCATAATGCACTAATGCCAATAATTATTATCCCTTATATATTACATATAACTAAACCCCGCGTTTAGAAAACCATTATTTTTAAAATAACAGTTTATGGGTAAACGTTTTTTCACAGCTTTGCTTGCGCTTCTGCTTATTGGGGTGCAGGCGTTCGCCCAGTCCGCCGTGTCCGGAAAGGTCACGGACGAGGCTGGGGAGCCTTGTGTCGGCGCTAATGTCCTCATAAAGGGCACCACGACCGGCACAATGACAGACTTGGATGGTAACTACAGTCTGACAGATGTCAGAAAGGGAGCTATCCTCGTTTTCTCAAGCATTGGTTACACATCTCAGGAAGTACGGCTCGGATCGTCTTCTGTGGTCAATGTGGTTCTCAAGAGCGATGCTGATTTTCTCAACGAGGTTGTCATCGTCGGTTATGGTACTGCCAAGCGCAAGGATCTCACAGGATCCCTTACGCAGATTGACAACAAACTGATCGCTTCGCAGAACAGTTCTTCGGCGACCAAGGCATTGGAAGGTGCCGTTCCTGGAATCGTGTATGCTTCTGTTGACGGTCAGCCTGGTAACGACGCTGGTCTTCGTGTCCGCGGTCTCGGCTCCACCAATGTCGGGGCTTCCAACGCCCTCGTGATCATCGATGGTGTTCCTGCCCAGGGAGACAACCCTCTGTCAAACATGAATCAGGAAGACATCGCTTCCATCACCGTCCTCAAGGATGCCGCCTCAACGGCCATCTACGGATCACGCGGAGCCAACGGTGTCATCCTCGTGACCACCAAGAGAGGTGACAGTGGCAGGACAAAAATCAGTTTCCAGGCACGCGCTGGCTGGAACACCGTCGGTTCCTACAAGGTAGGGCAGGTTGACAATGCCGCTGGAATCTATGAATATCTCTGGCAGTCGATCTATAACTCCTATCGCTATGGTGTAAATGGCGCCGGTCCGGCACTCAACAAGGAGACTGGGGAGTATTACACCAACATCGGCAATCCTAATGTGTCTCACGATGCCGCCGCAGAGTTCGCCAGCCAGCACTTGTTCAACTACATTGGCCTGAACGATAGCTTCGGACGTAATATGTTGGGTAACTACATGGCTTACAATGTGCCTGGAGCAACTTACACTCCTGACGGCACAGGTTCTTCCGCGAGTTCGACAATGACAGGTGCGTATCTCGTCGGTACAGACGGCAAGATCAACCCTAACGCTTCCCTTCTTTACGACGACACCTATGCCGACGCTCTTCTTAAGACCGGCTTCCGTCAGCAGTACGATCTTTCCGCTAGCGGTGGATCGGACAAGGAGGATCACTACCTTTCTTTGGGTTATCTTACAGATCCTTCCTATGTTCCTAATTCAAGGTTCGAGCGCATCACGGGCCGCGCCAACATCAACGTCAACCTCTTTAAGTGGCTGAAGGTTGGTGCGAATGTGGGCTACACCCGTTCGAGGACAAACTATCAGGGTACTTACTGGGCCGCGCGTAACTCCGGTTCCAATCAGGGTAACATCACTCGTTATGTCAATGGTCACACACCGATCGTGCCTTTCTACGCTCACGATGCCGAAGGTAACTACATCTATGACAAGAATGGGGACAAAGTACGCAACTATCTCTACAACTCGACCTATTCTCCTCTCGGACAGACGGGTAACAACTACGGATCAACGGACATCATGTATGCGATGGACAACGACATCCGTGAGGATCTTACCTCTACTCTGAACACCCGTACCTACATCGAGATTCCTTTTCTGGATCACTTCACTTTCAGGACAGACTTCGCCTATGACAAGATCAACCGGACAACGACCGTCTATTACAATGGAACGACCGGCCGCGCCGCAAGCATCGGTGGATATTTCGGCAAGAGGATGAACGACATCGAGGTGATGAATCTACAGCACCGGCTCACATACAATCAGGACTTTGGAAAACATCACGTTGATGCGATGGCGTTGTTCGAAGACAGCGATTGGGAGCAGCAGACTGTGAACTGGGGGTCCGCGGATGAGTTCATACCAGGATTCCTGGCGGCCGGCAACTTTGTGGGACGCTACTATGGTGCCGGAAGCGCTCCGACTCCAGGCTATGGTCATGACATAGAAAGAATGAGATCATGGCTCGGACGTGCCAACTACATATTTGCTGACAAGTACTATGTTTCAGGATCCGTCCGCCGTGATGGCTCATCCAAGTTCAGAAAAGAGAACAGATGGGGAACATTCTGGTCTGTGGGTGCCGGTTGGCGCTTCACTGAGGAATCGTTCATGCAGGATCTCAGGGACAGCTGGCTCAATAATGGTAAGCTCCGCGCCAGCTACGGTGTGATCGGTAACCAGAACGGCATCGGCCGCTACCAGACTTACAGAACCTGGGGTTACAGCACTACCTACCAGACAACGAACAATGGTACAGGCAGACCAACCGGTGACAGCTACAAGCTTTCTATGGGAGGTCTCGTGAACACGCAGCTCACTTGGGAAGAGACCAAAACTTTTGACGTGGGTCTTGATCTTACCCTCTTCAACAGGATTGACCTCACCTTTGACTGGTACAACCGTGTCACTGGCAACTCTCAATTCAATCAGCCGGTTTCATATCTTGCAATGGGACAGACAACGCTGCCTCGCAACATCGCAGAGTTGACAAACCGTGGTATTGAGCTTGACATCAACGCCGACATCATCAGAACCAAGGACATCCGCTGGAACGTGGCGTTCAACATCACTCACTACACCACCAAACTAACCGACCTTCCTGATGATGCCATCCCTGCCCACGCCGAGGGACTTCCTGATGGAACATGGGAAGACAACCAAGGCTCTTGGGCTTCCGCCGGAGGCTCCCAGCAAGCGGCCAATGTTTATCTCAGAGGCATCGGTCGGGACTGGTTCAGTCTCTACATGTACAAATATGCCGGAATCGATCAGAACAGCGGTCTTCCTATGTACTTCCATAGGGTCACCGAAGCTGACCACGCGGCAGGTAAGTATAAGGACACCGAGGTCGGCGGCAGCGTGAAGACAACCAATTACGCCAATGCTTCCAAGTACGAGGTCGGCAGCGCCATCCCTACATTCCAAGGTGGTTTCAACACCAGTTTCTCCTACAAGAACTTCTACGTGAACGCACAGTTCGCCTATCAGATCGGAGGAAAGTTCTTCAGCCGCAACTATGCGGAATACCTCTATAATGTGGTTGACGCCCAGATGTATAGGATGATGTTTGTCTCCAAGGATGTGAAGGGTAACACCTGGACACCGGACAACACGGGAGCCGGCTTCCCTATGCAGTGGTACCCTGCCGGAGAGAACTCTTATTTCAGCGGTACTTCCGCCAATGGCGGCAATTGGAGCTTCACCGACGAGAGCCTTTTCAGTGCCTCGTACCTCCGTCTGAAGAACCTTACTTTGGGCTACAATGTCTCCAAGTCGCTTCTCAACAAGCTTCGCATCGACAAGGTCGTAAGCAACATCAAGGTGTTCGCTTCTTCTGACAATCTGTTCATCCTCTCGGCGGCGAAGGCCATAGATCCTACAATGTCCGCTTCCGGTGGCTATAACGATGTGGACAGCTACACATTCCCGAATATGCGTACCTACACTATCGGAATAAACCTGGACTTTTAATTTCTTAAGAAAATGTTAATTATGAAAAAGTACATAAATTACATAGCGGTCGCCTTGCTGGCCGCCTTCTCCCTGAGCTCATGCAAGTCTCTGGATGTCGCTCCTCCTAACAACATCACGGACGAGCAGATTCAGAAGATTCTTGAAGAAGGAGATGAGAGTGCCAAGAACTTGATTATTAATCTTGTCGGCACAGGGCTTGAGAATTTCTTCAACATCTCAGGTCAGACATGGACAGGTTATTCGTCCTATCCTCTCAACTCGCAGATTGACCAGGACTACCTGATGAGCCTAAGAGGCAACGATGTCATACCTGGAACCGCCGTGACGGCGTCCAGTGGGCATGAGACAGCCTATGAGCTCATCAAGACCTTCAGCCTCACTGACAACACCTACCCTTATTACGCTCTTAGCGCCAGCATGCTGACGGGAGCCAACAAGGCTCTCCTCTACCTCACGCCAGAGGCGGCTAAAGCCGGAGCTAATGCCAGAAAGTATCGTGGACAGGCTCTTGCGGTCCGCGCGTACGCCTACATGCAGCTTATGGAGCGCTTCCAGCCGGCTTATACCAATGGTGGTAAGGACGGAAAGGGAATGCCTATATATAAGTCTTACGGTACAAACGATCCTGCGCCTATCTCTTCCGCCACGGACACCTACAAGTTCATCCTTGAGGATCTTACCGAGGCTGTCGAGGATCTTGCGGAAATGGGCTATACGACAGAGCCTAAGGATGTTGACCGTGGCGTGGCTCAGTTCCTTCTTGCTCGTGCCGCTCTGTGGTCCGGGGATTGGGACACTTGTATCAAGGCTGCGTCTGAGATTGTCAGCAAGTTCCCTAATTTCATCAAGGAGGCGAACTACGGTGCGAAGGATGCGGATTTCAAGGCCTATTGCGATGGAACCAAGGACTGCAAGTCTGAGGATAACGCCTTCCTTGTCGTGGCCGCCAACCCTGAGGCCTTGATGGGATTCATCAGTGGCGCCGGCTCGAACACCTACACATCGTCATTCTTCAACATATTCGCCAATGGTGTGGCCGGTTCGAGTGGAGAGCCGCCTCGGATTGACTCAAGGCTCTATGACAAGATTGACGCGAATGATTTCCGAAAGGACATATTCACCACATCCACAGCCAACTACAAGTACATCCTTGATTCGGATGGGAAGACTCTGGAGCAGCAGATTCCTGAATATTCAAGTATGAAATTCGCCGCGACTTTCGCTAAGGGTGTGACCGTGCGTGACCATCAGATCATTTGTGACAACTACATCTTCCGTTCTTCCGAGGCCTATCTGATGCTTGCCGAGGCCTATGCCCAGAGTGGACAGGATGCCAAGGCCAAAGAGGTTCTCAACAAGTTGCTCGCCGCCCGTACCAAAGCCGGCAAGCCGACTCTCACCTGTGATAACTACAGCGGGATGTCGGGGATGTCCGCACTCCAGATGGTCCAGCTTCAGACCCGCATCGAGATGTGGTGCGAAGGTGGACGTGAATTCTACAACAACAAGCGTTGGAACATCAGTGTCAACCGCACGGGATCAAACAACCACTACAGGACAGGCACGTTGTCGGTTGATGAGATGGTTCTTTCGATTCCAAGATCCGAGACCACTACCAACACTCATTGGGCAGACTAATCATGGAATTATTAATGAATTATGAATATGAAAGCAAAATTATTGATATTGGGCGTTCTTTCAGTTTTTGCGATGGCATTCGTCTCGTCATGTAAGGATGAGGAAAGTTTCGTAAAGGCCGAGAGTGTCTCAATAAGTCCGGCCAAGGTCACTCTGACAGCCGGTGAGCATACGGAATTGACAGCGACCGTAGCGCCAAATAATGCGACCAGCAAGTACTTCAAATGGGCGTCTTCCGATGCAAAGGTCGCGTCTGTTGACAACTTTGGTAGAGTTGTGGCTCTGTCTCCTGGTTCCACTACCATCACCGTCACCACTGACGATGGTGGTTTTAAGGCAACCAGTGAGATCATTGTCAATCCTAAGCCTGTTCAGAGTGTGTCTTTTGACAAGGCGGAGATCACTGTCTATGAAAATGAGACAGCCACATTGGTGGCCATAGTCAATCCTTCCGACGCCACTGACCAGTCTGTGACATGGTCTACGTCGGACAAGGACATCGCAACTGTTGACAAGAACGGCGTTGTTACCGGACAGGCGACAGGAGAGGCTGTGGTGACAGCCACGACAACCGACGGTGGGAAGACGGCGTCCTGCAAGGTCAAGGTCGAGGCACGTGTGCCTACCGAGCCTGAGCAACTCGAATTGTGGAAGAACGACAAGGCTGGCTATCGTCCTATTCTTGGAGGCGATGCATCGGTTGACAAGGGATGGCTTACCTACAAGGACGGTGTCGTTCGTTGGACGGAGAACACTACAGGAAGTCCTCGTACCGCAACAATCGAGTTTACCACCGGCTCAAGGATCACCGTGACTCAGCTTTCTCCTGCCGATTTCAAGGGTTCCTGGACGTTATATTCCAAACTCTTTGATCCAAACAAGACTTTGGGTAAGGGAAGCGTGAACGCTGACAAGACAACGGTGACATTCGGCAATCCTCTCAACGGGGAGACTTTGGCGGACGCCAATGGTGCGGAGCATGTCAACAACGTGGGTGTCAAGGGACTTTACCTCGACTCGATCCTTGACGCATGCGTCGAGATTGACTACAAGAACAAGACAGCCAAGGTGGGTCTGTTCCTTGACCGCCGCAAGTCTCAGTCGCTAAGTGGCGGTAAGTTCTGCGTTTACTTGCCTGAGTGCTCGGGAGGAAACGGTTGGGGCAACTACAACTTCGCTCCTAAGGATTTCTCCGAGACCAACTATGATTGGCTTTGGTTTACAGCGAAGGACAACTTCAAGACCTTGAAGTACCAGTACTTCGGTGCCGGTCAGAAGACCAGCAACGGAAAATACTACATCTGTGGTGTTTCGATCGCCAAGGCAACATCAGCTGACAACTCCACAATCTCTGGCAGTTACGATGTGGTCTATCAGGCGAACTACAACGGAAGCAATGGAGAGAGCATGTATTTCGCAAGGTAACCCTCTTTAACTTTAAACCTGCTTATTAAAACAAGGCGACCGGGATCACCGGTCGCCTTGCTTTTCGGGTCATTACCTTAATGCCTTTACCTGTTTCTCGGTAAGCCCGGTCAACTGTAGGATCTGCCCTATCGGCATACCGATTTCCAGCATGGCCTTGGCTACTTCGGTCTTACCTTCGGTTATTCCTTCAGCCTTACCTTCAGCCTTACCTTGGGCCATACCTTGGGCCATGCCATCTGCGATTCCTTTGGCCTCTCCGTCGGCATAGCCTTTCTCGAAGCCCTTGCGCTCGGCG
>CAKTVG010000040.1 GCA_934622035.1 uncultured Oscillospiraceae bacterium
GGCACATGGCCTGCACGTCCTCGTAGCCCTCGAAATTCGCATCCAGTGCTTTGATGAGGCGATCCATCGTGAGCTTCTTTTCGTCGTACACAAGATACTTGACGGCAGCAATGGAGTTTACGATGTCCGCCTGACCGACGGTAATCACGCCGCCGCCCACCGTATACTTGGCAGCACCGGGCTGGCTGTAATCCTTGCCGACCTCCATGCAATGCGGGAAACCAAGCGACAGTGCCGGCACGGGACGGTAATTCATGCTCAGATAGTCAAGCAGCTGGTCGCCGGACGTAATAGCGTCTACAACATAGTTGATGTGTGTCTTAACAGCATTGAAGAATTCTTCAAACGTCTTGAAATTGCGCGGGTCTCCGGTATGAACGGACACCTGCTCGCCGGTGATGCGGCTCTTGCCGTCGTTGAGCGCCAGTTCGACCATTGCGCCCATGTTGATATCCGCAATATCCGTGTATTCCTTGAGACGGCCGGAGAGGTTGGTCTCCACGCAGCCGCAGGGATTCCAGTCCCACGCCTCGCTCAGCGGCACGCCCTTGTTGAGCATCATGCGGATGCCCACATCGTTGGCGTAGATAGCGGGCATAGTCAGGCCCATACCGATTGCCTCGACCGCCTTGTGCAGCAGCGAATCGGGGTTCTTGGCAATGCTGTAGGTAACAGAGAGATTCGGCTCCTTGAACTTCACATCCATCGTCGCCTGGATCATCATGTAGGAAAGCTCATTCGTCGCATCGTTACCGTATTGATCGATACCGCCACAACTCGTCTGCACGGTGATGCAATAGCCGGCCGCATACTGCGCGGTGACCTCATCCTGGAACAGGGACATCTCCGCGATCTTGATCCACAGGCAGTCGAGCAGCTCCTGCGCATCGTCGTCGGTCAGGATACCGGCTTCCTTGTCCGCTTTGTAAAAGGGATAGAGATACTGGTCAAGGCGACCGAGGTTGTAGGACGAAGCGTTCTGCTCCATATAGCAGGCATACTCATATGAAAGGATGGACTGGCACGCCTCATAGAAATTGCGTGCAGGATGCTCCGGCACCCAGCGACAGACCTCTGCAATCTTAAGCAGCTCCGCTCTGCGCTTTTCATCCTTACATTCGCCGGCCATCTTTTCGGCAAGGTCGGCATGACGGTGCGAGAGGTGAATGATCGCATCGGCGACCATGATCTCGGATCTGTAGAAGAAAGACTTCTCCAGATCGCCGGGGACAGCGTCGTCCAGCTTGGCAAGCGCTTCCTCCGCCTCCGCCTTGATACCGCCGATGCCCTTGGCAAGCAGGAGTCTCCAGTCGACCGTGGTCTCGCCATAGCCGCGGACGGCCTTGCGGTCAATAAAGATCGCCCCGTTGGCGCGCAGCTTCTTCACATCCTCGGGCAGCATCAGGTTCCAGCGGTCAAGCACGCACTTGTTCTTCCAGTAGTCCTTCACGTCCTCGAGGTAGACCTTCTTGCCCTCTTCGCTGAGATAGAACGGGTCAAACGGACGAGTGCTGATGGTGTCCACTTCTTTTTCGATGACGCCGGAAGCGCTGTCGGGGTTCAGGATACCGCAGCGGGGCTTGAAGCCGACGCCGCCTACCAGTAGCTCGTGATCCTGAATGTAGATCTGCTTGCGCTCACATTCGTACTTATAACCAGTCGCCTTTTGGATGATCCACGGCTGGCCCTCTGTATCTTTGAACCCCTCGGTGACGTATTTGGCGTTATATACGTCCATGTCCACACGGGTCGCCAAATATTGCTGACGCAGCGCTTCAATCCTATCAAGGTATGCTTTTGCCATATCAAGACTCCTCCTTATGCTCGCCTGTTACGAGAAAGTAACCGGCTAAACTTTCTGTTTTATAAAAAGCAATCGCTGTGCCAACCTCAGCTTTTCGTTTGCTAACTTTCTATAAATTTGTTAATATCGCACTTTTTCGCTTTTGTTTGACCCTTAATCTCTGCTTTTTCAGAGCGCAATTTTGGCTAAAATTACAAAAGGATCGTTCCGCTGTTAAGGTTCTTTAACTATTTTGAATAGCACGGTACGTGCAAAATAGTTTGCGCACTCTTTGCGCCTGCAAAATATTTTGCAGAAATAAAGACTGTGCAGCAGGCCCAAAGAAAGATTCTCCGAGTCTGCTGCATATCACAAAAGATCACTGATATTAAAGATGTTATATACGCCAAACCACTCTTGCGCCTTCAGCGCTTTCTGCGTTGGGACGAGGACGGAATATCCATCGACATGCGATATTTTGCCACTGCGCGGCGGCTCACCTCGATACCAAGCGCCGAAAGCGCCAGCCGTAGCGCCTCGTCCGAAAGCGGTGTGCTCGGATTTTCAGCCTGGATCATGCTGCGGATGCGCTGCTTGACCGAATGAGAAGATATGGCAGCGTCAGCGCGAATAGCAGTGGTAAAAAAGCCGCGCAAAGGCAGTATCTTTCCCTGAAACTGGATGTATTTGCTTTGTACTGTTCGACTCACCGTAGAGGTGCTCACGTCCATTTTTTCCGCCATCTGCTGCATCGTGACCGGCACGAGCTCTCCGCCTGCGCAGAAGTAGTCACGCTGCTCCGTGCCAACAAGCGTCAGCAGCTGCAAAAGCGTATCGCAGCGCGTGTGCATACCACGGATGAGCGCCTGTGCCTCGCTAAGTTTTTCCCTCACATAGTGTTGTACTTCGAGGTCAGGCGAGCTCGTCAGCAGCGCAGAGTATTCTGCGTTCACCGACAACCGCGGCAGGATGCGCTCATTCAGCTCGATCACAAGCTTTCCCCGCTCCACAGAAAACACCGCATCTGGCACAATGCAGGCCACTTGTTCACCGCTCGCAAAGCTGCGCGAGGGAACGGGGTTGAGTCCCTGCACCTTCGCCGCTGCCTGCCTTGCCTCGCCCATGCTCACGCCCAACAGCGCGGCAAGGCCGCCGTAGTCGCGCCTTCCCAGCAGCTCCAACCCGTCACGGGCAATGGACAGCGTCAGCGAGTCAAATGAACGGCTCTGGGCAAGCTGCAGCGTTAGACATTCGGCAAGGCTGCGTGCCCCCACTCCTGGCGGGTCAAGCATCTGCACGGCGTACAACGCCTGCTCGAGCGAAAAGAAGGGAATACCGAATTCCTGCGACAGCTCCTCGAGCGGGCAGTCCAGATAGCCCCGCTCATCCAGGCAGTCGATCAGGAAGCGGCACAGCCGCAGCGTTTCGTCATCCACCAATTCCATCTGCCCAATCTGTTCATTTAAGTGGTCACGGAGGGTCTTCTCCCGTGTCAGATAGGCCGCGATGTCGGGCATGTTATCCCCGTCACGCAGGATACCGTACCATGAGTCCTCGCCGCGCACCTCGATGGCATCGTATTGGGACGGTATCATCTCCGTCGGTAGTTCTGTTTCATAGTATGCCGGTACCTGCACATCCAGCAGAGGGTTCGACAGCGCGATCTCCTGTACATACTCCGTCAGCTCTGGCGCGGAGAGCTGTAGGCAATCCAACGACTGGCGCATCGTTTGTGTCAGGGCCAACCTCTGTATCAGCTTTTGTGACTGCTCCAGTCTCATAGTGTCTTGCCTCCCTTTCTTTTTTCTTTCAGTATAGCAACTATGCCCGGTGTCGGCAATATAAGAATTCTTGATTTGGCAATACTCGAAATCTGCCTCTTCAAACATACACGTGCAATGGGCACAGGGAATGCTTTCCCTGTGCCCGCTGCACCTTATAGAATGATACTGTTGCCCGCGCAGATACATACAATGCATCCGCCTCGTGCAAGCCACATTTCAGGCGGCAAGAAAAGCCTTACTTTGCGGTATAAACGCCTTTGCGCAGGTAGGCCTGCAGCTGCTCGTGAGTCATGTGACCGATGTCCAGGTACTCGAGCGTGTACTTGCTCTCGCCGGCGAGATCGCGTTTGAGCATGGTGCTGGCAAGCAGGATCATGGAGTCGATGATCGGGGTGGCAACGCCATACTTCTTGCCAAGCTGGCTCATCAGATAGCAGCCAACGGGAACATCCTCAGTGATGTAGCGGTTCTCCAGATCGAAGGGGCCGTCGCCGTAGAAGTTCTCATAGCGCTCGGTGAAGGGAACGGCAAAGTCAGGACCCATGTACTCCTTGCCGTACATGGTAGTACGGGAGAAGAAGTCCTCGTAGTTGACGGTGCACAGGCCAACTTCCATCTTGGCAGCCAGCGCCTTTTCTTCCTCCCAGAACTTGGCCTGAACCTCGGCGATGGCCGGGCACAGAGCGAAGCCGTAGAGGGAGTAATTCTTCTTCTCCTGACCGAGAACGGTGTCAAAGTTCTGCATCACCGCAGCACCCAGGACAGCGCCGGGAACGTGGATGACCGGGTTGACGTTGGAAAGGTTGATATCGAGCACGGTGTTGCCGCGGACAAAGCCGTGATGGAACTCCTCGCCCTTCTTGGAGATCGTGACCTCGCCGTGAGCGTCCATGATGGCGTCGAACGCGGGGATGTACCAGGCGGACGCCATGAAGTCATCGGTATCGGTGTCGGGCAGAGCGCAGCCACGGATGGTGGTGATGCGGTCTTCAACCTTGCACTCGTTGGTCACAACACCGCCGCGGCGGACGACGCGGATGCCGTAGGGAGCAGTGTACCACGCACCGACGATGACCTTCTTGGTGCAGTTCATCTCGCGCATGAGCTTGCGCATAACGAACGTACCGCAGTTATCGGGCAGAATGTGGATGACCTGACCGTCCTCAAGCAGAGGAATGAGCTCACGGAAGATCGTCTCATGGGCCACAGCAACAGCAGCCACAATGATAATGCCGGCACCCTTGACGGCCTTCGCCATATCGTCGGTGGCCAGAGCGACCTTGGCGGTGCCCTTGCGCTGGAAGCCGAAGAAGCTGAACTGCGCGCCACTGAGCGTGATGCCGGTCTTTTCAATGTTCAGGAAGTTCGTCTTGGCGAAGCGGGGCTGATCCCAGATGCGAACTTCTTTGCCCGCCATCGCGCAGTCTGCAGCCATCGTCTTGCCGACAGCACCGCCGCCCAGCACGGCGATGGGCATGTCTTTCAGATAACTCATATCCATAATAATGTCCTCCTTAAAATAAGCCGGTTTTCTTCCGGCAAAATTTCTGTGCTCAGCGCTCTTCCCGCTGATTGAGGTCATTGTACCAGTGCTTTGGTTTCTCCGCTTTGCTGAATCCATCTTTTTCTTTGCCAATTTTCAGATACTTTACTCCGTCGCCCCCGATATGCCGCCCTCCTGGCAACACTTTAATATATGAGGGGGATTTCACCCCGTCGTCGGTATCGGCGAATACCTTTCACAACGCAAGAGAAGCGGCAAAAAAAATATGAAATCGTGCAAATCTTTTCTTTTGCCGCTTCGCTACAATAAAGACCATAAGAGGAACAATTTAAGTCAAGGAGGGCTTGATCAATGGCAAAAAACATAGCAATCATGGACGGCAACGAGGCCGCGGCTTACGTCTCGTATGCATTCACCGAAGTTGCCGGTATTTTCCCCATCACACCCTCGTCTCCGATGGCGGAGCATGTGGATGCCTGGGCAGCAAACGGCAAAAAAAATCTGTTTGGCGAACCGGTGCAGGTCGTCGAGATGCAGTCCGAGGGCGGCGCCGCCGGCACGGTGCACGGCTCGCTGCAGTCCGGCGCGCTGACCACCACTTACACCGCTTCGCAGGGACTTCTGCTGATGATCCCCAATATGTATAAGATCGCAGGCGAGATGCTGCCGGGCGTATTTCACGTTTCCGCGCGCACGCTCTCCGCGCACGCGCTCTCCATCTTCGGCGATCACAGCGACGTGATGGGCGTGCGCAGCACCGGCTTTGCGATGCTCGCTTCCTCTTCCCCGCAGGAGGTTATGGACCTCGGCGCGGTGGCGCACCTTTCCGCCATCCATTGCCGTATGCCCTTCCTGCACTTCTTCGACGGCTTCCGCACGAGCCACGAGATTCAGAAGATCGAAGCGCTTGATTATGAGTCTCTGCGCCCGCTGATTGACATGGACGCGCTCAAGGCGTTCCGCAAGCACTCTCTTAACCCCGAGCATCCCGCGACACGCGGCACGACCGTCAACCCCGACATTTTCTTTCAGTGCCGCGAGGCCTGCAACGAGAAGGTCGATGCCATTCCCGAGGCAGTCGAGCGCTACATGGCAGAGATCAGCAAGCTGACCGGTCGCGAGTATAAGCTGTTCAACTACTACGGCGCGCCTGACGCCGAGCGCGTGATCGTCCTCATGGGTTCCGCCGCCGAGACCGCCAAGGAAGCCATCGACTACCTGCTCGCCAAGGGCGAGAAGGTCGGCCTGCTCAATGTGCATCTCTACCGTCCCTTTGCCGCGGACCGTTTCCTCGCTGCGCTCCCGAAGACCGCCAAAAAGCTCGCGGTGCTCGATCGTACCAAGGAACCCGGCGCTATGGGCGAGCCGCTCTATCAGGATATTTGCTCCGTCTACAAAACCAGCGGTATTGCCATGGAGATTGTCGGTGGCCGCTATGGTCTCTCCTCCAAGGATACTACCCCCGGTCAGATCATCGCCGTGTTTGACAATCTCAAGCAGGCTGCGCCCAAGAACAACTTCACCGTCGGCATTACCGATGACGTGACCAATACCTCCCTGCCCGTCACCTGTGAGATCGACACTTCTCCCGTCGGTCAGACCAGCGCCGAATTCTGGGGCATGGGTTCCGACGGTACAGTGGGTGCCAATAAGAACTCCATCAAGATCATCGGCCACGCCACAGGCCTCTACTGCCAGGCCTACTTCGTGTATGACTCCAAAAAGTCCGGCGGCCTGACGCAGAGCCATCTGCGCTTCGGCAAGGAGCCGATCCGCTCGCCCTATCTGATCCAGTCGGCGGATTTTGTTGCCTGCCACACGCCGTCCTATGTGGAAAAGTACGACATGGTCAAAAACCTTAAGGTTGGCGGCACGTTCCTGCTCAACTGCGGCTGGGATATGGAGGGACTCGAGCGGCATCTGCCTGCCTCCATGAAGCGTGCGCTCGCGGAAAAGAAGGCGAAGCTCTATACCATCGATGCGACCTCTATCGCCCGTGAGCTCGGACTCGGCAACCGAACCAACACCATTTTGCAGGCAGCTTTCTTCAAGTTGACCGGCGTCATTCCCGTTGACCAGGCCGTCACGGAAATGAAAGACGCTATCTATAAGACCTACTTCAAGAAAAAGGGGCAGGCTGTTGTTGATATGAACAACGCCTCCATTGAGCGCGGTCTCAACGATCTGCGCGAGATCAAAATTCCCGCCGCATGGCTCAAGGCCGAGGACACTCCCGCAAAGCGCAATGTACCTGATTTTATCCGCGAGGTCGTGGATGTGATGAATCGTCAGGAGGGCGATGTGCTCCCTGTCTCCACGATGAAGAAGTACGGTCTGGAGGACGGCACCTGGCCCGCCGGCACCTCGAAGTATGAGAAGCGTGGCGCTGCCGTCGAGGTTCCCGTGTGGGATGCCGACAAGTGTCTCCAGTGCAACCAGTGCGCGCTGGTCTGCCCGCACGCCGCGATCCGCCCCATTCTGCTCGATGCCGCGGAGGAAGAGAAAAAGCCCTCCGGCTTTGCCACCGTCCCCGCTAAGGGCATGAACGGCAAATACACCTACCGTCTTCAGGTCTCTCCCTACGACTGCACGGGCTGCGGAAGCTGCGTCAATGTCTGCCTCGCCAAAGACACGGCAATCGCCATGCAGCCGCTTGAGGGGCAGCTCAAGGAAGCCGAAAACTGGAATTACGCTGTGGAGCAGGTCGCTATCAAGCGTGATGCGGTCAGCGATAAGAATGTCAAATCCTCCCAGTTTGCCAAACCCTATTTCGAGTTCTCCGGCGCCTGTGCCGGCTGCGGAGAAACGCCTTATATCAAGCTCGTCAGCCAGCTCTTTGGTGAGCGTATGTACATCGCCAACGCATCCGGCTGCTCGTCGGCCTATGGCGGCTCGACGCCGTCCTCGCCGTACTGCACGGATTGCAAGGGTCATGGCCCTGCATGGGCAATGAGTCTCTTCGAGGACAACGCCGAATACGCCTACGGCTTCCTGCTCGGTCAGAGCGCTGTGCGCCGTCAGCTTGCGGCAAAGGTCGCAGCCCTTGCCGAGCACGGCGTCGCAAAGGCGGAATGCGAGTCCTATCTGGAAGAGGCAAACGATCCCGCCAAGTCCCGCTCCGTCAGCGACGCGCTGCTTACAGCTCTCGCCGATGACGCAAGCGACGAGGCCTCGTTCATCCGTCAGAACCAGGAATACCTGACCAAGAAGTCTGTCTGGGCCTTCGGCGGCGACGGCTGGGCTTATGACATCGGCTACGGCGGTCTTGACCATGTGCTCGCCTCCGGTCAGGATATCAACATTCTCGTGCTTGACACCGAGGTCTACTCCAACACCGGCGGACAAGCATCCAAATCCACCGCTGCGGGCGCGATTGCCAAGTTTGCCGCCGGCGGCAAGGTCACCAAGAAGAAGGACCTTGGCCTGATGGCAATGAGCTACGGCTACGTCTACGTTGCGCAGGTCGCTATGGGTGCCGATCCCGCACAGACGCTCAAGGCTATCCGCGAAGCGGAAGCCTACGACGGTCCCTCTCTCGTTATTTGCTACTGCCCCTGCATCGAGCACGGCCCGAAATGCGGCATGGGTCTGAGCCAAGCCGAGGAAAAGAAGGCTGTCAAGGCCGGCTACTGGCACCTCTATCGCTACAATCCCGCACTCAAGGAAGCGGGCAAGAACCCGTTTACGCTTGATTCCAAGCAGCCCACCGGTGACTTCCAGAAGTTCCTCATGGGCGAGAACCGCTACGCCTCGCTCAAGCTCTCCTTCCCCGAAAAGGCGGATACGCTCTACGCCAAGGCGGAGAGCGACGCCAGAGAGCGCCTCGAAAGCTATCAGAATCTTGCCAAGGAATAATAATCAAGGGAAGTCCGGCATTGCCGGACTTCCCATCGGTAAAACAAGGAGGATAACGCCATGATGACCGCCAAGGAATATATCGATTCTCTGCGCAAGCTCAACACCCGCGTTTATATGTTCGGCGAAAAGATCGACAACTGGGTCGATCACCCGATCATCCGCCCCAGCATCAACTGCGTCGCCATGACCTATGCGCTCGCGCAGGACCCGCAGTATGAGGACCTGATGACCGCGACGTCCAATCTCACCGGCCGCAAGGTCAACCGCTTCACCCACCTGCATCAGTCTGCCGACGACCTTGTGAAGAAGGTCAAGATGCAGCGCCTGCTCGGCCAGAAAACGGCCAGCTGCTTCCAGCGCTGTGTCGGTATGGACG
>CAKTVG010000041.1 GCA_934622035.1 uncultured Oscillospiraceae bacterium
AGCGATGCTGAGATCATGTCCGTATTGCGGCGGGGCGCATCCTGTCGGATATGTTTGCCCTAAGAAGCCGAGATATGACCGACCGAGGCAGAGCCAGGCGGATAAATTCCGCAGGAGCTATGCGTGGAAGACAAAGCAGTCTGCGATATTGCAGCGTGATTTCCACCTGTGCCGGATCTGCAACGACGGCAAATATGGCCGCTATGACGGCAGGCTTTATTCAGCTGTTCGCGTGAGGCTGTCGGTGCATCACATCGAGCCGTTGGCCGAGTGCTTTGACCGCAGGCTGGATGACGAGAACCTTATCACTGCATGTCCTTGGCACCACAAGATGGCTGACGACGGCGAGATACCGCGCGATTACCTGCACGAGCTTGCTGTGACATCCCCCCGGTGGGGCCCGACCTGACGAGGAGACCTTCGTCTCGACCGAACAGCAGTCCTCTGGGCACACCATTTTCCTGCAACGAAATTCCAAGAGAGGAGACAGCGATGCCAAAAGCGAAGAGTGCGGCCGTGAAAAGCGGCCACCAGACCAAAGCCGAGAAGGCTGCCCGCCTTGATGCGGAGGAGCAGCTGCGCGGCGACGCCGTGGATACGCTGGAGCCTCCCGAATATCTCAACGATCGGCAGCGGCAGATCTTCCGCGAAGTATTCGCCCTGCTGAAGCCGACGAAGATCCTTAATGCCGGCGACGTCTATATGCTCACGAACCTTGCCATCAGCATCGAGCGCAAGGAGTGCATGGACGACATGATCAACGGCAAGCCGGAGCTGATGGCGAGCGCCAATTTCATGGCCAGCCGTGAGCGCTACGAAAAGAGCTATCTGCGCTGCTGCGCGGAGCTGTGCCTTTCTCCCGCGGCGCGGGCCAAGATGGGCCTGATGGCAGCGCAGGGAAAAGCCGACGCCGATGATCCGCTCGCCACTGCCATGAACGGGGGCGCCGATAAGTGATCAAAGCACACCCGGCCTACCGGTATGCGCAGAAGGTGCTCAAAGGCGAGGTGAAGTCCCCGAAATATGTGATCTTGCAATGCGCCGAGTTTATCCAGGTCGCCAACGGCAAGAGTCGGAAGTACATCATCGACGAAGATAAGCTCGATCAGATTATGCGCCTGCTGAGGCTGTTGGTGATGCCGAAGGGCCTGAAAGCCTATCAGACGGTGGCGGAGGCGCTCGCCGGCTTCCAATGGCTGTTCATCGTGGCGGTGCTCTGTACCGTGTACCGCAGCAACCGCGCAAAGCGCCGGTATCAGACGGCCATTCTGGAGATCTGCCGAAAGAACGGCAAGACCTTCCTTGTGGCGGTGCTGTTTATCCTTCTGCTTCTCACAGAGCCGAAGTTTTCCAAGTTCTATTCCGTTGCGCCGGATGGTTCGCTCTCCCGTGAGGTAAAAACGGCCATTGAAGAGATCATCCGCAGCTCGCCGGCGCTGATGGGGAAGCTGAAGGGCAAAGACAAGTTTAAGATCCTGCGCGATTCCATCGTCTGCAACGTGCAGGAAAATACATATTTTCCGCTCAATTACTCGACGAGCCGCCTTGACGGTAAGCTTCCGAGCGTGTTCCTTGCCGACGAGGTTGGCGCGCTGCCGAATGCCTACGCACTGGAGGCTATGCGCTCCGGTCAGCTGACGATCCTCAACAAGCTCGGCTGCGTGATCTCCACGAAGTATCCGAAGACCAAGAATCCCTTTGAGGATGAGATCGGCTATGCCAAGAAGATCCTCGACAGCATCATCGACGACGAGACGGTCTTCGCGCTGCTCTATGAGCCGGACGATCCGACGAACTGGATGAGCGACGATCTGATCCTGATGCACGGAAATCCTCTTGCTCTGGAAGTACCGGAGATCATGGAGGACCTGAAGCAGAAGCGCCAAGCCGCCATCGAGGTCGAGGGTCGGCGCGAAAACTTCCTCTGCAAGCATTGCAATATCATCTACCAGGGCATCGGTACGGAGACGTATATCCCTGTGGCGGATGTGCAGGCCTGCAAGGTCGAGCACATCGACTGGACCGGCCGCGAAGTCTATCTTGGCGTCGACCTGTCCATGACGAACGACAACACCTCCGTTGCGATGGCAGCCTATGACGAGGAAAGTGAAAAAATCCTCGCCGATGTCGTCGCGTTCGTCCCGGAAGGGCGCATCGAGGAGAAGAGCCGCGCTGAAAAAATCGATTACCGGCAGTTTATCCGCGCTATGAAGTGCATTGCCTGCGGCGACCGGACGATCGACTACGCCGTGGTTGAGGATTTCGTCTTTAACATCGAGGCGAAATACGGCGTCACGGTCATGGGGCTCGGTTTCGACCGTATGAATTGCCTCTCTTCTGCCCAGAAATGGGAAAACGGCCGCGAAGCAAACGAATTTCACCCAGCGAGCGCCGGTTATACGGTGTGCGAGGTGAAGCAGCACTCCAGCGTGCTGCATCCGGCGACGAAATGGCTCTCTGAGATGATTACAGACGGCAAATTTGCCTATGAGCCCAACGATCTGCTGGAGATCAACTTTGAAAATGCCCGCTGCACCTTTGATACCAACCTCAACCGGTATGTGAACAAGAAGCGCTCGGTGGGAAAGGTGGACATGGTGGTGGCGCTGATCAACGCCGTCCACATGCTGCAGCAGAATACGCTCTTCGGAGAGGCTCTTGAGTGGGGCGCGATCGTGATTTGATGAAGTACGAGGTGACAAAATGAGGCTTTTCGGCCGAACAATCGAGATCCGCAGCGAGCAGGCATTCGATGATAAGAACCTGGACATCTCGCTGCGGGCCGCTCTGGGCGGCAGCGCCGTGACGGTAGCGAGCATTTTGAATATTCCGGCGGTCAGCGGCAGCGTCAATTTTGTCGCGGGGACGATCGCTTCGCTGCCGATTCGGCTTTACCGCACAGAAGACGGGAAATCGACGGAAGTGACCGACGATTACCGCCTGAGACTGCTCAATCAGGAGACGGGAGATCTTCTTGACGCCTTTTCCTGGAAATGCACGCTGATCCGCGACTATCTGCTCGCGGGGAATGGCTACACCTACGTCGCGTGGGGCAAAAATCGGATCGAGGGGCTGTTCTATGTCGATCCGAACCAGGTCGGCATCGAGGTCGGCACCGATCCGATCTTCAAGTCAGCGCATTTCCTGATCGGCGGCGGGCAGTACCGTGCGTATGAGATATTCCGGCTGTTGCGCAACACGAAGGACGGCGCGACCGGCACCGGTCTCGTCACAGAAAACCCGATGCAGCTGGAGCTGATGCTCAATGCGCTGAAGTATGAGAACCGCATGGTGCGTACCGGCGCAAAGAAAGGCTTCCTGAAGGCTGCTTCGGGAAGAAAGCTGACGCAGAGCGCGGTCGATGAGCTTCGGAAGGGCTGGAGGATGCTCTACAGCAGCGACAGCGATGAGACCGTCGCCGTGCTCAACGACGGCATTGAGTTTCAGGACGCCGGTCAGACGGCGGTGGACAGCCAGCTCAATGAGAACAAAAACACCAACGCCCGTGAGATCTACCACCTCTTCGGCATCGCACCATCCATTTTTGAGGGCGGCGCGTCGGCCGAGGACCTGAAGAACACCGTGCGCTTCGCGATCAAGCCGGTCGTGACCGCGCTGCAGACGGCGCTCAACCGTTTCTGCCTGCTGGAGAACGAGAAGGGCGCGCTTGCCTTTGAGATCGACATGGACGCCCTCGATGGAACGGATATGCTCGCGCGCTACCAAGCCTACGAGATCGCCGTCCGAAACGGCTGGCTGCAGCTCGACGAGGTGCGCTATGACGAAGGCCGCAATCCGCTGGGGCTTAAATTTATCCGCCTTGGCTTGGATACCGTGATCTACGATCCCGATACCAAGATGATCTATACACCGAACACCAAGGAATGGGCCAGTATCGAGAAAGGAGGGAAGCAATTTGCAGGTAGAAATCAGAGCTGACAAAGCAGGGAAAAAGAGCGTGTGCGTGAGCGGCTATGTCAATGTCGTCGAGCGCGAATCGCGCGTACTGCATGACCGCAGCGGCCCGTATATCGAAAAGATCGCGGCGGGCGCTTTTGCCAAAGCCATTGCGGCCGGAGGCCCGATCGAACTGCGGTTCAATCACAGGACGATCCTCGGCTCCACAGAGGACAAGTCCGTTGAGCTGCGCGAGGACAACATTGGTCTGCGCGCGGTCGCGCCGTCGGTCACAGATCCGGCAGTTGTTGCGGCGGCCGAGAAGCAGGAGCTGCGCGGCTGGTCCTTTGGCTTCGTCAAGAAGCAGGATAGCTGGAGCACGGATGACAACGGTATGCGCCACCGCACGCTCCATGATATCGAATTGCGAGAGGTCTCCATTCTCGATAAGACGCCCGCGTACATTGCCACGAGCATCGAAACGCGCGGTGAGGATGAGATCCTCGTGGAGTACCGCGCCGACGTGATGGTCGGCGATGAGGGCGTCGATTACGCCAGACAGACCGAGCGCAAGGTCGAAGAAGAGACCCACACTATCACCGGAAGCGACGAATCCATGATGTTCGTCGCCTCTAAAACCGTAGAAATCTACAAGATGAAAAGGAGAATGAGAGAATGATCCCTATCAACGTCAAGAAGTATAAAGAGCGCCAGACGGAGCTGATCACCAAGCTGGAAGGCATGGTGCAGACCTGCCAGACCGAGACCCGCTCGTTCAACGAGGCTGAGCAGGGCGAGTATGCCTCCATCATGCAGGAACTGCGTTCCATCGAGGATACCCTCGGGGCCGCAGGCGTCGTGGAAGCTTCTCAGCCGAAGGTCGACAAGCCTGCCGGCGGCACGGAGCAGCGTTCTCAGGAGGAAGTGGAGACCCGTGCATTTGAGTGCTATATCCGCGGCATTGTGCCCGATGTGGAGACCCGTGCGGCGGTCAACATGACCACCGGCGACAACGGCGCCGTGATCCCCACGAGCATCGCCAATAAAATCATCGAGAAGGTCATCGAGATCTCCCCGCTGTTTTCCATGGCGACCCGTTACAATGTCGGCGGCACGCTCAACATCCCCAAGTATGACGAAAGCACGCAGAAGATCACGATGGCCTATGCCACCGAGTTCTCTGCGCTGACGAGCACCGCCGGCAAGACTACCAGCATCTCCCTGTCCGGCTTCCTCGCCGGTGCGCTGTCCAAGGTGTCCATCTCCCTCGTCAACAACTCCAAGTTCGACATTGTTTCCTTTGTCATCCGCAAGATGGCCGAGGCCGCTGCGGACTGGATCGAGAACGAGCTGATCAACGGCACCACGAACAAGATCGAGGGCCTTTCTTCGGCAAGCGCGGCCGTCACGACCGCTGCGTCTACCGCGATCACCTCCGACGAGCTGATCGACCTGCAGGACAGCATCCCCGATAAGCTGCAGGATGGCTGCATCTGGCTGATGACGCGCAAGACCCGCAGCGCGATCCGCAAGCTCAAGGATGGTGAGGGCAATTACCTTCTGCAGAAGGACTTCACCTCTAAGTGGGGCTATACGCTGCTCGGTAAGCCCGTCTACACCTCCAAGAACATGCCGGAGATCGCCGCCGGCAAGAAGCCGGTTTTCTATCTCGACCCGAAGGGCCTCGCCGTCAAGGTCGCGGAGAATCCCTCTGTGCAGGTGCTGCGTGAGAAGTTCGCGGATGAGCACGCGATCGGCGTGATCTGCTGGCTCGAGATGGACGCCAAGATCGAGAATGACCAGATGGTCGCGGCGATGGCCATGAAGGCTGCGACTCAGCCCGGGGGCTAAGAGAGGAGTAGGCGGTCATGAAGTATAAAGCAACGGTCAGTTTTGCCGGCGAGATCACGATGGGCCGCGGCGAGGTGCGCGATGTCAGCGATGACATCGCCGCCCCTCTTGTCGCAGACGGATATCTTGAGCCGGAAAAGGAAGCCGGCGGTCAGGCTGATCCGCCCGACAGACAGGAGGAGCTTGAGAGCCTGACCAAGGATGTGCTGAGCCAGAAGGCGGAGGAGCTGGGCGTTGATGTAAAGTCCAACTGGAACAAGGCGGACATCATCAATGCAATCCTCGAAGCCGAGAGCGCTGGTTCGGATACTTAAGGAGGGCGCAATGCTGTGCATTCCTAATGTCACGGCGGAAGAGACCGCCGTATTTGCAAGGCTGTGTCTGGATAAGGACGAATATGTGGACCTGCCGGCGAGTGACCGTGACCTGTGCCGGTCGGCGCTGTCTGCGGCCATCGGTTTTGTAAAGCGCTATACGGGCATCAAGCTTGATGAGACCGCGGCGAAGAAGCAGGGCACCGGTTATGAAGTGGCCGACGAGCTGGGGTATGCCATAAAGACGGTCGCAGCTGAGATGATCGACAACCGCCAGGTCACGATGCAGTACACCGGCCGCAATCCGACCGTCATGCAGATCCTCGATATGCACAGCGTGAATCTGCTCCCGAGCGTGGAGGAATAAAATGCGATACGGAACGAACACCAATCTCTCGTCGCTGCTCGACCAGAAGGTCGATATTCTTCAGCTCATGCACGACGAAGACAGCGCTGCCTACGCCTGGACAATCCGCCGGACCTGCCCGGCGTATGTGGAGACGGATATCCATGACAACCTGTTTTCGGCGGCCGGTACGAGAGCGCGCGGTGCGAAGATCACCATTCGCACGGACAGCAGGCTCACGCTGCATGAAGCTATGCGCTGGAACGGCAAATTCCTGTTCCTGACGTCGATCGAGCTTTCCGAGCAGCGTGACCGGCAGGAGCTTCAGGCCGCGGTGTGCGAGAGCGTGACGCTGACAGCAAAGCCGCAGGACCGCACCGGGCGCGATGCGCTCAACCGCCCGACGGCGGTCGATGTCCCGGGCTTTACCTTTCCGGGCGTGCTGACGGAGAAATATTTCCGAAACGACGCCGAGGATGTGTACCGTGCAGAGCTGCAGCAGCGCGTACTGGTCACGCCGAAGGTCATCGTGCTGCGCGCCGGCGACCTCGTACAGCAGGATACAGAGCCCCCTTATACTGTGCGGCAGGTGCTCGACCTCGATCCATACAAGAATGAGTATGTGATCGAACGCAGGTGGGACGCCTGATGCAGAGTGTTGAGATCCGCGGCCTTGATGAGACCGTGAAGAAGCTGGAGGGTTTTCCGGATGCTGTCAAGGCGGCAAAGGCGGCGTTCTTTGAAGAGGCCGGAGAAGTGATGCTGGCCGCGGTGCAGCGCCGCATCGGCGGCACCGGCCGCGTAGCCGGCGTTCAGGAGCGGTACATCGGCTCCGGGAAAGGCTATGCGGCAGTCCGCGCGAAGGCACGAACGGAGCTGAGCGGGTATGCTGCCGGTTATATCACGAACGCGCTCGAGGGCGGTCATCTGACCAAGGGCGGCAAGAGCCGTGTCCCGGGCAAGTATATGTATCAGATGACCGCTGCGTCCGAGCTTGTGAAGCTGCAGGAGGACGGCGCGCGGGAGATCGAGAAAAAGGCTGCGGCTTATTTGGAGGGCGAAGGATGAAGACGATGGACATCGTGGATGCGATCAATGCCCGGCTCACGGAGAAGTGGCCGGCGCGGACGGTATATCTGGACGTCTGCCCGGTGGATTTTGACCGCCCATCCTTTTGGCTGCAGGTCACGAAGGACGACCGCAGCGACGCGAGCCGTTATACGGACCGCCGCACAGTGCAGATCGCGCTCACGGCCTACGATGAAAAGGATGAGCATTACGAGTCCTCGTGGCAGCGGCTCAGCGGCGTTGTGGACGAGTGTCTGACGCTGCTCGGCGGCGTTCTGAAGGTCGGAGACCGGCGCTTCAAGCCGACGCTCAAGAGCCTCCCGCGTGAGCCGGATCGAGCGGTCATTCTCATCGATTTTAGCTTTATGACGCCAAAATCCGCAGACGGCCAGACGGGGGAAACGGCGAAAACGCTGTGTACCTCGCTCACCGTCAACGGCAAAAAAATCTGACAAAAGGAGAAATGCAACATGGGTCTTCCCAAACTGACCTTTACGCTCAAGAAAGCGGCACGCACCGTTGCCGCACGCACTTCGCAGAGCGTCGTCGCGCTGATCATCCGCGACAGCAAGGCAAACGGTGTGCACGCGATCTATCAGGAGAGCGACATCCCGAGCACGCTGGGCGCCGACAACGCTGCTTACATCAAACGAGCGATGATCGGCCACATCAACCGCCCCAGCGTGGTTTATGTCTCCGTGATCGCCGCGGCGGCGGAGATCGCCACCGGCTTCAGCGCTCTGGCGAACTACAGCTACGACTACCTCTGCGGCCCCGTCGACATTTCCGCCGCTGACGCGACCGCTCTGGCCGCGCTGGTAAAGGCGCAGCGCAAGCTGCGCTATATCGGCAAGGCGGTGCTGCCGAATACGGCCGCAGACGATGAGGGGGTCATCAACTTTGTGTCCTCCGGCATCGTGGTCGGCTCCACGACCTATGCCGCGGCGGCGTATTGCTCCCGCATCGCCGGTATTCTTGCCGGCACGCCTGCCGACTGTTCGGCGACCTATGCCGTGCTCAGCGAGGTAACTGCCGTGACCGCTACGGCGACGCCTGACGACGCTGTGGATGCCGGCAAGGTCTTTCTCATCGACGACGGCCGTGTGCGCAAGCTCAGCCGCGCGGTGACGAGCAAGACCACCCTCTCCGCGACCGAGCCGGAGGCGCTGAAGAAGATCAAGATGACCGCAGCCATCGATCTGATCCGGTACTACGCCATGACGGCCGTCGAGGACGAATACCTCGGCAAGTGCGCGAACAGCTACGACAACAAGTGCATCCTGCTGACCGCTGTGCGCGACTACCTCAAGCAGCTGGAGGACTCCAACGTGCTCAAGGCCGGATCTTCCGGCGCGAAGCTGGACGCCGACGCAGCGCGTGCTTACCTCGTCAAGCAGGCGGGCGACGCGGGTGACACCGATGAGGCGGCCCGCATCCGCGCGCTGTCCGACGAGGCGGTGATCAAGGAAGATACGGGGAGCTATGTGTTCCTCAACCTCTACGGCTGGGTGCTCGACGCGATGGAGGATTTCAACATCGTGTTCGAGGTCACGGATGCCGTCTGATAAGAAGGAGGAGAAAATATGCCTGAAATTCTGGAAGCCGCCCTGGTACGCAGCGGCACTTATGGCAGCCTTTGGTTTGACGGCGAGCTCGTCGCTGAGTGCTATGGCTGCCAGGCCAAGCTCAACAAGACCAAGGAAGATGTGCCGCGCTGCCGGAC
>CAKTVG010000042.1 GCA_934622035.1 uncultured Oscillospiraceae bacterium
AGTGCGGAGATCGAGTCCAAGGTCTCAGAACTGAGGACATTCGTCACTGAGCAGATCTCCTCCACAAAGGACTGGGCATCAGCCACATTTGTAACTCTTGAGGAATATTCAAAGGTCGTCTCGGATGTCACCTCGATAAAGGAAACCATTGCCAATCTGACGAACTCCCTCTCAGAAATGGAGACAAAACTCAAGACGCAGTGGAAGTCCGACATCGAGATCGCCATCGCACCAGTCAGGAAGCAGATCGAGGATGCCATAACCTCCATTACCAATGAATATACCAACGCCATCTCCGCCGCGAAGTCCGAGGTGACCGAGGCCTACCGCGCCGAGATGAAGGTGGAGATAAACAAACTGGAGGAATCCCTCAAGACGTGGGTGAACTCCAAGTTCGACTCCTACTGGACCATCGCCGAGACGCAGGCCAAACTCGATGCGCAGAAGTCCGACCTTGAGGCCCAACTGAAAGCGCAGAAGGAATATCTCGAAGGCCTCATAGGCAACCTCAACCCAGGTGCTTCTGAGAGCGAGAACCGCACCCTGATCGACAATCTGACAAAGGAACTGGAATCCGTCAAGAAGACCGCCTCCGACAACGCCACTGCCATCGAGACCCTCCGCGCCGACCTCTCCAAGGCGACCGAGGACATCACCAAGGCCTACAAGGACGCCATCTCCACCGCCATCAATGAATATGACGGCACAATCTCAGGCAAGATCAACACAAAGATCAGCGAGCTGAACGCATCTATTGAAAGCAAGGTCTCCGAGATCAACACCCGTATCGATGCCCTTGACGCCCGCGTGAAGACCCTTGAGGATTCCCTTGCCGACATCAAGTCTCAGATCAGTGCCCTCCAGGACGAGATCAACTCCCTGAAAGACAAACTCTCCAACATCATCGGCCGTATGGTCTCCATCTCCCACATCCCGACCTACGCCGACGGAATAGAGAACGTTTCCTACACAATGTCCGGCACCACCATCACCCCTGGCTCCTTCACCCTGCGCTTCGAGATCCAACCCGCCAGCCTCGCCGAGGACCTCGCCGCCAACTGGAACACCGCTCTCTCCGTCAAAGCCGTCTATACCATGACACGCGCCTCCGCCGGAGACTTCGCCCCGCTGACCATCGAGTCCGCCACCGCCTCCGACGGCATCCTCTCCGTCACCGTCTCCGCCTCCGGCCTTGATGATGCCTTCTTCCAAGGTGAACTAACCGCCAGAGCACGCCTCAAGATCTCTGACGGCACAAAAGAAGTCCTCTCCGAATATATTCCATTGAAAAAGAGCAACGGAACTCCTTCCGACATAGATTACATCGACCGCTACGGCACCAACTTTGGCCCGGGAGTCGAGATCGATGGTACAATCTGGGCTCCGGTCAATTGTGGATCAAAGGTCAACGAGGATGGAGAGTATCGCTACAATGAGTATGGTGACCATTATTCTTATGAAGATATGAAAACCAAAACGACTTGTCCAAATGGATGGAGAATTCCGACTTCCAATGAAGTAAATACCCTAATTGAAAATTATTCCGAGTTTACTACATACAAGAAAATGAAAGGATACTGGTTCTCAGGTACTACTCCATATTCGGAAAATACTCCGGCTGTTTTTCTACCATTAGCTGGAGCTCCTCAATATGATAAAGATGGTTATCTAACCAGCGGATATGCATCAGCAATATATTGGTTTGTTTCTCGTTATAGTTTTACGGGACCGTTTTTTGACGGGATAACTGTTCTGATTTTTAAGACATCTGAAACTCCTCATACTCAATCTTTGGGGTCAACTACTGATTTCTTTGCTTCTTTACGTTGCGTAAAAGAATAATATAATCCAAATAGGTGTTTCATACTACTTATTGTTTAACTTAAAAACCGTTTTGTTATGGTAGTTATCACTAACAAAAAAGACAAAAGTCAATCATTCAAAGTCATTCAGTTCAATTATGATGGTGACGGAACAGCTCTGGTAATCATGGATGATGGCAAGAGCATTGGCACTCTGGATAAATCCACAATAAAGGATTATATCTCAGGGAAAATATGTGAAGAGAAAGAATGGACCTTGTCCCTTGAAGACTAATAATAACATCTCTGGTCTGGCAACAACACGTGCCAGACCAGAAATTCTAAACATTGCAGAAAAATGAGAAATCAACTGTTCATTATAGGAAACGGTTTTGATCTGTTTCATGGTCTAAAAACAAATTATTCGTTTTTTAAGGAGTATTGTAAAAGTGTTCCTACGATGTCTCCTTGGTGTAAATACAAAACTCTAAAGGATCTCTTGGAATCTCTTTATACAATAAATGGAGAATGTTCTCTTTGGTCTGACTTTGAAGCCGCATTAAGCCGGCCAAATATTGCGGTGTTGAAAGAGCTTTGGGATGAAATTGGATCTGAGAAATTCAGAAAAGCGTTTGAATCCTTATCGCTTCAAATTCAAAATGCGTTTAATCAGTGGATCATTGAGCTTGGCAAAGAATTAAAGGACACTTCACCGAATGTTAAACTCAATCTTCCACATCAAGCGAATTTCATCACCTTCAACTATACTAACACGCTGGAATCGTTTTATGGAATAAACTGCCTTCATATACATGACATAGCAGAAGATTTAAACAATGGTGTCGAGTATCAAGGGGCTGTTTTCGGTTGGGATCGGAAGGGACTCGATCGGAGTTACGCGATGCAGGAGCAAGATCTCTTTAAGGAAGATTGTCGTGAATTCATTGACGGCTTGAGAAAGAACACAAGAGAAAATGTGTTTGTGAAACAAATTGAGGCCAAAGATTTTGATGACATATTTATTCTTGGTTGGTCAATGGGAGACTCTGACTGTAAGTACGTTGAACATCTTCTGACAAATCCACATACGGCTGGTGCGAAGTGGCATTTTTCGTGTTACCCAAGTGTTGAGGCAGAAGAAGAAAAGTATAATTCAAAAGTCGGTAATATCGCAGATAAGCATTGTTTTACCCTTGATAACTTTGATCAGGAATTGCAAGGTTAAAGGTAGCTTAGCGATTGCAAATGAGTATCTTAACACCTTTTCTTTGGTTGGATTCGCTAAGGGAAAGGCGTTAAGTTGCTAATAGATAAATCCTTACTCGCCACTGCTTATGTGTCAGCGAGTGGTAAGCAAGTGACTCATGTATAGCCATATACGTATCCATCTTCTGGATAAACCAGCGATAGGAAAGAGCCTTGTATGCTGAAAATCAACTTGTTACGCCGCATGTCAGTGATTATGGATATATGTGGGATTCGCTCAAAACTTCAAGAGTTATCCTGCTTTTCAGAAATGCCGCTTGAAATCCATTCTCTCGTGCAGAATGCGGACAATCAGTATGTCGCCTTGCGGGCGGAGCGTGTGGAAGATTATGTGATGTCCGCAATGGAGTCCATACAGGTCGGGCATAATTTCTTCATACTTTTTGGACGTTACACCTGACTTGGATGAAAGGAGGTTGCAGGCGGATATCAACATATTGTAATATTCATCAGCCTGCTTTTCCGACCAGGTCTTTACCGTGTACCGCCATATTGAGGTCAAGTCTTCTACGGCTTTGTTGGAATATACAAGTTTCCTTTCCATTTTAGAGTTCAGCCTTAAGCGATTTCAGATGAGCCTTAGGGTTAAATCCTTCATTTATGCCACTGTCAAGTCCTTCACTGATCGCTGATTTCAGGGCCATTAGTTGACTTTCATCCTCTTCCAACAGGCGAAGTCCTGCCCGAATGACTTCGCTTGCGTTGTTGTACCTTCCTTGTGCGATCTGCGCCTTGATAAAATCCTCGAAGTACCCCCCGAGAGCGACTGATGTAGTTTTCATATTCATGGCCTTTTCCGCAAAGTTACCAAATATTAATAATTGCGCAAGGCCTTTTATGAAAGATTAATTTTTAGCGGTCTTAATTTATTGAGGCGCGAGCCCCTGGATGCCTGACCCAAAATGGAAAGCGATGGACGCATTCTCCGTTGACCATCCAGTGCCCGCCTTTGTCGGACCCGATGCGGCGGATGAGGCCAGCGGCTTTCAGGTTGGCGAGATGCGATGCCGTGCGTTTTTATCGCATTATAAATCATCAATAGTAATCGTTCTGAGCAGATCCTTTGTCAGTTTCGGGACGGTTGAGAGTCTGTTTGCTTGATTTTGCAGTGTTCGCTCAAATAGGTTGCGGACATACCGGGCATTGCCGAAATTCCTGTCTTTGTTGGCGACTGCGTGTTCAACGATGTGTCTCAATTTCTCAAAGGCATCATCATTGATTTGATAATCATAATCTTTTAGGTTTTTCTGATAGATTTGCAACAACTCATCGGCTCTGTAATCCTGAAACTCAATGTACCTTGTAAAGCGGGACTGTAACCCGGGATTGGAATTAATGAAGGCAGCCATTTCATTTGTATATCCAGCAAGGATGACCACAAGCCTTTCCCTATCATCTTCCATTCGCTTCAGCAAAGTGGCTACCGCTTCTTTCCCAAAATCTACTCCGCTTTCCGATATTAATGAATATGCCTCATCGATAAATAGCACTCCATCCAAAGCGCTGTCAATTATCTGGTTGGTCTTAACGGCGGTCTGTCCGACATATTCGGCTACAAGGCCGGATCTGTCGGTCTCCACCAGATGCCCTTTTTTGAGTATTCCAAGATCCTTGTATATTCCGGCAAGGATTCTTGCCACAGTGGTTTTGCCGGTTCCTGGGTTCCCGGTGAAAACACAATGATATGACACGTCCGAAGTTTTCAGCCCTCTTTCCGCTCTTTCGTTCTGGATCACCACAAAATTCGCTAATGTCCTGACCTCGCTTTTAACTGATTCCAGTCCAATCAGTGAAGCCAGTTTTGCTATGTTGGTATTGTCAGTCTGGCTGTTGTCTGGTTCAGTATAAGAATAAGCTGTGGGTCTATCCATGGTTTTGGACATTGCACCAAGACTCTTGCCTCCAGATTCGTATTCTCTGAATATTTCCTCCAATTCATCATCGTTTTCAGCCAATATGTCTCTTGACATATCTTCATTGAAGGCTCCGACAATTCCCATCTCTTCCAGTGCTTCCATACATTTCCTTGATTCAGCATACCCCATCCCGAATCTTTGCCGTATATCGGTTACTGAGCATTCGTGCTGATCGATCATAAACTTTGCCACAGCCTTAAGTGTGTCCAGAACATTGTTGCACTCGGTTTCAGAATGCTCGTCAAGCTTAGACACAACGTTGCCGCTTGTCAGATCATCAGTGATTTCCTTATTGAATATATTCGCAAGCCACTTTGCTTCTTTGTCGGTCACAGTGCCATCAGCTTTTGCGATGATTGAAGAGTACCGGTACAGCAGTGTTAAATATTTTGATTTGTAGTTTCCGTACCTTTCAAAGATCTGAGCCCCATAAAATGGATCATTCAAGGATGCGCCAACCTCGCTGAACTGACGGTATATTCCCTTTATCGAATTGGCCATTAATCCGATGTGATGTTCGTCAGAATATTTCCAATATTGAAGATCCGCTTTGGGGTTGACAATCTTGGTGACTGTTAAGAACAAAGGAAGCCCTTCCTTGGATGTGGGATTGAAAGGATGCCCGAGGGAGAGGAGGCATTTTTTCAAATCCATCATAATTGAGGCTTTAAGTTTCAGGTCGGTGTCAGAGTCATCGCCCCCAATGTGGACATGTTCTTTCAAAAACAGCATAAAGTCGTCATTCGCTTTAAGGGATAGATAGAATGCGGAAATGTCTTGGGCTATGCCAAGCGACAACTCAAAATATGTGTCCATATCTTCTTCGTTTTCTCGTTTTATTTCTGGTTGTGAAGAGTTTTGCTTTTTATGATGGTTCTTGTATACGATGATGGCTGCGATAACAATGAGCGGCACGCCTATGAAAAACTCCAATGTCATATCCTCCACTCCATAGAACATAAGAAATGCTCCGGTCAAGCTTAGTATTATACTCGTCCATGCGGATGCAGGGGTAACAGTAACTCCCGTTTCCGAAAATCTTTCTCTACCAGATAGCCACGACATAACCAATAGCAAATTCTTAAAACCCAGATAGGTGACGTAATCTCAGCACTAAGGCCTGTTAAGACAAATATATACATAAATACCGAATGACCAATCGTTATAATTGTGTTTCTGACCCCGAGTTACTCATCCGAAGAGGCAATCCATAGTGAGGTCGTTCTGGACAAGGTTGCGATACTTGTTGTGGGAGACACCAAATGTGGTTATGAGTGCGAGGTGCAGTGCCTTGCGTGTTCCGGACACGGTTCTGAACACAGACAGTTTTGACTCAAGTGCCTTGGCGTAGGATGCGTCAATCACAAAAATGTCTTTTGAATATTTCATTTCGCAGACAGTTACGACATTGTCGCCTCTGTCAATCAGAAGGTCAATCTGCGCTCCAGCGTGCGTTTCCGTCTGCGATGCTCTCCAGGAAGCCACGTTAGATAGGATCCCGGATATTCCCAGTTCCTTTTTGATTTGTGGAATATGCTGGAGGCAAACCCTTTCGAACGCTAGTCCCGCCCAAGTGTTGTGCTCGCTTGTCAGGTAAGTGTGGGACCAATAGTTCTCATCTGCAAACCTATCCTTGAGAATGCAATGGTAGTAGAACAGCGTATAATTGTCTATCAATTGATAGATTGCATCTTTCTCTTTCTTCCCGAAGGATGTATAGTGTCTGATAAAACCACATTCCTCAAGATCTTCCAGAATAGCCTTGAATGTGCCACCGTCTTCGATTCCCGTCTTGGCCAGAATTTCCTGACGGCTCAGACCTGCTTTCTTTCCGTTCAAGGCCTCAATTACTTTGATGAATTTCTCCGGTCTGTTGAACAGAACCTGGTACAGCGCTCCAAATTCATCCCTCAACTTGGCGTTTTCGGAAAAGAACAGCTCATCTACATTCTGAGCTACACTCAAACCTCGCCTTAGGAAACTCCAATAATAAGGTATTCCACCAAGGATCATATACATCTCCAACACATCCTTGCGAACCATTGAAAGTCCGGCCGCGGAAGCATATTGCTCACATTCCGACAATGTGAAAGGTGCGACCTTTATCTTCTCGGTAATTCTACCCCGAAGCCCATCCTTGTTCTTCAGAAGCTTTTTCGTTATCCAAGAAGTGGCGCTTCCGCACACAATCAACACGATGTCTTTCTGCGGCCTTGCCGTGGCCCATCCATTCCAAAAATGCTCCAAGGCACTGACCATTTTAGATTTGGGAGTGTCCATCCACGGAAGCTCATCAATGAATATCACCTTTTTGCCGGCAGGTGCGGAATCAATCAACTGTTTAAGCTTATCAAATGCCTCGAACCAGGTCTTTGGGACGGGACACTGGCTTAATCCAGCATTCCTGAGGGAATCCCTGAAAGCTACAAGCTGATTCCTCAGATCACCCTTTGCGACCCCCGTATGCTGGAATGTGAACTGATAGTTGAATGCCTCGCGGATCAGATAGGTTTTGCCGACACGCCGTCTGCCATAGACAGCGCAAAACTGAGAATCCTTCTTTTCCAGTAGTCCCCAAAGGGTTCCGCATTCTTTCTTACGTCCGATAATCATAATAGTCAAAAATAGAGTTTCCGCTGCAAATATAACAAAAATACGCCTATAATCAGCGGAATCTTATGAATTTTATAGACATTCCGCTAGATATAGGGCGTTATTTGTTTTGATAGGTGCTGGTGTTGTTATTACCTTTGGGTAAGTTAGTCCATAGAATAAGGCTATGGAATGGAAAACGTCGGGCGCTTTATCCGTTGACCTCCCAGTGGCCGCCTTTGTCGGGACCGATGCGGCGGAGGAGGCCGGCGGCTTTCAGGTTGGCGAGATGTTTCTCGACGGCTTTCGGAGATATTCCGATTCTTCGGGCCAGAGAGGCGGCGCTGAGAGAACCGTCCTTTGACAGCATATTCAGGATTATCTCCCTACTTTTCGGTTTTTTTCCATCGCGGGCGGAATAAACCGGACTTTCCTCTTCGAGCAGACCTGTTGATTGCAGATAGTTGTCAATGTCTCGGCGGAGGACCTTTGCCGTGGTGCGGAACATAAACTCTCTGAATATGTTCAAGTCTTCGCTTTCCCGGGCAGCGATGAGCGATTTGATGTAATCCTCTTTGTCTTCCTTTAATATGATCGAAGGGATAAGGCCGAACTCGAACTGGAGTTGGTTCATCAGCAGGCGGGCCATCCTGCCGTTCCCGTCTGCCCAAGGATGGATGGTGACCAAGTTGAAATGGGCATCAAAACTTATTGAATATAACTGGTTGATGTCTTTGCTCTTGCTGCTCCGTCTCGCTTCGTTGATCCACTCGCATAATTCGGTCAGTCTCGCGGGAACCTTACTGTAATTCATATAGGATTTGCCTCCGAATCCGGCGGTGACATTCAGCAGACGCAGCTGGCCTTTTGCCGATGAAAACTCTCCTAACGCTGTTTTGTAATCTTTCCCGGTGTTCTTCATTACCAAGGAAGAAAGTTCCATAAGCATATTCGTTGTTATCGGTGTATGCGCCCTCGCATATTCAATTGACCTCTCATAGGCTGCCTTGAGGTCAAGGTTCATATTCTGTTCCGCAATACTTTTGCCCTTGATGCTGACCCCTTGGTCGAACATAATCTGGTTCTCGATCTCGGTGATTGTCGAACCCTCGATTGCGGTTGAATGGGTAACGAGCGAGTACAGATAGAACTTGTCGTAATCTATCTGCTGGTCGATGCCCAGTCTTCGATATTCATAGATGATGTTTTCAAGATCAGCCTGACTTGAACTGAAAAAAGTTGTCACTGTACGGGGAGAAAGAGTACAGTGAAATGGAAGCAATAATGCAGGACGT
>CAKTVG010000043.1 GCA_934622035.1 uncultured Oscillospiraceae bacterium
TTGCTCATTCTCAACCACTTGCAGTTCATTTCTCTCATCTTCACTTTCCGTTGCTTTTGCTTAAATTGTGCATTGCCTGAGACATACCTTTGCTACCCAGATGATAGAGAAAGGTGTCGATGTGAAAACAGTGTCCTCAATACTCGGGCATGCCGGTGTGGAGATTACGATGGACACTTATTGTCATCCTTCTGATGACGTTAAACGTGCAGGCATACAAAAGGCTTTCAAGGGTCTGTTAAAGTAGCTTGCAATTATTGTAATATCATATAGTACATTTTTTTACATTGTCTGGCGGCGTGTTCTATGCGAATAGGGCACGCCGCTTTTTTGTATTCTTAGCTTCCAGCTTAGTTCGCTATATTTGCATAAGATAAAAAACAATAGCGATGATAACAATCACTCAATCAATACCGGCTACGTGCTTTTCTGCCAACATCCCCGATGTTGAGTTCTCGATAGGTGGATTCCGTGCTGCCGTGGTCATGACGGTAGACGGCGAGGAGATATACAACGAGCGTCTGTATCCCGTATGGGGTAAGATACAGCTCTGCGAACTCGACTGTCTGCTGGGGCCTTACGCCCGGCGGAGCCTTAAGATAGCGCTCGGCATAAAGATAGTGGAGCTGACCGACAGCTCAGACGCTGCTGACACGAAGACGATAAGCGCGGACATAATATATAGCGCTGCCGACATAGGCATGGGTGCCGCCGACTTCATGGCGAAGCGCTTCCTGACGCTGCTTGAGGGTGAGAAGGTGACGGCGCTGAACCGCCTCGAATACCTGCACTTCATCGGCACGGAGGCGGCTAAGGTGACGGCTGAATATGACGACGGCTCGCAGAAGACGTTCGATGCTGATGTGGTGGCGGGCAATGACAAGTATACTACTATAGATGTGTCGGCTGACAAGTTCGGTGCTGAGGGCAAGGTTCTGGTATGTTATGATGTCCAGGCTGGGGCGCGCAGCTTCCGGTTCACAATCGACTTTGATGAGCCCGACTGCGCCCCCATCCTGGTATTCGTCAACTCGTTCGGCGTTGAGGAGCTGCTCTACTGCACGGGCACGCATTCGGTGGCTCCGACGTACAAGCGCGACAGCGGCTACATTGGCCGCTACAACCGCAACTACAACATCGTGGAGACCCGACAGTTCAAGGCTGACACGGGCATCATGCCCTTCGCGATGGCAAACTGGGCCGACGAGCTGCTGCGCTCGCAAGAGGTGCACGTGGTGAACTTCAAGGACGGGCATCCTAACGTGGGCAAGGAGGTGACGATAACAGACTCGAAGTCGGAGTACAGCAACGACGACGACGAGCTGCCGCGCTTCACCTTCACGTACCAGTATGCGCAGCGCAACCACAACGTCGTTGACGTGCTGCGCTCGGGCCGTATATTCGACAATACTTTCGACAACACTTTCAACTGAGTGTTGAATGTGGAATGTTGAATGTTGAGTTGTGCGCTGTGCGCATTTTGAATTACTCAATGAAGAATTCAAAACTCAACATTCGACACTCAACATTGCGCATCGCGCAACCATTCAACATTCAACATTCAAAATTCAACATTCCCCATGGGCGCTATTCATTTCAGCGACATGCTGCGCCTGCTCGATCAGGCTTACCAACACCGCACGCTGGTAGACGTGGCGGCGTGGGAAGGGGGCACGGGCAAGGTGCTGCACTATAAGGGGTGGCTGGTGCATCACGTGAACTGGCGTGGCGGCTACATCCGTCTGCGCAACCCGAAGAACCGTGAGCTGCGCACGCTGCCTCAGATTTTCATCTTCTTCATTAACAATAAACGTGTGTTCTTATGACTAAAACTAATACTACTCTGCAGGCGACTTCGGCACAGCCTGATGCTGACGGCTTCCGCCGCTATCATATCGTGCCGTCGGGCTTCGGGGCTTCGAGTGCTACAGCTTCGGTGAACTCGGAGTATGGGGGCGACTCGTGCGAGGTGTTCGACGACGAGGATATGCCGGGTGCGCAGGGCATCCGCGACATCAAGGTGGGTGGCAAGCCTTACAAATATGTGCAATGGGGCAGCGACGACCAGCTGCCTTACCGTGTGCGCAAGGAGATTATGAGCAATATGGTGACTGCCCAGTGCCAGCAGTTCAACATCACTTCGTGCTACGGCCAGGGGCTGCGCTTCGTAGACCGCAAGACCAAGAGTGATGTCAGCGACAAGGAGATACTGGACTTCTGCCTGCGCAACTCGCTGCAGGAGGTGTTCCTGGAGCAGGCTACTGACATGAAGTTCTACTCCTTCTCGGTGACTGTGATAATCCTCTCGCGCGACGGCAGCAGGATCGTGAAGGTGCGCAACAAGGATGCTGCCTACTGCCGCTTTGAGTATGGGGGGAGCACCCGGTCGGGCAATGCGGAGCATGTGTTCTACGGCGACTGGCGGCTTGGCTTCTTCAACGAGCAGAACATAGAGTGTATAGAGCTGCTTGACTACTGGGACCCGCTGGGCGACCTGCGTGTGCGCATGGGGCTGGAGCCTAACCCTGCTACAGGGCTGAAGCAGAAGGCTACGAAGTGCCGCAAGTTTGCTATCGTGAGCCGTATGGCGACTCCGGGCTGCCAGGTGTACCCCCTGCCCTACTACTCGTCGATATTCAGGGATGCGTGGTTTGACATATACCGATTGATAGGTATAGGCAAGCGCTACATGATAAAGAACACGTCGGCTCCGAGGGTTCAGATTGAGGTGCACGACGACTACTGGGATAATGTGTGTGACAACGAGTGCATAAGCGACGAGCGCAAGCGCCGTGAGCGTAAGGAGCAGGAGAAGCAGAACATCATAGACTTCGTGACGGGCATAGAGAATGCCGGCAAGGCTATGATAAGCGGCTACTACGTAGACCCTAACGGCAAGGAGAACCGCATGGTGCGCATAGTGCCTCTGAACGATGCGGGCAAGAAGGAGGGGGGCAACTGGAGCGACGACATGAGCGAGGCTTCCAACGCTCTGTGCTTCGCCCATGGGGTGCACCCTAACCTTGTGGGGGCTACGCCTGGCAAGAGCCAGATGAACAACTCGGGCAGCGACAAGCGCGAGCTCTTCACGCTGAAGCAGGCTCTGGAGAAGCCTTGCCACGACGTGATGACGAAGCCTTATCACGTGATTCTACACTACAACGAGTGGAATGAGCGGGCTACGGTAGACGTGCCGATGCTGATGCTGACTACGCTCGACGAGAACAAGGATGCCAAAAAGGTGTCGGGCGATGCCAACGCCAACACTTAACACCTAACACTTAACACTTAACACTTGACCCTATGGACATAGTAATTGACAAACAAGACTTTGAGTGGTCGCTGCCGGTGGGCATGAGTGCTCACGATGAGGTGTATGAGTCGGTGAAGCCTGCTATCGATACGGTGCTCGACAATTACTGCATCTCACTGCTTGGCGATGTTGGCATTCAGCAGGTTATGGCTGTTGAGGAGAGCACTGCCTTAAAGCGTTACTTTAAGATGATGGTGTGCATAGACGGCTTCCTCTCGGTGCTGCGCCAGCTCGACCTGGTGCTTACTCCTACGGGCTTCGGCATCGTGAGCAACGACACGGTGTCGCCTGCGAGCAAGCAGCGTGTAGACGCTCTTGAGGCACAGCTGCGCACGGCTCTGTGCCGGGCGCGTGCCATGACGGTGCATCTGCTGCGCTCGCCAGAGTGGGGCTGCACGGCGAAGGCTGTGCGTGCGATACGCTACGCTTATACCGATCATTACTTCTTCTTCTCGTCGACGAGCTCGGGGGCTTACTCGTATAAAGACTGGCAGAACATGCAGCCTGTTATCCAGCGCACAGACGAGCTGCTGCGTGTGCGCTTCGGCGACGAGCAGATTGACGACTTGCTGGACGCTTACCGCCGTGACGACCACGACCGGCTGACGGCTTATACGACTGCGCTGCAGCTGTCGTGCGACCTGACAGACCGTGCTGCCACGAGCAGCGAGGACGTGCGTAGCACGGCTCTGTGGCGCAGTCTGGAGCGTGAGCTTGAGGGCAACAGCTCGGTGTATGCGCTGTATCACGGGAGCGATGCCTACAAGGCTGCTCACGTGGAGCCTTTCGGCAACAAGAAGGAGTCGACGGCTTTCCTCTTTAACGGCTAAACATTCAACACTCAACATTCAACATTCAACATTATGGACTTATGCTGCCCTACTTCGTGGCGTGAGCTGACACAAGAGCAGCTGCGCTACGTGCTGTTTCTTCTGGCTACTTTCGCCGACCCGCTGGTTGTAAAGACCTACATGTTTATCAGATTTGCGGGTATATATTTAATCGAGAAAAACCGCTGGGGGTGGAAGTGCTCGAAGGATGGCAGGGTGTTTTATCTTGAGCCGTGGCAGATACATTCATTCCTGGGGCAGCTGCAGTTTGTTGACAGCTTGGAGACGATGGACAATCGGTTGGAGGTTGTGCAGGGTCTTAAGGCTGTCAACGCTCTGCTTCAAGAAGATGCTGAGACGGGGCGCATAGTGAGCTTCCACGAGTATCTCTGCATGGAGCAGAGATATCAGCGATACTTGGCGAACCGTGACGAGGACCAGATAGACATTCTCGCCTCGTTCCTATACCGTAAAGCCGACGGCTCGCGCCCTGCGGACCTGACGCTGACTGCTGCGGAGAGGGTTGGTGTGCTGGCGTGGTTCGGACACGTGAAATATGTCATGTCCTACGCTTTCCCTCACCTGTTCCGCAAGTCAAAAGGCGACGATGACACGTCGGACCTCTCGGTGATAGAGAGCATCAACGTACAGCTGCGTGCTCTGACCGACGGCGACGTGACGAAGGAGGCTGCTGTGAAGGCTATAGACTGCTGGCGCGCCCTGACCGAACTCGACGCTAAGGCGAAGCAGGCAGAAGAGTTCCGGCGCAAGTATCCCCAAACTTAACACTCAACATTCAACATTACACATTATGAAAGACCTTTTTCCTGCTCTCGAATACTTCACTCAGCTGGCTGCTGACAACCGCCTCGCTTCTGAGCAAGGCTTCTATCCGTGTCTCTGCTCAGGCCCTGACTCCATCGATGGGGTGATGCAGGGCTTCAAGAAGCATCGTAACTTCATCATGGTCGACGATACTACATCGCAGCAGACCTTCAGCAATGGGGTCGGCTTCTTCCGTCGTGACGTGTACACGGTGTTCATACTCGCCGGCTATCGTGCTGATGACATGACAGACCGCGAGACTAAGCTCAATATGTGTCGCACTCTGTTCAGGCAGTTCCACTCCCGACTGCTTCACGATCGCGATGAACTTGGCGATGAGCGCCTGACGTTCCTCGACCTGCACAACATCTACTCTAACGAGCTGCCCCGATATTCTTACAATGGCGTAACGGGGCTTTACTTCATGATACGCAACGAGCAACCTATTGATATCAGCTATGACAGAGCGGAGTGGGTTAAATAATATGTCTGAGGCTGAGCACTCCAAATGGGTGCAGGGGTGGAGCGACTTTATGGTGAAGATGTGGCAGGAGAAGATGCTGCAGTTTGCTCCGCCGGTGTACGATACGGGTGCTCTCTCGCGTTCGGTGCAGGGCGTGGTGCATCCGGGTCAGGTGACCACGATTGAGCATCGTTTCCTTGAGTACGGCATCTACGTGGCTCGTGGTGTGGGCAATGGCTACAGCCGTGGCAACGGGGGCGACTTGAAGTTTCTGAAGGACTGGAAGACCAACCCTCACCACCGCCAGAAACGTGACTGGTTCAGTAAAAAATATATGTACTCCTTACACCGCCTGAATGAATTCGAGGCTGCCTATTACGGGCAGACTTATCAGGGACTGGTGTCGTCGTTCTTGTGGCAGCTCTTCGGGGGCGGACAGAATACGATTGACAGGAGTGTTTCGCAATTATAAAAAATATGGCTGTCAATACAGATAATATTACTCAGTTCTTAGAGGGCATCCGCGACGAGCGTCGCACTCACGCCAATACGGCTCAGCGTATAGGCACTGCCCTGCTGATGCTGCTGGCTCTCGTAGGGAAGCAGCTCGACCTTAGTGTGTACCTGCGCAACGACATCGACAACAATGCCAAGGGGGTTATTGGCTTCGACAAGGGTCTGAAGCTTGGCGACGGCGGGTGTGGCATCGATGGCTTCGGCGAGGCGGTACTGCGACGTATATTGTCGCTGGGCTACGACGGGGCGACGCAGCAGGGATTCGGCATCGTTGACCGTGGCGACGGCAAGTTCAGGCTTGACATCCACGACCTTCAGGTGTGGGGCAAGGCTGTATTCCAGGAGCTGGAGGTGAGGAAGCTGTCGTATGCCGGGGGCAATGTGTACCTGAGCGGTTCGGGCAGCAGGATATTCAAGACTGAGGAGCTGTATGACGAGGCGGGCAAGGTGAAGGGCTGGCGCTGCTGGCTGCTGGCTGACGACGGCACTACGGCGACGCAGAACATGTGGCGTGTGGGTGACCAGGCTCGCTGCCAGACGTTCGGGTTGGCTGACAAGCAGAAGCCGACGCGCTCGTGGTGGCGACTGGTGACTGCCGTGAGCGAGGAGAATGTGGCGCTGACTGACGAGGTGGGCAACGAGCTGTATGACGGCAAGAAATTCGGGTGGATAGAGATAGCGAATGACAACTGCGAGCCGGGCAGCGACGTGCCCATGGCTGGCGACACAATAGTGCTTGACGGCAACCAGAACCCTAACGAGACTGGTCGTCAGGGTGTCATGATACTTGAGACTACGGGACCTAACACTCCTCGCATCGTGGCGTATAAGGGTGTCGTGGGCTACACGCATGAGGGCTGTGAGGTGTTCAAGCTGTCGCCCGAGGGCTCAAGGATTGTATCGACATCGTTCGAATGGGTGTCGCCTACGGGTGACATTATCCATATTGTCAATTACAGAGGCGAGTGGCAGAGTGGTGTGAACTACGGCTATTATGACCAGGTGAGCCACGGCAACGGTGTGTGGCTGTGTACTAACAGCAACGGCAGCACTACGGAGCCTAAGGAGGGCAATGCCGACTGGCAGCTGGTGATGAAGGCGGAGAAGGGCGAGAAGGGCGACGACGGTGTGGCTTATCAGGTGATGATAACGAGCGACACTGGCACGGTGATGATTAACGGCTCGGGGAAAATGACGCTCAAGGCTACGCTGCTGCGCAATGGCGAAGACATAAGCGACACTATCAGCAACAGCTCGTGGTCATGGTGGCGAAAGTCGGCTGACGCTGAAGACGATGCTGTATGGGGCACGCTGCACGAGGGCGTGGGGCGTTCGTGTCTTATCACACGTGACGACGTGAGCAGGCAGGCTCAATTCGGGTGTCGTGTGTACATGTCAGACACGAAGACTATTAATAGTAAATAATATAACTTTAATTCAAAAATAAGATTATGCCAAAAGTATTAGCTAATGGTCAGATTACTATCGTTGACCTCAATGACGGCAAGGCCGTACAGTGTTTTACTCATTGCTCTAAGGGCGAGACTCAGATTTATACTCCCGACACGGGTGTGTACACTCCGAACTATTCGGCAAGCGAGCCTAACGTTATCACAGCCCGTGTCTACGTGACTGGCAATGCTTCAGATCAGGCTCCTACAGCTGCTTGTACTGGTTGGTCGTGGAAGGTGGATGGCGTGGCTGCTACCCCTGTGAGCGGCAAGTCGTATCAGCTTAACCTCGCCAGCAATATCGCCAAGAACGGCAGCGTGAAGAACATCGAATGGTCGTGCAAATACACTGACCCAGAGACTAAGGCTACGACTACGTGCATCGGCTACAAGACGATTTCGCTGGCGAAGAGTGGCGGTGCGCTCCAGACTGTGCAGATTGAGACTCCCGACGGCAACACGTTCGACTCGACCAACAACACGAAGCAGCTGCGTGCCGTGGCGAAGTTCTTCCGTGGCAACGTGCAGGACACTTCTCTGACTTCTATGGCTTGGGAGGTGCTGAATATCAGTGCTGGCACATGGAGTGCTGTGGCTTCGGGCAGCGTGAGCACTTCGGGTGGCGTGAGCACTCTGAACGTGAGTGCCAATGACGTGCTTAACTTCCAGACC
>CAKTVG010000044.1 GCA_934622035.1 uncultured Oscillospiraceae bacterium
CAGAAAGGAGAGCGAATGGAACCGTGGGTACAGCAGATCGCCGTACCGCTGGCGGTAGCGGTGCTGACAAGCAGCGGCTTGTGGGCGCTGGTATCAAAGCGGGCGGACAAGAACAACGCGGAGAGGAAGATGCTGGTGGGCCTGGCGCATGACCGCATCATCCATCTGGGCATGGTGTACGTGACACGAGGGTACATCACGCAGGACGAGTACGAAAACCTCAATGACTATCTGTATCAGCCGTATGAAAAAATGGGCGGCAACGGCAGTGCAAAAAGGGTCATGGAGGAAGTAAGGAAGCTGCCCATCAAACGAGAGGCGTAAAGCCGGAAAGGAAGTAACTATGGACATCAACACTATCGGAGTGGCAACTGTTGCCGCTATCATCGTCATCTGCTATCTGATCGGCATGATCGTGAAGGCTACGGCGCTGGACAGCAAGTGGATCCCCATCATTTGCGGCGTGTGCGGCGGCATCATCGGTGCGCTGGCGCTGGCATTCCACATGCCGGATTTCCCCGCCGAGGACTATTTTACGGCGGTCGCCGTGGGCATTATGTCCGGCCTGACCGCAACGGGCGTTAATCAGGTGTTTAAGCAGATGAAGTCTACCAACGACGAGGAGGCCATGTAAATGGCCGCCCCGAAGGTCTACCTGTCCCCGGCTATGCACATGGCAAACCCCTGTGTATATCTTCGCCCGGACGGGAAACAGTGCTATGAAGCACTGGAGAACAACGAGTACATCGACATCCTTGAGCCTATCCTGAACCGCTGCGGCATCGCTACCAAGCGCGGCTATCGCAGAACCCCCATGAACGGCGACAACGGCGACGCCATCATGAAGCAGAACGTGCGGGAGAGCGACGCGTGGGGCGCGGACGTGCATTATGTCAGCCACACCAACGGCAGCGCAGACGGCAAGGGTAACTCCCGGGGTTGCTTCCCTATGTACTACACCTACTCAAAGAACGGCAAGAAGCTGGGCGAGATCATGGTGAAGTACCGGAAGCAGATTTACCCGCGCACGGTGAAGCTGGTAGCCAGCTCCAAGTGGTACGAGCTTTACAAGCCCAAGGCCGTTTCTTTCTACGAGGAGCACGTGTTCCATGACAACATGGAGGACGCCACATGGTTCCACACCCACATGAAGGAGATCGCGGAGAGCGCGGCCAAGGGGCTGTGTGAGTGGTTCGGGATTCCGTATGTGGAAGCCGAACCCGAACCGACAGACAGTGTTACAGAAGGCTTTACCGCAGTGTTTCCCCAGATCAGCAAGGGTAGCAAGGGCGACAAGGTGCGCGTTTTGCAGGAGCTGCTGTTGGGTCGAGGCTACGATCTGGGTACATACGGGGCGGACGGCGACTTTGGTGCGACGACGCATCAGCGGGTGGTGGCGTTCCAAATGCTCAACCATCTGAGTGCCGACGGCATCGTGGGAAAGAATACGTGGCGCAAGCTGCTAAGGGAGTAAGGAAACAGCACCGGAACGTCCAGCACGTGGGAACTGGTGAAGTAAAATAAATCTGCTGGGCGGGAAAGAGCTACGACAAGCCGCCTCTTTCCCCGGCGTAAAGTCCCGCAAGCTCACGGCTATAACCGTGTTATGGACAGCTACCACAAGCAGATACGGCGCAAATTGCAGAGCATGGCACCAAAGCGGGCTATTGCGTATGTGATGAGCGTACAGCTACCGCCTGACGAAGCGGTGTGCGTTATTGAATGTGACGTAAAGCGGAAGAGCTATTGCGAAACTGCGTTCCTGCTGAATGTTTCTCCGGAAACGGTAAAGCGGTGCCGCAGAAGAGCGTATCAAAAGCTTGCAGACGAAGAAAGAAGCCACACCTGAAAAGGTGCGGCTTCTTTGTTTGCGCCCGGTAGGGGGGAACCGGGCGTATAAAAAGGGAGAAGATGCCAGCCGGGAGTGTTCCGGAGTGGCTGCCATTATTATACATCGTGTCTGGTGAATTGCACAAGTAAATATTTTGCTTATTAACGACCTTTTTCTGACCTTTAACTGCCCCTTTGCGGAGGCAGTTTTTTGTTACGCTTATTGCAAGAAACGGAGGTGCTTGCATGGTCGAAAAGCTGGTGTCGCTGGGGTTTACCCAGCAGATGGCGGAGGACATCATTTGGGCGTATCAGGATGACCTGCCGGGGCTGAAAGCCTATGTGCAGGTGATAGAAATGGTGGCGGCGCATGTATAGCTACTTCAACGAAAATCCCCACGGGAAAAATGTTGGGGACTGTACCGTTCGGGCTATTTCAAAAGCCACCGGAAAAGAGTGGGGCGAAACGTACCTTGCTATGGCGGTGCAGGGTTATATGGATGGTGACATGCCGTCTGCCAATGCGGTGTGGGGCGCGTATCTGCGGCGGATAGGCTACCGGCGGTACATTGTGCCGGACACTTGCCCGGACTGCTACACGGTCGGTAGGTTTGCCGACGAACACCCGGAAGGGACGTTTATCCTTGCGCTATCCGGGCACGTTGTATGTGTTCAGGACGGCGTAATCTACGACAGCTGGAACAGCGAAAACGAAATTGTTTTGTATTACTGGCAGAAAGAAAGTGAGGCGTAACTGTGGCATTTAACCCGTATTTCAACCCTTATTACCCGCAGCCGATGCAGGACAACCTTGCCCAGCTTCGACAGCAGCAGATGCAGGCCATGCCGCCGCAGATACCGCAAATGCCGCCCATGCAGAACCCGGTGGCGCAGGGCGGCGTGCAGTGGGTGGCTGGTAGGCCGGAGGCAGAGAATTGGCTGATCGCGCCAAACTCCGCTATTGCACTGTGGGACAGCACGGCCCCTGTGGTGTACCTGAAACAAGCAGATGCAAGCGGCAAGCCGACGCTCAAAACGTATGACCTCGTAGAACGCCTTGCAAGTGCCCCTGACGCGCAGAAAGCCCCTACCCCGGAATATGTGACCCGTAAGGAGTTCGACGCGCTGGCGGCGCTTGTAGGAGAAATAAAGGGCAAGAAGAAGCGCAAGGTTGAGGAGGATGAAGACGATGAGTAACAACCCGTTTTTTAATGCGCTGGGCGGCGGACAGATGCCTGGGCCTATGGGCGGCTTTCCCCAGCTTTTACAACAGTTTAAGCAGTTTAAGGCAAACTTCAAGGGCGACCCAAAAGCGGAAGTTGAGAAGATGCTGCAAAGCGGCAAAATATCACAAGACCAGTTGAACAAGATACAGTCAATGGCAAACCAATTTCAGGGACTTTTTAAGTAATCAAAATCGTGGCCACGGTTTGATATAAATATTTTTTCAAAAGGAGTGATACTATGTCTCTTTCCTCTGACGGCACCATGCTGACTATGCCTGTGGCTCCTGCCAACACCAGCAACGGTAACGGCTTCGGCTGGGGCGGCGATGGCGCATGGTGGATCGTGCTGTTCCTCATTTTCGCGGCGTTTGGCGGCTGGGGTAACGGCTTTGGGTTCGGTGGTGGCGGCAACGGCGTGATGGACGGTTATGTTCTGACCTCTGACTTTGCCAATGTCGAGCGCAAGATCGACAGTGTAAATCAGGGACTTTGCGACGGATTTTACCAGCAGGCGCAGCTTGTCAACGGCACCAACATGGCGATGGCAAACGGCTTTGCACAGGCCGAGCTGTCCCGTAGCAACCAGCAGGCGGCGCTAATGCAGCAGCTCAACGCCATGCAGATGCAGGCCGCTGAATGTTGCTGCACCACCCAGCGCAGCATCGAGGGCGTGCGCTACGACATGGCGGCGCAGGCGTGTGACACGCGCAACACCGTGCAGAACGCCACGCGCGACATCATCGACAACGCCAACAGCAACAGCCGCGCAATCCTCGACTTCCTGACGCAGAGCAAGCTCTCTGACCTTCAGGCCGAGAACCAGGGTTTGAAGCTGGCGGCAAGTCAGGCGGCGCAGAACAGCTATCTGGTCTCGCAGCTGCGCCCCTCTCCCATTCCGGCCTACACGGTGCAGAACCCCTATTGCTGCAACCAGTTTGCCTGTTGCGGCTGCTGACAACTGCATAGCATAGCTTTTTGTTGGCGATTTTGTTGACGTCAACAAAATGTTCAGCCCCGTGCTGATACTGACACCAACGCGGCGGGGCAATAGTCCCGCCGCTGTATTTTGAAAGGAGTGATTATTTTGGCCGAATTTACCAACGCCAATATCGTGACTGTGGCCGCAGGGCAGAATGTGCCTCTGACGGAAACCGCGGTCAACAGCAAGCCGTGCATCGTGCATCGAGCCGGAGCAGGCATCGTAACTTTGCGCGGGTTGACAAACCAGTGCAAGGCACGTTTTCGCGTGGCTTTTGGCGGCAACATCGCTATCCCTACCGGTGGCACGGTAGAAGCTATTACCGCCGCGCTGGCTATCAACGGGGAACCGCTGAGTAGTGCCGTGGCGACTGTTACCCCCGCCGCCGTGGAAAACTATTTCAACATTTATGTCAGCGCCATTGTGGAGGTGCCAAAGGGCTGTTGCCTGACTGTGGCTGTGGAGAACACCAGCACACAGGCAATCAATTTCGCCAACTCCAACTTGACCGTTGACCGCGTAAGCTGAAAGGAGTAAACTATGAGTATGAAAGCAATGTACGATTTGCGCGATATGCTGTGCAAGGAGCTTGACGAAATCGCCCACAAAGGAGAGCTGGGCGCCGGGGATCTGGACATTGCGCATAAGCTGGTAAGCACCATCAAAAACATCGACAAGATCGATCTGATGGAAGATGAAGGGTACAGCCGTGACGGCGATTATTCCCAGCGGCGTTACTCCCGCGACGGCGACTATTCTCAGCGCAGGTATTCCCGCGACAGCTACGGCGGCGGCAGCTCCTACGCACGACGTGGCACCCATTATGTGCGCGGCCATTATAGCCGCGATGGCGCAAAGGATGACATGAAGCGCCAGCTGCAGGAGATGCTGGACAATGCGGATGATGATACCATCCGCAACGCTATTCAGCGGTGCATGGATGCCGTAGAGGTGTGAGAGGGGGCAATTCCCCTTGATCGACGAAAAGGAACTCCGCGAGTGGATATCTAAGTTGGAATCCGAGCAGTCAAGTTGGCCGAACTACGAAAAACTGGCTACCCTGTACATCATACAAAACCAGCACGAAACGCGCGACGCTTACACGCCAATAGCCGCGTATTCAGGCGCAGCGGCACCTGATACAGCATTTGGTGACAGTGAATTTATGCAAGCGGTAAAGGCTTGTGATGCGATAAAAGCGTGGGGCGTAATGGACGAGTTGATGGACGCGCTCAAAGTGACAAACACTCGTGTGTATGACAACGTTATGCGGAAGCTAAATAGCTAAAGTAGCCCCTCTGCCAATTCAGGCAGAGGGGCTATGTGTACTTAGTTTGCTGTAACCTAAAGGGTTATATAAACTAAGTACTCATAGGAAATCAAATTCAATCCGGCGATCTTTGTAAAGCCGGATTTCTTTTATTTTGAGTTTCCAAAATACTTGTTTGTTTTCTCTGTTAAGTTGTTTGTATATTTCTTGCCATCCTGCGGAAAATAAGGTTGCAATTTCTTCTGGTGCGCGGCTTTGTGATTTTACTTGTGTAATCTCATCCATTTGTGATGTCAGTTCTGCATACTTTTTTGAGTAGTCCGCCTTTGAAATCATGTCGTCTATATACAACTCTGACAACTTGGATAGTTTTTTTTGTAAGGCCTTTAATTGCGCATCTTGGTTTGCTTTGGGTTCTTGACGTGGCTTGGCTTGCAATTTGACCTGTATCTGCTCATCTATTGACGACAGTAAATAATCTTCGATTTTCCATTCAATGGTAAAAGTACCGTTGTCGCATCCTTTCCTCTGGGTAGATCCTTGACAGCAATAAGAATAAGAGCACTTTCCGCTTGCGCGCGGAGACGGATGCCCTGTCATTCTGCGCCCACATTCTCCACAGATTATCAGCCCTGAAAAAATATACGTTCGATTGTAAGGGGATTTTCGTGTCAACCTCGTGCGCAAGCCTTGCACACGCTGGAATTCCTGCGGTGTTAAATACGGGGGTAATTTTATTCCGTGCCAGTCTCCCATGTATCCGGGGTTGTCCAACATTTGGCTGGCTGTTAGGTATTTAAGTTTTAATTCCGGCACTGCGTCCATTGCTTTTGTTATGGAGCCGGTTTCCAAAAATGTAGAGAAGTACCTCCGTATAATTGGTTCTGTCTCTTTGTCTATAACAGCAAATTTCCCTTCAATTTTGTAGCCTTTCGGAAGATGACCGGTGCAAACTTCATTCCGCTCTTTTTTGGCATCAAGCACACGTTTTATACGCTCACTGGCGCGGTCAGCTTCGTCCTGTGCTACAGCAAGCATAATGTTGATCTTCAACCGGCCTGCGGCTGTGGATGTGTCGTAGTCCTCATAGATCGTTTTCCACGACACGTTGTGGGCTTCAAGGATTTCCTGCACCTTGTAATACTCGCCGATGTTGCGAAACCACCTGTCCAGCTTCGTGACAAGAATAATATCTACCTCGTCGCGCTTTACAGCTTCCAGCAGCTGAAGCATAGCCGGGCGCTTTTCAATCTTCTTTCTGGCAGAAAACCCTGCATCAGGGAAAACGCCTACCACCTTCATATTGTTGGCTTTGGCGTACGCTTCGAGGTCGTTCTGCTGATCGTGAATAGATAAGCCAAACTTTGCCTGTTCTTCCGTGGACACACGCGGGTATAATGCTGCCCGCAATACTACACTCATTGCTCATCTCCTCCCTTATCTGGCGACAATGTATACTTTTTTGCATAGCGAAAATACATCATCAAAATAGCGGCAAAAAAGCCAATACCGACTGCAAGAAGCAAAAAGACAATCCATGCGAATATGCTGGCCTCTCCGCCCTGAATAAGCCCTTGGTGGGGGATACGGTAGTCAAAAAAGATATATCCCACGATAACAGCCATAAATATGGCACACAAAAGCGTAAGGCCATAAATAGCAAATTTTGTGTCCCGCGATTTCTTGCGGTGGTAGTTAATGGTTTTCACCATCTGCTCCATGCTGCCCTCAAGATGGGCTATCTGCACATCGGCATCATGCAGCTGCTTTTGATGCTTCAACTGTTCATTGGCTTTCGTCAATTGATCTTCCGTTGTCACTTCTTTTTCAATCCCGAAATATTCATCCATCGAAACGCCAAGCGCGGCACAAATTAAACCCATTTTGTACACGCTCGGCTCCTTTGATGATGCAGAGAAAAAATTGCTTATGGTTGATGATGAAATGTCCGTCATGTCGGACAAATCTTGTATAGTTAAATTCTGTCGGTCTTTTGCATCCCTGCACAAATCCTGCAATGTTTTTACCATTTTCCCCTTTTACTCCTTTTTCGGGCAGAAGAATCCCAATTCTGGTTTGCCGCAAACGGTAATTATCCAAATTTGGTATTGCCCTGCCAAACCCTGATTTGTTAGTGTGAACGTGCAGCCGGAAAGCCGGGAGGCCACCGGCGAGAATAGCCCCGCTGTCCGTTGCGGGAGCAGCGGGGCTAT
>CAKTVG010000045.1 GCA_934622035.1 uncultured Oscillospiraceae bacterium
GGCAGCATCTTCCGCGCCAGTCCCAGCGGCGTCTGGGGCGAGCCGAGCAAGGCGAGCGCCGAAAAGGGCGAGAAGGTCTTTGAGCGCTGCGCCGAGCTGGCCGTCGAGGCGATGAACGACGCCTTTGCCTATATGGCTGCGAAGGAACGCTTTAATTACAGCAATTTCTAAGGAGAAACACTATGGAAAAATTACGCGTACTGCTGATCGGCGCGGCGTTTTCCGCCGACCTTCATTCCGACGGCTACAGCCGCCTGCTTGACAAGGTGCAGATCGTCGGCATCTGCGACCGCGCGACCGACCGCGTCGAGGCGCTGGCTAAGCGCTACGGCTTTACCGGCTACAAGGTCTATGACGATTATGATACCGCCATCGCCGAGTGCGAGTGCGACCTCGTGGACATCTGCATGCCGAATTTCCTGCATCACGATGTTGCCATCAAGGCGCTGAATGCGGGACACAGCATCATCTGCGAGAAGCCGCTGGCGACGACCGTCGAGGACGCGCAGGACATGGTCGATACCGCCGCGCGCCTCGGAAAGCACATCTATTACGCCGAGGACTGGCTCTTCGCCCCCGCTTTCCGCAAGGCAAAGAGCATTCTGGAGAGCGGCCAGCTCGGCAAGCCCCTGTACATCCGCGCGCGCGAGTGCCACAGCGGCTCGCACAGCCCGTTTGCACAGCTGCTGAAATACTGCGGCGGCGGCTGCATGGTGCACCTCGGCGTGCATCCGGTGAGCTTCATGCTGGCGCTCAAGGACAACAAGTGGGATTCCCTCACCGCCATGACCTCCGGCGGCAAGGAGAAGAACCTCGTCCACGAGCAGATGGAGGGCGAGGACTGGGCAGGCGCGTTCATGCGCTTTGACGACGGCACCTACGCCACGCTGGAAGCGAACTATGTCACCGTCGGCGGCATGGAGGACGTGCTGGACATCTACTGCGAGCAGGGCTGCATCCATGTCGATCTGTCCTTCTCCGGTCCGGTCAAGGTCTTCTCCATCCCCGGCCTGGACTACACCGTCGAAAAGGCGGAGATCACGACCGGCTGGTCCACCCCGGCGGTCGACGAAAAGTATTCTCTCGGCTACTGCGGCGAAATCTCCCACTTCGTGGAAAGCGCCATGAACGACCGCGACGCGCAGGTCGGCCTGCGCGGCATCGACGGTCTGGAAACGCTCAAGGTCATCAACCTCATTTACAAATCCGCCAAGGAAGGCACCCATATCCGCAACCCCCACAAGGAGGGATAACGATGGAAAAGAACGTCCCGGAGCTTCGCATCCCGGTGACCGTTGCCGGTGTGGAGTTCAAGAATCCGTTTTATGTTGCGTCCGGCCCGACGACCAAATCCGTGCGCCAGCTCGTGGAGATCGAGCGCACGGGCTGGGCGGCCGCCAGCATCAAGCTGAGCATCGACCCGGCGCCCTACATCAACCGCAAGCCGCGCTATTCGCTGTTCAAGGACCGCCATGCGCTGGCCTTCACGGCAGAAAAGCGCCTGACCTTTGAACAGGGCTTACAGCTCATCCGCGAGGCAAAGCCCCTGCTGCACGACCTCAAGCTCATGGCAAACATCACCTATGCCGGGGACAACGGCACCGCGGGCTGGGTGAACATGGCCAAGAAGTTTGAAGAGGCCGGTGCGGACATCATCGAGCTGAATATGTGCTGCCCGAACATGAGCTACAACCTGGAGATGACCTCCGGCGGCAGCCAGCACGCGGCCAAGCAGACCGGCGCGAGCATGGGCCAGCACGCGGAGATCGCAGCGGAGATCGTCCGCGCGATCAAGAAGGAAATCCACATTCCGCTGTTTGTCAAGCTGACGCCCGAGGGCGGCCAGATCGCCCATGTGGCGAAGGCGCTCTATGAAGCGGGCGCGGACGCCGTCGGCGGTACCGGCAACCGGCTGGGCATGCCGCCCATCAACCTGGACAATCCCGGCGCGGCGGCCTTCCATTTGCAGGACGAGCTGTCCATGGGCTGCTATTGCAGCAGCTGGCTCAAGCCGCTGGCGCAGCGCGATACCTATGAAATTCGTAAGGTCTGCGGCCTCGAGCCGCCCATCATGGCCGCGGGCGGCATCACCAACTGGCGCGACGCCGTGGAGATGGTGCTGTGCGGCGGTACGCTTCTGGGCGTGTGCGCCGAGACGCTGATCTCCGGCTATGACATCGTCCGGCCCATGATCGCGGGTCTGCACGATTATATGCAGAAGCATGGCTACACCGATCTTTCCCAGATGCGCGGGCTTATCGTCCCCGAGGTAAAGACCGCCACGGATGTGACGCTCTACGCCGGTTATGCCCACATCAAGGAGCCGAATCTCTCCGCGCCGTGCAAGAGCGTCTGCCCGCATCATGTGCCGGTGCAGGCCGTGGTGCAGAAGGTCGCCAAGGGCGATTACCGCCGTGCGTGGGAGCTGCTGACGAATACAAACGCGCTGCAAAATCTCTGCGCTCTCGTGTGCGAGCATCCCTGCGAGGATGCCTGCATCCGCGGCGGCGTGGACGCGCCGGTCAAGATCCGGGAACTCAAGCGCTTCGTGCTAGAATACGGCAAGGCGCAGGGCTGGAAGCCCGCGTGGAGCGAAGCGGAGCCGAACGGACACCGCGTCGCCGTCATCGGCGCCGGCCCTGCGGGTCTGACCTGCGCGGCTGAGCTGAAAAAGGCGGGCTACGCCGTCACAGTATTTGAAAAGGAAAAGGAAGCGGGCGGCCTGCTGCGCTATGCGATTCCGAACTATGCAGGGCATCGCACGGAGCTGCAAGCCACCGTAGATGAATTAAAGCAGGCGGGCGTGGAATTCCGCTTTGAAACCGCCCTGACCGCTGCGCCAGAGGGCTATGACGCCGTCTTTGCCGCGGCGGGGCAGTGGAAAAAGCAGAGTTCCGCAATTTCCGGCGCAGAAAAAGCGCTCGATGCGCGGGAATTCCTGCTGCGGCTGAATACGGACGAGAATGTCCGCCTGGGCGGCAGCGTTGCCGTGATCGGAAACGGCTGGCCCGCCATTGATGCTGCGCGCGCTGCCGTCCGTCTGGGTGCGGACGAGGTGACCATCCTTGCACCGTCCGCCTTCCCGGCACGCTCTGCCTACCGCGAGGCGCTGCTGCTTGCCCGTGAGGAGGGCGTGAGCATCCTCGAAAATGTGCAGGTAACGGACGTTGCGGAAAAAGTAGTTACATTTTCCGTGAACGGTGCGAAGATGACGCTTGCCTGCGACGAGGCAATCATAGAGAATGCCTATGCTGCGCAGGAGTTTGCCAACGCCGTCAAGCCCGGCCGCATTACGAATATCATTTCCGCCATTTCCGCGGGCAAGAACGCAGCGGCGCAGATCGACCGTCAGCTTCGCGACGAAAAAGCAACGCTTCAGCCCATTGGAGCCGTGAAGACGGTCAATCCGGAAGCGGTGCGCAGCCGCAGCGGCTATCTGAAAAAGGATCCGAATCCGGTGCGCCTGAACGCCCCGGCGGCGGAGAGAAAGAGCGGCTTTGCGCCCTATACCCGCGTCATGACCGAGGCCGAGGCACAGAAGGAAGCCTCCCGCTGCCTGAACTGCGGCTGCGGCGAGGGCTGCCAGCTCTGCAAGACCATCTGCACGGACTTTGCGCCTTATATCGCGGCGGACGATACCATGCAGATCTGCAAGGGCGACTGCGTCGCCTGTGGTATGTGTTATAACCGCTGCCCGAACGGCAACATCGAAATGATCAATTTAGGGGAAAAAGTTTAACTTTGGGAGGAACACAAATGCACGAAGTTAATTTTGACATCAGCGGCCAGGTTGCGGTCATCACCGGCGCGGGCGGCATCATCTGCGGCGTCATGGCGCGCGAGATGGCGAAGAAGGGCGCGAAGGTAGCCCTGCTCGATCTGTTCGTCGAGAACGCACAGAAGATTGCCGACGAGATCAACGCCGCTGGCGGCGACGCCATTGCCGTCAAGGCCAACGTCCTCGACCGCGCCAGCCTGGAAGAGGCGCGCGACGCCGTTGTGGCAAAGTACGGCCACATCGATATCCTCATCAACGGCGCAGGCGGCAACAAGAAGCAGGCGACGGTCTCTCCGGAGCTGGACTTCTTCCACCTCGACGTGGACGCCTTCAAGTGGGTCTTTGACCTGAATGTCACCGGCGCGGTGCTGACGACCATGGTCTTTGGTGAACTGCTGGCAAAGCAGGGAAGCGGCAACGTCATCAACATTGCCTCCATGGCGACCTACCATCCTTTGACCAATACCGTCGCCTACTGCGGCGCGAAGGCGGCCGTCGCCAACTTCACCGAGTGGATGGCCACGCACTTCAACCAGAACTACAGCAAGAATATCCGCGTCAACGCGATTGCGCCGGGCTTCCTGCTGACCACGCAGAACAAGTTCCTCATGCAGAAGGAGGACGGCACGCCTACCGACCGTGGCCAGCGCGTGCTGAACAAGACTCCGATGGGCCGCTACGGCGATCCGGAGGAGATGGCCGGCCCGGTGATCTGGCTTTGTTCCGAAGCTGCGTCCTTTGTCAACGGCGCGGTGATTCCCGTGGACGGCGGCTTCTCCGCGTTCTGGGGCATCTGATTTCAGGAGGGAAATATCATGTCAAAAATCAAACTGGAAAACCTGAAGAAATTCTGCAAGGAAGCGCTCGTGAAGGAGGGCATGAAGGAGGAGTACGCCGACATTACCGCGACCGTCCTCTCCGAGACCGACGCCTTCGGCACGAACTCTCACGGCACGAAGAATCTCTATAACTACATCCGCAAATTCCGCGTCGGCGGCATCGACATCCACGCCGAGCCGGAAGTGATCGCGGAAGGTCCGTCCTTCGCCGCAATGGATGCGCATAAGGCGCTGGGCATGATCCCCTCCGTCAAGGCAATGGAGTTGGCCTGCGAAAAGGCACAGAAGACCGGTATCGCCATTGTGACTGTGCGCAACAGCTGCCATTTCGGCGCGGCTGGCTACTATGCCAACATCGCCGCAAAGAAGGGCCTGATCGGCCTGTCCATGTCCAACGTGGATCCCAACATGACCGCACCCGGTGCGCGCGGCATGCTGCTGGGCAACAACCCCTTCGCCTATGCGGCACCCGCGAACACCACCCCCAGCGTTTTCCTCGACATTGCCATGAGCAACGTCGCGTCCCTCAAGGTTGTACAGGCCCGCAAGGACGGCAAGAAGATCCCGGACACATGGATCGTCGATAAGGACGGCCTGCCCACGACCGATCCCAGCCACTACCCTGAGGAGGGCGCCATGCAGCCCATGGCCGCGCACAAGGGCTACGGCCTTGCGATCATGGTCGAGCTGCTGACCGGCATTCTCTCCGGCGGCTGCACCTCCATGGGCGGCGACATCGTCTCCTGGTGCTTCGAGCTGGACAAGCCGAATAACGTCTGCCACAGCTTCATCGCCATTGACCCGACGAAGTTCCTCGGCGCGGAGAAGGTCTCCGACCGCGTCGAAGACATGGCCGGTATCCTCCGCGCAGCGCCCAAGGCCAAGGGCGCGACCCGCATCTACACGCCGGGTGAGATCGAATGGACGAAGCACCATGTCGTGGACGAAGAGGGCTTCACCATCCCCGCCGACGTCGAGGCTTCCTTACAGCAGCTTGCCGAGCTTTCCGGCATTGCCCTGCCCGTGGAAGCGTAAGGAGGAGAAACCATGGATGTTCTGAATCGTCTGGCGCTGGCGGGCGTTGTGCCCGTTGTGGTGCTGGAAAATGCAAAGGACGCCGTTCCGACGGCGAAGGCCATGGTCGCAGGCGGCATCGACGTGATGGAGATTACCTTCCGCACCGCCGCCGCTGCCGATTCCATCAAGGCCGTCAGCGAAGGCTGCCCGGAAATGCTCGTCGGCGCGGGCACGGTCATCACGCTGGAGCAGTGCAAGAAGGCCGTCGCCTCCGGCGCGAAGTTCATCGTCGCGCCCGGCTTTGACGAAGAGGTCGTGCGCTGGTGCGTGGAAAACAACATCCCCGTCACGCCCGGCTGCGTCACCCCGACCGAGATTATGGCGGCGATGAGGCTGGGCCTGAAGGTCGTCAAATTCTTCCCGGCGGGCGTTTACGGCGGACTTTCCGCGATGAAGGCGCTCTCCGGCCCCTTCGGCGGCATCAAGTTCATCCCGACCGGCGGCGTAAATGCGCAGAATCTGGCAGAGTATATCTCCGCGCCGTTTATCCATGCGGTGGGCGGCAGCTGGGTCTGCCCGAAGGCCGACATCTCGGCGGGCAACTTTGAGAAGATCACCGCACTATGCAGGGAAGCACGCCGCAGCCTCCTCGGCTTTGAGGTCGCTCATATCGGCATCAACTGCCCGGATGCGGACGCCTCCGCCGCCGTGTGCGACACCCTGAACGCCGCCTTCGGCTTTGAGACGAAGCTGGGCAATTCCTCCAACTTCTCCACCCCCGCCATCGAGGTCATGAAGACGAACTATCTCGGCGAAAAGGGACATATCGCCATCCGCACCAACCGCATTGACATCGCCATTGCGGAGCTGGAAAAGGCGGGCTATGCCGTTGACCCGGAAACGGCAAAGTACAAGGGCGATCGAATGATTGCCGTGTATCTGAAGCAGGAATTCGGCGGCTTTGCCGTGCATCTGCTGCAAAAGTAAGGAGGACGCAATGAAATATTTAACCTTTGGCGAAATCATGCTGCGCCTGCGTGCGCCCGGCCACGAGCGCTTCTTCCAGAGCAACATGATGGAGGCTACCTTCGGCGGCGGCGAGGCCAACGTGGCCGTGTCGCTGGCCAATTACGGCGAGGACGCGGCCTACCTGACGGTTCTGCCGGAAAATACGCTGGGCGACGAGTGCGTAAAGGAGCTGCGCCGCTTCGGCGTGGACACCAAGCGCATCCTGCGCGGCAAGGGCCGCATGGGCATCTATTTCCTCGAGGCCGGCGCAAACCAGCTGCCGAGCAAGGTCGTCTATGACCGCGAATACTCGGCCATCTCTCTGGCCAAGCCCGGCGACATCGACTGGGACAAGGCCTTTGAGGGCATCGGTTGGTTCCATATTACAGGCATCACCCCGGCGGTCTCCGAGAGCGCAATGGAGCTGTCGCTGGAATCCGTGAAGGAAGCGAAGCAGCGCGGGATCACCGTCTCCTGCGACCTGAACTACCGCAAGAACCTCTGGAAATACGGCAAAAAGGCCAGCGAGGTCATGCGGGAGCTGGCAAAGTACGTGGACGTCGCGGTTGCGAACGAGGAGGACGTGCAGAAGTCCCTGGAGATCACGGCGGATGTGAACGTGGAATCCGGCGAGCTCAGCCGCGAGAAGTACAAGGAGCTGGGCAACAAGGTTCTGGCGGCCTACCCGGAGATGAAGATGATCGCCATCACACTGCGCGAGAGCCACAGCGCGGACTGGAACGGCTGGGC
>CAKTVG010000046.1 GCA_934622035.1 uncultured Oscillospiraceae bacterium
CTGGCGGCCTACCCGGAGATGAAGATGATCGCCATCACACTGCGCGAGAGCCACAGCGCGGACTGGAACGGCTGGGCAGCGTGCCTGAACGACCGGGAGCACTTCTACGTATCGAAGAAGTACGAGATCCGGGACATCATTGACCGCGTGGGCGGCGGCGACAGCTTCGCGGGCGGCCTGATCTACGGCCTGAACCACTACGAGGACAAGCAGGCGGCGCTGGAATTCGCCGTTGCGGCAAGCTGTCTGAAGCACAGCGTCATCGGCGATTTCAACCGCGTGTCGGCTCTTGATGTCGAAAAGCTCATGGGCGGCGACGGCACCGGCAGAGTGCAGAGATAATTCACGGAAAGCAGGCGAGAATATGAGATTAATCAAAGCAAAAGATTATCAGGAGGCAAGCCGTCAGGTTGCCAACATCATTTCGGCGCAGGTGATCCTCAAGCCGGATTCCGTGCTGGGCTTGGCTACGGGCAGCTCGCCCATCGGCGCGTACCGGCAGCTCATTGAGTGGTACAACAAGGGCGACGTGGATTTTTCTAGAGTACGTAGCGTGAATCTGGACGAATATGTCGGCCTTGCGCCTTCGCACGAGCAGAGCTATGCCTACTTCATGCACCACAACTTTTTTGACCACATCAATATCAAGCCGGAAAACGTCCATCTGCCCGACGGCCTCGATCCGGATGCGGAGGGACAGGGCAAGAAGTACGACGCACTGATTCGGTCGCTCGGCGGCGTGGACTTGCAGCTTCTCGGCATCGGCCGCGACGGTCACATCGGCTTCAACGAGCCTTGCGGCGAATTCGTCAAGGGTACGCACTGCGTCGAGCTGACGCAGGACACGCGCGAGGCCAATGCGCGCTTCTTCGGCAGCATCGATCTCGTGCCGAAAACGGCTTATACCATGGGCATTTTGGACATCATGCAGGCGCGCCGCGTGGTCATGATCGCGACGGGCAGCAGCAAGGCTGCAATCCTGAAGGACGCCTTCTGTGGACCGGTCACGCCGCAGATCCCGGCGTCCATTTTGCAGCTTCACCCGGACTTCACCCTCGTCGCGGACGAGGAGGCACTGGCCATGGTCAATCAGGAAAAACTGGCAGGATGATAGCGACAGACGAAAGAGTCTAGCGTATAGCAAATTCATACGTTATTTGATGCGCAAAAGAAACTGTACGGCCAGGCTGCGCTCCTGAACATTGTTGAGGGTATGAGGTAAGTTGAATGATGCCAAAAGCGAATGTAATTGAGAACGGAATCAAGCAAACCAAACATAACACAATTCAGTGTTTAAAACTCCAACATACTTTAGGTAAAAAGTAACTGCCATAGCATTTATATAATCGGGCGGGGGGCGGTACAGGTATCCTGCGCCACAGTACCGCCGCGCAAGGTAATGCAGCAAAGGGACAAGTATGCCTGTTTCTGCATGACCTTGCGCGGCTGCAATTTGTAACTGAAGAAAGAACCAAGAGCGGTCTGCGCGGATTCGTCCGTGCGGGCCGCTCTTTCTCTGTCCGGCCGCAATGGCAGCCGTATCTCGCAAAATATCCATGATCTCCGAATTTTGATTTTTCAAAAATTCAAAATTCAAAGGGGATCACAAAATGGGCAAGAATTATGCCATTGAACGGGCGAAGTTCGAACGTCAGCAGAGGCAGCAAGCGGAGCAATACCGCAAGCTCGGAATGGACGAGGGACAGATTCAGACGATGTATGAGTTCGATTTGGCTACATTCCGCAGCGACTGGCGCTATGAAAAACACACACAGGGGTTTGTGGCAAGCAGCTTTGGCGACGGTACGCAGGACGAAAGCAAGAGCGCCCTGTTTGAGAAATTCCTCACGCAGCTCTCGGTGCAGCCGGATGACGGGCACTCCCGCGAGTGGTGGGTGGAGGAAATTGAAAATCCTCAGCTTGCGCGGGCGCTGAAAGGACTATCAAAAAGCGATTTGGAATTTATTACACGAATCGTGATAGAGAAGGCCACGCAAATGGAATTGAGTGAAGAACTGGGTATATCTCAGCAGGCAGTTTCAAAAAAATGGAGAAAAATGAAAAAAATTCTGAAATGAGGTTGTAAAAAAAGTGTTCTCAAGTACTACCACATGAGAGGCAAATCTCTCCCGCCCGTGCCTGCGGCGGCTGAACTTTGACAATCGAATCAATCCGTCTGCAAATACTATCCGCCGGTTGTTCTCAAAAGGGACGAGCGGCCTGCTTCCCGGAAGCAGATACTGCGGCAGCACCGCAGGAACCGCCATGACAGGCCGCGGATAGACAACGCCCCGTCCAGTCAAAAGTCGAGCGTTGAAGCGGCGTTTTGTGCCGCAGTCCGTCGTAACCAAAGAGGGCGGCCGGGTGAGATCCACGCGGAGGTGAAATTCCTGGGGAGCCGATTCGCTGTCGGCTGTTTGCAGATCGCCGTGGCCACGGGCGCGAGGCAAATCTGGCCAATTCGCAAAACGATCAACACGGCACAAGGGAGTGGTATGCCCATTTCCCTGTGTCGTTACTTACAATCAGGAGGGAATACGAATGAATCAACCAATCAAACGCGGCGAAATCTACTGCGCCGACCTGAGTCCGGTTGTGGGCAGCGAGCAGGGCGGTGTCCGGCCTGTACTCGTGCTGCAAAATGACACCGGCAACCGCCACAGCCCGACGACCATTGTTGCGGCCATCACGGGCTGCCCGACGAAAGCGGAGCTGCCGACCCATGTGGCCGTCCGCGCCGACGGCCTGCGCTGCGATTCCGTCGTCCTTTTGGAGCAGATCCGCACGCTGGACAAATCCCGCTTTGGCGTCCGCCTCGCCCGGCTGGACAAGGAAACCATGGGAAAAATCGACCGCGCGCTGATCGCCAGCTTCGGGATCAAATACATGGAGGGATTGCTGTGAAACAGGATGAATCAAACAATATAGCTTTGGAAGACCGATTGCAAGCATGCGACCGTCCATTTTCAACCAAAGTGGAAAGTACGAGTCCTGATATCAATTATTGCGGAATGATTGTCCTGCTGCGCAAGCTCTTGGAGTACGGTTGTATCACTGAGAAAGAACTGGAAATGATCGCTGTGCGGATTGCAGCAGAGAATCATGTAACAGTGATAATTTCAATTTGATTTTTCGAAAAAATACTAGCTATTCGGGGAACGGTGTGGTAGTGTTGTGTCGAAACGGAGGTGAGTTGAGATGGAGAAAAAGCTGCCGGTAGATGGCTCCGTGGCATTGGCCGAACGGCAGCCACGCATCATAAAAATCGCTGCGGCTGAACGACAAAATGCCCTCTTGCGCGTTGCTGCGTATACCCGTGTCAGCTCAGACTCTGCGGATCAACTCCATTCCTTTGCGGCGCAAAACAGGTATTATACAACCTTGATTTCCGGAAAAACTGAATGGCAGCTCGTGGACATCTATGCCGACGAGGGCCTTTCCGGGACTGCGTCAGAGAAACGGGAGAATTTTCAGCGGATGATGGCCGACTGCCGCAGAGGTTTGATCGACCAGATTCTGGTCAAATCCATCTCCCGCTTTGCGCGCAATACAAAAGATTGCCTTGCCACCATCCGTGAGCTGAAAGAGCTGGGTGTAAACGTTCGTTTTGAGCGAGAGGGAATTGACACCAATCAGGTCAGTAGCGAACTGATCACCACGATCTATGCAGCCTTCGCGCAGAAGGAAAGTGAGTCAATTTCCGGCAATCGGCAGTGGGGCTACCAACGCAGCATGGAGCAGGGAACATTTAATACCTACAATGCGCCAGTCGGATTCCGTATGGTTGCCGGAAAGCTGGAAGTTGATGAAGAAGAAGCTCCTACGATTCGTCGGATTTTTAATGAATATTTGAATGGTTGCAATTCCAGAGAAATATCTGCCGGTCTTAACAAGGATGAGGCGCTGGGCAGAGTTTGGAATAGTAAAGCCGTTGATTATATCCTTCTAAATGAGCGGTACGCAGGAAATGCGCTGCTGCAAAAACGCTATACTACCGATTCTTTCCCGCGGCAGAAGAAACGCAATCACGGAGAACGGGAAATGTATTACGTTGCAGGAAGCAACTGCGCGATTGTATCGCAGGAGACATTTGACCGAGCACAAAAACTTCGGAAAGAACGCAAAAACTTGCCGGTATCGCTTCATGATGCGATTTCACGGCAGATGCGCTGTGCCTGCGGCGGGCGCATCCGTGCAAAGCAGGTGAATCAGAAATGGTACTGGTGTTGCTGCAATCACGACGAGAAACGATTCTGTCCGATTACGGCGATACCGGAAACACAGATTCAAGCGTGCTTCTGCAGGATGTACTATAAATTGAAGCATCAGGGCATTGCCATTTTGGAACAGATGCTTGCAAATTTCAATGAGATCCGCAAGCGCAGGATGCTCTGGAGCACTGATATCGTTGCACTCAACAAGAAAATATCCGATTTATCCAGTCAGAATCAAACATTGGCCTTTCTCAAACAGCAGGGCCTTGTTGATCCTGACATTTTTATATCCAAGAGCAATGCACTGACCAGAGAACTTCAGCAGGCCAAGGCGGAAAAAGAGAAACAACTAAACACCCAAAGCGATATGACAGCAATGAAGACGCAGGAAATGTTGGAAACGCTGCGTAATGGGCCGGAGTACCTTGAACGCTTTGATGCGGAACTGTTTGGCGAGCTTGTTGAGAAAATCATCATTGAGAGTAACGATTCCGTCCGCTTTGTTCTGAAAAATGAGCTGGAAGTACAGGAATCCATTGAGAGGACGGTGCGGTGATGGGGTACCGAAAGCAACCCTTTGGATATAGAATGCAGTTGGGCGAGATCGTCATAGACGAAGCCGAAGCGCTACTGGTACAGGAGATATTCAACCGTTACACTGCGGGAGAATCCTTGGGGAAGCTCACAGAGGCGCTTCGCCAGCAGGATGTCCCATACGACGAGGGCCGAATTTGGAATAAAAACATGGTCGCACGCATCTTGGCAGATCAGCGGTACACTGGGATAGAGGCATATCCGAAGATCATTGAGCCGGACCAGCTTTCGAGCGCAAATAAAAAACGAGCTGAAAAATCGTGTCCGCCGAGAAAAACCGAAGCGCAAAGAGTTCTGCGGAGGCTTTGCGGGGAATCACCGCCTGAATGGGTGGAGAGGGAAGTGGCGGAACTGCTGAATACCCTGATGCGCAATCCGAACCGAATCTGCGCGACCGCTCGGCCCCACACCGCAGATTCCAAAACGCAGAAAAAGTTGGAGGAAGCGCTGCGGCAGCAGCCCGTCGATGAGGAATATGCACGAACGCTGGTTTTCCAACTGGCGATGGAGCAATATGCCGACATGGGAAATCAGGAATATGAAACCGAACGACTCCGCCGGTTGTTCGACGGCTTTCAATGCTCTCCGCAACCGGATGCTGCGTTATTAAAAAGCGCTGTTTCGGCAGTGGTTGTGACCGCAGAGAGCGTAAAACTGCGGCTGAAAAACGGACAGATCATAGAAAGAAGTGACCAGCAATGCAAGTCAATGTGCCAAAAGTAATCAAAATCCCTGCGAAGCCGGAAGCAGACCGTCGTGCAGAGGCGCGCAGGCAGCTCCGCGTGGCAGCCTATTGCCGCGTTTCTACCAGAGAAGAAGATCAGGCAAACAGCTATGAGGTACAGAAAGAATACTACACGGATAAGATCATGTCCAATATGGCATGGACGATGGCCGGGATTTTTGCCGACAAGGGAATCTCCGGAACGTCGGCGAAAAAGCGCGAAGAATTTATGCGGATGATCCGCCACTGCCGCCAAAAGAAAATTGATGTAATCCTGACAAAATCCGTCTCCCGCTTTTCGCGCAACACGGTGGACTGCCTTTATTATATCCGAGCACTAAAAGCGCTTGGAATTGCCGTGATTTTTGAAAAGGAAAACATCAACTCTCTGGAGGAGGATAGCGAGCTGCGCATTACGCTCTCCGGCGCCTTCGCTCAATCCGAAAGTGAATCCATCTCTGCCAATGTCACGTGGGGCATACGCCGTGCGATGGAGGCAGGAAAGGCGGTTATCCAGTATCAGAAGCTGTACGGTTATCGCAAAGGTGCGGATGGCAAACCGGAGATCATTCCGGAGCAGGCAAAGGTTGTCCGATGGCTCTATGATCGCTACCTCGCTGGTGCTACGCCGCGGATGCTGAAAAGAGAGCTGGAGGCGCTGAAAGAACAGAATCCCGGTGTGGCAGAGATCTGCAGCGCAGCCCGCATCAACGGAATATTACAGAACGAGAAGTATTGCGGCGATGTCTTGATGCAGAAAACATTTCGCCAGGACTTTATCAGCCGCAAGATGATTAAAAACACCGGACAGCTTCCAATGTATCTGATTGAGAACCATCACGAAGGGATTGTCAGCCGTGAAAAGTTCCATGCGGTACAGGCAGAGCTTGCACGCCGTAAGGCGGGAAAAAGTCCGTCAAAACGTGCAGCTACCGGCCGATCATGTTATGCCAGTAAGTACGCGCTTTCAGAGCGGTTGGTTTGCGGCGAATGCGGAACCTTATACCGCCGCTGCACATGGGTGCGCGACGAGGGCAACCGCGCTGTTTGGCGCTGTGTCAGCCGATTGGACTATGGCAAGAAATACTGCCACAATTCACCGACTTTGGAGGAAGCGCCGCTCCAACGGGCGATTCTTGCAGCACTGAATGCTGCCATGGCAGATAAAGACTGTCTGGTTCAGCAAATTACAGACGTTATGAAAGCGGAGCTTCTTCCGGTTTCCGGCGGCAATGTGAGCCTTGGAGGCATCGAACGCAGGTTGAATACGTTAGAGCAGCAGTTCCAAGAGTTGCTGGAAAAAGCAGCAGCCGATCCAAGTGCCTACGAAAGCCAGTTTAAGGAAATTTTGGACGAGCAGACCCGCCTGAAGAAAAAACGCTCGGCCATTCTTGCAGACAACAAAGAGCAGGACGAAGTCAACCGACGACTCAAAACTGCCGCGGAGGTTTTGAAGGACGCCTCGCCATATATCACTGAGTGGAACGAAGGCCTTATCCGCCAGTTAGTGACGCAGGTAAAGGTCCTCTCCAAGAAGGAAATTTTGGTGACAATAAAAGGCGGCATAGAGGTGCGGGAGAGAATTATTGGGTAGGCAGAACAAATATATTCGCATCTGCATGGTTGAAACAATAATAGACGATAATTAGATGAATGCACAACAGTTTATCGAAGATATTGACCT
>CAKTVG010000047.1 GCA_934622035.1 uncultured Oscillospiraceae bacterium
TTTAAGCCCGTCAGGGCGGACAAAGAACGCTGATCTCTGGGAGATGCGGGGGAACCCTGGAGGACTGCGTTATCTTAGCAAGCAGACTGTTTGTATCCCCAAAAGGCTACAAACAGTAAATCGCTTGTTAGGGGTTCCCCCTAATACCCCATAAGAAAACTTCAATCAACAAGGAGGAAGATAACAATGCGAAAGCGCAATATAGATAAGCATATTTGGTTTTCCCGTGACGAAGCGCAGGAGCTTCAGAAAAAGGCAAAGAAAGCCTGCCTGTCCGAAGGCGCACTTATTCGTCTGCTCATTCGTGGCTATGAGCCGAGGGAAAAACCGGACGACCGTTTCTATGATACGATGCGTCAGCTTTCCGCTATCGGCAACAACATCAATCAGCTTGCGGTACAGGCGCACTCGCTCGGCTTCGTTGACGCACCGAAGCTTCAGAAGGAAGCGGAGCGTTGGCACAAGTTTCAGGCAGATGTGGAGCGAGTGTTTCTGCGTCCCGAAAAAAGTGAGCTGAAATGGCAGTAAGTAAGATATGGAAAGTAAAGGTTCGCCTGAAAGCCGTCATCGACTATGCGACCAATCCCGAAAAGACAAGGGCGCAGGAATATACGCCGGAGCAGTATCAGGCGCTTGCCGATGTTCTGAAATACGCAAAGGACGAAGAAAAAACGGAGCGTGAGTTTTATGTGGACGGCATCAACTGTAATCCCTCAACTGCCCGTGATCAGTTCGTGACGGTAAAGGAACAGTTCGACAAGGAGGACGGCATCCAAGCCTATCACGGTTATCTGAGCTTCAAGGACGAGCCGAATATCAATCCCGACCTTGCTCAGAAGATCGGAGTGGAGTTTGCCAAGCGTGTATGGGGCGACCGCTTTCAGGTCGTAGTAACAACGCACCTGAACACGAAGCACCTGCATTGTCACTTTGTTGTGAACTCCGTTTCCTTTGTGGACGGCAAGCGAATGGCAAACAACGAAAAGCACTGGCGGTACTTCCGTCACATAGCCGACGAGCTGTGCCGCCAGTATCAGCTCGATGTGATTGAAAACCCGCAGCGTGGTACGGGAAAAACCTACTACGCAAGAAAGCTACACGAAGCGGGTATGCCGAACTATGTAGATACCGCACGGGCGGTGATCGACGACGCAATCGCCAAGAGCCGCAGCTATGCCGACTTCAAATATGTTCTCCGTCAGATGGGAGCGTATTTTGACGACTCGGAAAACCACAAGTACACAGTGCTGCGGGTAAAGGGCTATCGAAAAAATATCCGGCTTGCACGGCTCGGTGATGAATATTCCCTTGACCGTATCAAGGAACGCATCTATGACAATCGGAACTCGGCAAGATTAGAACCGTTTCAAAAAGGCTACTATCGCCCAAGGCAATATGTTCTCTTGACACGGGAACATAAGATATGTAAGGTCGGCGGACTTTACGGACTGTATCTGCACTACTGCTACAAGCTCGGCTATCTGCCGAGGTACAAAAAACAAAACCCGGCTCGGCTTCATTATCTTCTGCGAGAGGATTTAATGAAGCTGGACGAAATAACCGCACAGGTCAGGCTGCTTGGCAGAGAGAACATCTCAACCGCTGAGCAGCTTTTCTTATATCAGCACTCGGTTGAGGAACAGATCAAAACCTTGACTGCCGACAGAACGCACCTCCGAAATGAAATACGAAAAGTGAACATCACAGATGCAGAGCTGTCGCAGGCAAAGGACAGTATCTCGCTTCTCTCCGAGAAGCTGAAAAAACTCCGTAAGGAAGTCAGGCTGTGCAATGGTATTGTCGAACGCTCCGGCGTAATGTCGGAAAATCTAAGGGCTGTCCTTGCGGATGAAGAAAAAATCAAAACGAACAGGAAGGAGAACCGAAGTTATGAACAACGGCGGTGACGCAGCGGAACAGGTCGTCAGGCTATCGCTTGAGGGCTTTGAAGTAGCTGCAAAACTTACGGGAACGGCAGCGAAAGAGCTGACCGTTCTTTTGATTTCTGTTTTGAAGCAGGAACAGAAAACCAAGGGCAAAGCAAGGCTCACCAATATGCTGAAATCGGGCAAGGAGCTGAAAGTCTTTTCTATCCCGAACAAGGATTTGAAAACCTTTACCGAGCAGGCAAAGAAGTACGGCGTCCTCTACTGTGTGCTGAAGGATAAGTACAACAAGGACGGCAATGTCCCGATAGATATTATCGCCCGTGCAGAGGACGCATCGAAGATCCAGCGCATCTTTGACCGCTTCGAGCTTGGGAATGTGGACAAGGGTTCCATCGTGGCAAATGCGGAAAAGAGCATTGCCGAGCGAGAGGAACGAGTGGACGAAGTACCGACCAAAACGAGAGGAGAACGCATCGTGGAAGAAGCAATGGGTGATCCGGTTAAGAAGGAAGGTCAGTCCCACGAAAACCCTACGGTCGCAAAGACGGAAAAAAGCCCTCCGTCCGAGCGAAGCTCCGAGATCGGCGTCACGGCTTCTGACAGGGGTGCGGCAAAGCAGGTAGATAAAAAGCCTTCCGTAAGAGAAAAGCTGGAACGCTATAAGGCTGCTGCGAAAGCCGATAAGGAAGCAGACCGTGCCGAGCCTGCGCTTTCCAAGGAGAAAGCCAAAGCACCCGAACCGCTCCGTCAGACGGTTCACCATCAGCCCAAAAGAACCAAGAAACCGAAAGCGAGGTAATCAGCTATGACCAATAATTTCACTCCCAAGAAGTCCGGGACTGCGGCTCGACCGCAGCTCTCCCCGGAGGAATATGCCGCCAAGAAACAGGCGGAGAAGGATGCTGTATATCAGATGATCGACGACACCGCAGCCGAGATCGTCCGTGACCCCGACAAGTTCAGAGCCTATCTTGACACGCAGGCACGAATGGATCGCTACTCTGCCGCAAACGCTCTGCTTATTTACAAGCAGCAGCCGCAGGCGACCCAGCTCAAGGATTTCCGTGACTGGCAGGAGGACGGCGTGAAGGTCAACAAGGGGGCTAAGAGCCTGTCCATTCTCGAACCCGTGGAGTACGCCAAGAACGACGGCTCTACCGGCATCGCCTACAATGTGAAGAAGGTGTTCGATGTAGCGCAGACCAGCGGCAAGAAGCCTGCTGCACCGACCCTTGACCGTGACCCCCGAAAGCTCGTTGCCATTATGTTGGACACCGTACCCATTGAGGTCAAAAGCGTGACGGAGCTTCCCCAACCGCAGATGGGAGCGTTCTATAAGAATGAAGATCAGACCCTGTATATCAAGCGGGACATCGGGGACAGCGTGGCACTTTGTCAGTGCGTGGCGCAGGAGCTGGGTCACGCCCAGCTTGCAATGAACTGCGAAGCATACAGCCGCAAAGATATGGGCTTCTCTGCTGTCTGCGTCGGTTATATGCTCTGCCGTAAGTTCGGCGTGGATGTGAAGAACTTCGCCATTGACCGAATCCCGGAGGAACTGTCGAGTAAGTCCCCCAAGGAAATTCGTGCAGAGCTTTCTAAGACCCGTGCGGCGATGAGCGAGATCGGCTCCCGTGTGTCGGAGGAACTGTATCGTCAGCGGCAGGAACGCTCCAAAGACCGTGACAGCAGATAACGGAGGAAACGCCAATGAAAGAAGAAAAGAACTATATTGCCTTGAACGACTATGAACACGGCATCGTGATCGACTCTCTCAATGAAAAGAGGAATGACCTTATCAGCGAGGGAAAGACGACTGATGCAGTGGATGAACTGATCGTCAAAGTCGGTCACGCCCCCAAAAAGAAATTCAAGGTGATTGAAAGGGACAAACGCCGAGATGAAGCAAGATGACAAGCGTACCGCTGTTATCCTCTCCCTGATCGGCATTATTCCCGTCGTATGGCTTGCGCTTAAAATTGCGCCATCTGTCGGCGGCGGTCTTGCAGCGATACTGCCGGAACTGATGAGCGTATTTGAAAATCCATTTCATATTGAGCTTTGCGAGGACAGTGTAAAAGCTGTCCTCGTTTTGCTTCTCTGCTACGGAATGGGTATCGGCATTTATTTCTCTACACGCAGAAATTACAGACGACGGGAGGAACACGGCTCGGCTAAGTGGGGCGAGGCACGAACCGTGAACAAGAAGTACACACAACATCCAAAGAGTGCGAACAAGCTGATGACACAGAATGTGAGCATCGGGCTGAACGCTAAGAAGCACCGCCGCAACCTGAACACTCTTGTTTGCGGCGGCAGCGGCGCCGGTAAGACCCGATTCTATTGCAAACCGAATCTGATGCAGGCGAACACCAGCTTCGTGATCCTTGACCCGAAGGGCGAGATCGTTCGGGATGTCGGAAAGCTGCTTGAAGCAAAGGGGTATGAAATCAAGGTGCTTGACCTAATTTCGATGGAGAAAAGCCATTGCTACAATCCCTTTGTGTATTTGCGGAGCGACAACGACATTCAAAGGCTCGTCACCAATCTGTTCAAGAGTACCACACCAAAAGGCTCTCAAAGCAACGATCCCTTTTGGGATACGGCAGCTTCAATGCTTTTGCTGGCGCTTGTATTCTATCTTCACTATGAAGCACCGGAGGACGAGCAAAACTTTGCAATGGTGATGGAGATGCTTCGTGCAGGAGCGATTGAGGACGAGGAAGAACCAAGACCTTCCCCGCTGGACAATCTCTTTTCCGAGTTGGAATACGAGAACCCCGAACACATCGCATTGAAGTATTACCATTCCTATCACTCCGGTTCGGCTAAGACCCTGAAAAGCATTCAGATCACCCTTGCCGCACGGCTTGAAAAGTTTAATCTTGAAAGTCTTGCGGCGTTGACGACCACCGATGAACTGGAACTTGAAACGCTTGGTGAGAAAAAGACGGCTCTGTTTGCGCTGATACCGGATAATGATACGAGCTTCAATTTTTTGGTCAGTCTCCTTTATACCCAGTTATTTCAGCAGCTATTTTATTCCGCCGATCACATCCACGGCGGCAGCCTGCCGATTCCCGTGCATTTTCTGATGGACGAGTTTGCCAATGTCAGCCTGCCGGACGACTTCGACAAGATTCTTTCCGTTATGCGTTCTCGCTCAGTATCTGTCAGCATCATCCTGCAAAACTTGGCGCAGCTCAAAGCCCTTTTCGAGAAGCAATGGGAAAGTATTGTCGGCAACTGCGATGAGTTTTTGTATCTCGGCGGCAATGAGCAAAGCACCCACAAATATGTGTCGGAGCTGCTCGGCAAGTCAACCATCGACACGAACACCTACGGCAAAAGTAGCGGCAGAAGCGGAAATTACAGCACGAACTATCAGATCAGCGGCAGAGAGCTTCTGACGCCGGATGAGGTTCGTATGCTCGACAACCAGTATGCCATTCTCTTTATCCGAGGTGAGCGACCCGTGCTTGATTTCAAGTACGACATTCTCAAGCATCCGAATGTGGCAATGACCGCAGACGGGAACGCCGGTGTATATACGCACGGCGAGGTAAAGTCCGATGTGGCTACTATCGAGCTTATCAGCTTTGACAAAAACAAGGCTCCTGAAATCGAAGTAGCCGAAACCAATTACGAACTCCTCTCCGATGAGGACTTCGATACCAACTGAATTTATGGAGGTAACACAATGAATATCTTTAAGAAAACCAACAAAGAAACCACCAAGCTGCCTATGACCGGCAAGGTCAAGAAGGGCTTCCGCATTTACTGCACCGCTATTATGGGTGCAGCACTCGTTCTCGGTACTTCGGTCACGGCTTTTGCTGCTGGCGATCCCATTACCGTTATCAACAACCTGTCCACCTTTATCTTCGGTCTGATCCGTGCCATCGGACTTATCCTGCTGGGCTTTGGCGTTGTGCAGGTCGGTTTGTCCCTGAAGTCTCACGATCCCTCTCAGCGAGCGAACGGCTTTCTCACTCTCGCAGGCGGTGTCATCATCACCTTTGCCAAGGAGATTCTCGACCTGATTGTCGGCTAAGTTCATTCACACCGTGGGGTGTTCCTGGCTTCTCAGGAACACCCCCTATTCTTTGAAAGGAGGTGCTTTTCGTGAGCGACAACTGGGTCGTACAAAATCTTCAAAGCGCACTGGAAACTTGGAACGAAAAGCTGGCTGAGATTTGGCAGCTTATCACGACAACGCCGCAGGACTTCAAAGGCGGAGGGATTTGGGGCGTGATCGTCAACATCAACGGCGCAGTGCAGTCTATCGGACTTGCACTCCTTGTGCTGTTTTTCGTCGCCGGTATGGTGAAAACCTGCGGTTCGTTCACAGAAGTCAAGAAACCGGAACACGCTCTGAAGCTGTTTGTTCGCTTCGCCATCGCCAAGGGTGCTATCACATATGGTATGGAGTTGATGCTTGCTCTTTTCAATATCGTTCAGGGAACGATTTCGACAATTATGAGTTCGGCAGGCTTCGGTTCACCCCAACAGACAGTTCTACCGGCTGAAATGATAACGACTATTGAGGACTGCGGCTTCTTTGAGTCCATCCCGTTGTGGGCTGTCACACTCATCGGCGGGCTGTTTATTACTGTGATGTCCTTTATCCTGATAATGACCGTGTACGGGCGTTTTTTCAAACTTTATATGTATACGGCGCTTGCACCCATTCCGCTTTCCACCTTTGCCGGTGAGCCGAGTCAGAATGTGGGCAAGTCCTTTATCAAAAGCTACTGCGCCGTCTGCTTGGAAGGTGCAGTGATCGTGCTGTCCTGCATCATCTTCTCGCTTTTTGCGTCCTCACCGCCCGTGGTAAACCCCGATGCGGCAGCGGTCACGCAGGTGTGGAGCTATGTAGGCGAACTGCTCTTTAATATGCTCGTTCTCGTTGGATCGGTCAAGATGAGCGACCGCATTATCCGAGAGATGAT
>CAKTVG010000048.1 GCA_934622035.1 uncultured Oscillospiraceae bacterium
GCTCGTCGGCGCGGCGTTCGACGCCGGGATGCGCAACCTCACCGACCGCCAGATCGAAGTCGCGGCCGGTTGACGCGTGTTCGCCTGTTGTGCTATATTGCCGCCGTATGTGTAGGTAATGTCCGCTCTATCGCATAAAAAGATTAGTGATATGAAGAAAAAAAAAATAGTCGTTGCCGGGCTTTTTTCCGCCATTATGGTGACGGGTTGGGCCGAGCCGATTCCGGCCCCTGTGAATGGCGTGGTCACGATCGACATCTCGTCGAACGTCACGTATGACGAGCCGCTCCCGGCGGCGAGCCAGCTTGTCAAGCGAGGCACGGGAACTGCGACGTTGACCAAGGCATCCTCTGACTTTTCACCGGTGGGAGAGGGCGTCCTAATCGAAGGGGGTACGCTTGCGATTACGGATGCGGATGCGCTCGGTACGTCTGAAGCCGCCAGGGCCGCGACCGTTGTCATCCGCCCAGGTGCCGTGCTGTCGCTTCGCGAGTGCGAAAAGCCGTTGACGCAGTCCGTGGTCGCAGAGGTCGACAAGGCGAGCAACTTGGCGGGCAAGATACGCGCCGAATCTGGGGCGAACGCCTGCGCGGGCGCCCTCCTGTCGCGTCCGGCGAAGGAGCGTCTGTTCGAGGTCGAGGTTGGTTCTTCCGCGTCCGCAGACGCGAGCCTGTCCCTGACTGGGAATTCCGTCATCAGCAACCAGGTCCGCAAGATGGGACCGGGAACGCTGGTCGTCGCGGGGAGGCTGGAAATGCTCTCGGATTCGGCCCTGCAATATCGCCTTCAGGCCAATGGCGGCACAATTGCGTTTGCGCCGGGCGCCATTGTCACCAACGTCGATTTCAGCCTCTGCAGTGCGACATCCTATGCGGGTGCGCTGTTTTCGGGCGGCGACATCAGCTTCACGACCGTCAATGCGGACTACGGTACGGGACAGAACACGCGACCGATCCGGCAGACCGGTGGCGACGTGCGGATTGTGCCGGGGCAGAACCACTTCCTGAACATCGGGCATGGCGACGGCAACATGAGCTCCTACTATCTGGAGGGCGGTACGCTATCCCACAATGGCGTACGGATCGCCTGCCTGGAGCCGGGGGCGTCCGCCACGACCCCTGCGCGCGGCGTCTTCGTGCAGCGCGGCGGGCGGATCGTGCGTCCGACCGGTGTCCTGTCGCTGATGATCGGCGAGTACGGGACTGCGGTCTGGCGGCAGACAGGCGGCACGAACGACAACAACGCCGCCGGATTCGGCGAGAACAACCCTCTTGGCAAGCGGACGTCCGAACACGTCACGGTCGAGGTAGAGGGGTCGAACACGCTCTATCAGTCCGGCATCGTCCGGTGGGGCTCGGCCGAGGCGACGGGGCGGATCGTCGTCTCCGTACGGGACGGCGGAACTTTTGCCATCCACAAGTTCATGTACGGGAACAATGACACCGCGAGGACCTGCGACGCCTCTCTCTTCTTCGATGGCGGCGTGTTCAAGATCCTGTGCGTAGGCTACGTCAGCGGCAGCACGGAGAAGCCGGACGGCATCTTCGTCGGCGAGAAGGGCATTATCATCGACACGTCAGACTGCCGGAACATCAAGGACGGCGTGCGCACGTCGATTGGCGAGGCGATTCAGGACATAAGCCTCAGGTCTCTTGCGGGGGCTGGGCTGGCGTCCGTTTCGCTGCCGGAGACGGTGGCGTTTGCAGGGCAGACATACGCGGGGCCGGCCGTCATTGACATCGAGGGCGCGGGCCGTGGCGCGGCGGCGTATGCGGACTGGGATTTCGAGAACGCCTGTCTCGTGCCGCACGTGTCGGCGCCGGGCTATGGGCTGGACGCCGACACGACGAAAGTCTACATCTGGTCGGCGGACGGCAAGACGCGCCATGAATGTCCGTTCGCGCTGAAGGCGGCGCCGCAATCCGGTGCGGGTCTCACGAAGCGCGGCGAAGGAACGCTGAACCTGATGGCCGCCAACAGCTATCTGGGGTTGACGACCGTGGAGTCGGGCAATATCCGCATGACGCACCCCCAGGGCATCCCGGAAACGTCCGGCGTGATTCTCGCAAAGGGGACTCAGCTCAATCTCCGGACGAACGAGCTGCACGTCGTCGCACTTGGCGGCCAGGGCGAGATCAAGGGCGAACCGAATTCCGCCTTCCCGAACGCCGGCTCGGTCACGCTTGCTGATGGTGGCACGATCTACGTCAAGGCGGCCGATTTCCTGTCGGAGGACTGGACGCCGCTGGCATTCCGACATTGCCTGACGGTCGGCACGGGTGTCAAGATTGTCGTGACGGATCCCGGGAACCTGCCGGAAGAGGGGCGGCAGACGAAAACGCTCCTGACGGCTGGTACGCTGAACCTCGAAAGCCTGCCGTCCGTCGAGATCGTGGGCGGCAGTGTCGCGAAGGTCGGCAACGCGCTGACGTTCTCGTATCGGAAGAAATGGGGCACCATCGTCATCGTCAAGTAGCAAGGGAAGGACGCATACGCATGAAAATGAACGGGCTGATCCTGGCTGCCGTCTTGTGTTGCTGGATGACGGCGAGCGCCGTGCCGGAGTTCCTGATGTCGAAGACCGTGCGTCCGCCGAAAGTGGATGGAGTCATCGCCTCGGACGAATATGCGAACGCCGTGACGCTCTGCGGCGCGGCGGACTATCGCGGCGCGGTGGTTCGGAAGGAGAAGCCGATGGTAGACCCGCGCCCGGTCGAGTGCGCGATGACGTGGAACGAACACGCGATATACGTGGCGGTTCGGATGGCGATCCCCGGCGACGGAAAGCCGCATGTCGCGGACAAGTTCCAGAATCCCGCGCTGGGCGATTCTGTCGAGCTTTGGTTCTCGCCGCCGGCGGAAGCGCGCGTCGGCGAGTTCGCGCGCTTCGGGCAGTTCCAGCTGGTCGTGGACGCGACTGGGCGCATGCACACGTGGCAGTTCAATCCCGGCTATGGGCTGTCGTCGCAGAAGTGGAAGCCTGAAGGCATCGTGACGAAGAGCGTTCTCCATGAAGGCGTATGGGACTGCGAGATCGAGATTCCCGCCGGCGCGTTCGGCGCGTCTTGCATCGTTCCCGGCGACTGGAAGATCCTGCCATGCGTCAATCTTCGGTCCAAGCCATCGGTTCAGGCGACGTTCGTTCCGTTTTCTGGAATTGCGGGCTATCAGGTCGATGCGAACTACCCGGTATTCCATCTTGTCGAGAAGCGGAGGTCCGCATCGTTCGGCGGCGTGCCGAAACTGCTCGGTCGCGGCATCTCCCTCCCCGTACCCGGCAACGTCACGCTTCGCGTGCTGTCGAAGCCACTGGCGCAGCCGAACGCACGGCGTCGCATCTTCTCTTCGCGCAGCTCGAACGACGGCTATCTGGGGCTTCAGCGGACGACGGGGTACGATGGTCGCCAGCTGCTGCAGCTGTTCTACCATGCGTCGGCGCGCAAGGTGTACGCCGACTTCACGTCCGCGTCTCTTCCCGCCGATGGAGAGGAGGCGGTCTATTCCGTGAACGTCGAGGCGGACAAGGTGACCGTCTTTGTCGATGGCGTCCGCCTGGGGGAGGTGAAGCCGGACGCGCCGCTGACGGCGGATGCGCTTCGGGAGCTGGCGCTTGGCGAGGCCGAGATCGTCTCCGCCGAGATCAGGGGCCGTTGCCTGACGGATGCGGAGATCAAGTCCCAGGCGGCGGGCGAGACGGGCGTGAGCGGTGCGTTGAAGTGGTATCCGAGCGAGAACCTGCTTGCGGCCGAGCTCGTCTGCGACGAGGCGACGGCGCAAAAGGGCCTGTCGCTCGTTGCGTATGATTCGTCTGGATCGACGGTTGGAACGTGGAGGCTTCCGCGCGAAGGGACGTTTGCCGTCGTCGGCGGAAAGCGAAAGACCTACGTCATCCACGACATCTGCCGGCTTGACCGTACGCCTGCCGAAGGCCCATGCCGCGCCGAACTGCGCCTCGCCGGACAGACGAACGTCGTCCTGAAGAAGTCTTTCACGGCGAAGCGCTATCCGTGGTTCAAGACGAAACTCGGAAAGACGCCGCGCATCCTGCCCGGTTTTGATCCCGTAACGGTCGCGGGGACGGACGTTTCGGTCGTCGGGCGACGCTATCGGATCGGCGCGAACGGTCTGCCGACTGACATGGAGTCCCTCGGCCAGTCGATCCTGGCGCGCCCGGCCAGCCTAAGCTTCGAGAAGGGCGGGAAGCGTTCGGCGGCGACGGACGGAAAGCTCGCGTTCGGATCATGCTCGGAGACGGAAGCGTCCTATGTGTCTGTCGGCGGCCTGTGCGAGGTGCGCGGACGCATTGAGCAGGACGGGTTTCTGCTGCTCGACCTTACGCTGCCGGAGAAGGGCGTGTGGGATCGGATCTATCTTGACGTGCCGTTGCGGGCGGAATACGCCGACCTGTTCCACGCCTGCGGCGAATTGACGCGCTCGAATCCGGCCGGAGACCTTCCGAGGGGGCCGGGGCGCGTGTTCGGCTCGCGCAGCATTCCGCAGGCCCATCTTGAGAACTTCATTCCCTATTGCTGGGTCGGCACGGACGATCGCGGCGTCTACTACGCGGGCGACGTCGATCGCGGCTGGCTGCACACGGCAACGCGCGACGCGGTGGAAATCGTGCGCGAGACTGACGGCACGGCGGTGCTGCGGCTCAACCTCGTCAACGGAGCCTACTTCACGAAAGGCGGACGGAAGATCGAGCTTGCGTTGGGCGCGACGCCGGTGAAGCCCCGTCCGGCGGGCTGGCGCACCTGGGCGGACACGTACATCGATTGGCCGAGCTCGCGCACGATGCTGAACCTGGCCTCGTCCGCGTCATGGCAGTCCTTCTACGGGTGGATGTCGCGCTATCCGGCGTTTGGAGACTTCGGGCACATCCGCAAGCTGTCCGAGACCCTGCGGACGGGCGTCATCGACCGCGCCTACCAGACGAACTTCATCGAACGGTGCATGGAGGCCTGCCGCAAGCGTCCGTCCGATGTCCCGGTTCTCGCGGAAAAGCCGCCGCCGGCGGCGTACAAGACGCTGAAGGATCACGTGAACTTCGCCTTCAACGCCGCAAAGCGGCTGCACGGTCGTCCGAATGCGGCGCTTTACTACTACACGTGCGACTGCGATCCGGCGATGAAGCTGCCCGAGTGGCCTGTCATGGCGGACGAGTGGGGTCGGCACACGCAGGTCTTCGGCTCGTACCAGGACTACGCAATCTATTACCTCGACAAGATGGTCGAGGCGGGCATGGGCGGCGTCTACAACGACAACTCCTACGCCTGGTGCAACTATGACTGGGTGATGGGCCGCGCATGGATCGACGAGAAGGGCGAGGTGCATCCGAGCCTGTCCATCTGGGCGCTGCGCGAGTTCTGCCGCCGCGAAGCGACGGTCATGTGCGAGCGCGGCGTCGATCCGTGGCTGACGATCCACCAGACGAACGCCAACCTCCTGCCGGCGTTCGCCTTCGCGACCACGACGATGGGCATGGAGTGGAAGTACGGCAACAGCGAGCACCAGGACCGCTACACGACCGGCTACCTGCGCGCAGTGAACCAGGGTCTTCAGGGCGGATTCTTCCCGACCTGTCTCGAAGGCATCTTCGACACGCGCTCCGCCGAGGAGAAGCGACATCTCGGACGGACGCTGCTGGCGACGTTCCTGCCGCACGAGATTCGCCCGACGCTGCAGCAGACGATCGACGTGCGCCTCTACAACCGTCTGCTCGCGAAGATGCATGCGTTCGGCGTCGCCGAGAAGGATTGCGTCTACACGGCCTACTGGAATCGTGCAAACCCCGTCGCCTGCGAGCGGAAGGACGTGCTGGTCTCTACGTATCGCCGAGGCGACAGGCTGCTACTGCTCGTCGGCAGCTGGGCGGACGCGGACGTGCCGCTTCGGCTGAAGTTCCCCTCTGCCGTGCATCGGGTGGTTGATCTGGAGACCGATCGTGAAGTCGACCTTGAGGCGCTGGTTCTCGCCCGGCGCGAATTTGCCGCGCTGGAAGTCGAGTTGGCGCCGACTCAGGTGAACGAGACGGCGAAGTAGAAGGAATGTGGCTGTTGAATCATGCCTGTCTTGCGCATCCGGTCGCCTGGATTTGGTATAATGCGCGGCATGGAAAAGATCGCGACAGATACCTATTCGTTCGAGCGCGTCCGTGAGGGCGGGTTCGTCTACGTGGACAAGACAGCGATCCTGAAGCGGCTTGCGGACGGGTCTATCGGCACGCAGTTCTTCATCGCGCGTCCGCGCCGATTCGGGAAGTCGCTCGCCGTCTCTACCCTGCAGTGCCTCTTCGAGGGGCGGCGCGACCTGTTCCGGGGCCTCGCCATCGAGCCGGGCTGGGACTG
>CAKTVG010000049.1 GCA_934622035.1 uncultured Oscillospiraceae bacterium
GAAAATCCCTCTGCAAAGCTGGCACAGACGAAAAGGTCACACTTTGAGACATACTTATAGGGATTGGTCTGGTAGCCAAGCAAGGTGACAGCTTCTTGCAGGTCATTTGCTTGAATATAGCGTTCCATTTCCTGCTGAAGCGGGCCAATGCCAAGAATGTAGAGATGGACTGGATGTTTCTCATCACGCAGGCGCTTGATGATGGCCAGCAGCCGCATATAGCCCTTGGATTCTTTCAGCGTTCCGACCGCCATCAGTCGTATTTTTCCGCCATCCATCAACTCTGGCGCGGCATCTTGTGCATTAGCCAGTATTTTCTCGGACTCCACCGTGTTGTACAGTACACGACATGGCTTCTGAAAATTCAGGATGCGGCAGAAGTCGTCATGGACATACTGCGAAACGCACACTGTCTGGTCAAAGTGGTCGTAGCACTCGCGCGCTTCGTGCTCACTGCGGAACGAGCCTGACAGGCGTTTCATCGTATGCTGTTCCACATGAATCCACGATACGAGTTTAGTATCTTCGTTTTGGCACCCACTGATAACCCGTGCTGAAGGCCCCTCAAGATACGAAACCTCGATATCGTAATGCTCCTTCACGCACATTCGATGTAGCTGCGCCGGTGTCAGCAGCTTCATTAGCTTGCTGTTACCCGGCACCTCTTTCGGGAATACCGCATGAAAGTGGATATCCGGTGCAAGGAACTGTTCGTTCACGCCGCCGCCAAAGAGTACCGTCACGGAAATATCAAATTTTGAACGATCCATGTTGTTGACCAAGTTGACCAGCACCTTTTCGGCACCACCATGACCGAGATCATGGATGAGAAATAATACCTTTTTCACAAAACGCATCCTCTTATGTGTTGCTGCTATGATTCAGCTTCCATGTATGAGCGATTCGATACAGGAATGTCGGCACAAATGCCTTTAAAACAATTAAGTATGGTCGATAGCACACAAGTCCCCGAAATCCCATAAGTCGATAACCCCTGCAGCGGGTTTTGGCGCTGTTGATTCTCGCCCTCAGCGTCCGCCGCTTTACTGCACTTGTATCTTCCAAAATGGTATAGAGGTCATCCGGCAAATTGTACCCCTTGAATCCTTGCGCAAGAAAGCGGCACCATAGATCCACATCCTCTACCCGAAGGACGGTAGGATCGAGCGAATACCCGCCGAGCTCCTCATATACCCGCTTATAGGTCATGATCGTCGCGTGTGAAAATGCATTCTGCCGAAGCATGGTCTCTTTGGTCGGCATGGGCGTTTTAATAATAGATGCCAACTGTTTTTGCCCATCAGATACCGAAACGCCCGTTCCTACCAAATCATATTCGGGATGCTCACGCAAAAAAGCCACCTGCTTTTCAAAACGGGTAGGGGCAGACCAATCATCTCCGTCCATACGTGCCACAAGTTCTGTATTTACATATTGCAGGCAGTGGTTCAGCGAATACGGCAATTGACGATTCCTGTCATTCTTTATCAGGACAAATCGATCAGGATACTTCTCCTGATACCGTTCCAATACGTCCCACGTTCCGTCCGTAGAGCCGTCATCACAGATTATCATGACCCAGTCTGTATATGTTTGCGCTAAAATGGAATCTATCGCCTTTTCAACGGTGCCCTCGCAATTGTAGACCGCCATAATCACTGAAATTCTTCCATCCATTAGGGGTTCTCCCTCACTCAATACTTACAATCGTTTTATTCAGCAGATTGTTTGTAAATCGATAGGATACCTGTTCCGCAGAATCCTGCTCCGGGGTAAACCCAATCTGCTCCAACGTCCTGCGTAGCAGGGCGTTCTTTTTTGTTTTCCGAACGCAGAAACTGCCTGTCTGGCATCCCTCGCTTTTCAGCAGATAGGAAAACAATGCACTCTCTACAAACTTTCCTGCCACGCGGCAGGACATAGCAAACTCCGTAAAAACCATGACTCCATGATCCACACGGTACTGCCCAAAACCGACGATGCCATACGTTCCAAAATCATCCTCGCAGGAAAATGCGAAATTCGTATGACCGCTACGGGCGAGGACCTCGTCGAACTCCTCCGCCGTATACTTTCTGCCCGACATATTCAACTGATTTGTGCGAAGGATCAGTTCATAGCAACGCAGTTTTTCCTCTTCTGCCACAGGAGTGAAAATGTACAGTTTCAAATTGCACTGGCGAAGAAAAGCCAGAATATCGGTATGCTCCGTCTGCATCAGCGTATTGCGTTGTTCCTCTGCCCGGTACATCTCACGACGCTGACGGCTCTCGGCAGTAACCGGAACATCAAATTCCGGCTGCTCCAGCAGCCCCGAAAGTTCTGTTACATCGTATGTACGAACCTGCGGCCATTCCGAATGTACCTGCTGACGTTCAAAAGCGGAGTCGTCGATCAGAGCCAGAGTATCAATTCCGATATTCAGGCTCTTGGCGATCTGGGCCATGGAGGTACTTTTCGGTGCCCACGATATTTGAGGATAGAGGAAATAATCCGCAATGCCGAGCGCCCGAAGGACGTCCATGGCTGGTTCAAAGTCGTTTTTGCTGGCGACAGACTGGATAATCCCGCGCCGATCCAGTTCCGCTATCGTTTCCAGAACCCTCGGATTCAACTCAAGCGCGGTGGGATCCTCTGTTTCGATCAAAGTCCCGTTCCATAAGGTGTTGTCAAGGTCCCACACCAGACACTTCACCTTGGCGGCTGACCGCTCTGCGGCAGCAGGAACTCCCTTAACGAAGTCGCACCAAAGAATGTCCAACTCTGCTTCTACATTGTTTTCCGGATATACCTTGACGAGATTGCCCGGTTTGGAGCATGCGTCTGCAAGCGGTGAGACAATCGCCAGATTTTCTCCCGGCTGAATGGCGATGGAGGTTTTCCATACGGGATCATGCTCCTCATATATTTCAACGATCAACCGATAGCTCTCATCTGAATAACTGTAGCCATGGAACAGAAATGCGTCCGCATGGTTGTCCATTCCGCGGAGCTTACGCAGACCGCGGCGACGAATATACTCCGGCACACGAATACCTTGCCAGCGCAGTGCCTGCGGAAGATGACTGTGCTCGACACCTCCGAGGAATTTACCCAGCGACTCATTCTTTTCCCACAAGGAAGCATATTGTACCTCATCCAGCATGGCAGGAAACAGGACAGTCATCATGTTCCCCCACTTGCGGAATTTCACATGAGCACCTTGTCCACAGCAAGCTCTCTCGTCCGCGAATGTGTGAAGGCCATTCTCTAATCGCTTGCAGCGGCCATCACTGCGGCTCTGGTAATGAGCGCAGCTCTCAAAACATGCTGGCGCAGAGCACTCCAAACAGTGCTCCTCCCACATCGCAGGACGAATTGCGGTGATATGAAATCGCTCGCGGATGTTCTCTTTACACAAGCCCCGTTCCCAGGTCTGCTTCTGATCTGCGTAGTAAAATTGATACATTCTCTCACCTGCCCAATACTTCCTGCGCAGCTTCGCCCATATTCAGGCTGCGCATTCCATACCGTTCTCTCAGTTCTTCAAAATAGCGAAAAATTTCTTCCAACTGCTGCATGTGGAAGTCTGTGCGAACGCCGATGTTATGCGGATGCCACCAAAGGTGAAATGTCAGTCCGTTTTTCGCCGCATGGAGCATCTGCCGCTTGATGCGGTGGAGTTTCAGGCTCTCTAAGAAGGCAAGTGGCCTGAAATACGGTTTATACATTCGTGACCCCACCAGATTTACAATTCCATTTTCTACCTTGGGGGTATATCCTCCTTGTCCAGTCAGCGGGAGATACACGTCCGCCAGCCGCAAAAGTCTCATCAATGGCCTGCATCTGATCTTTTCGTGGATCCAGTCGTTTTCTTCATCTCGGTAGGCCGAAAAGCCAAGTTCACACAGCACTTGGGTATACTCCGGCTCGCACTGATTTCGCGGCAAAACGACAGAGGTCAGGTGATACCCATTTTCAGCGGCAATTGCCTGCGCAGACATCATATCTTCGCGGAACTGCTGAACAGTTTGACCCGGTTCTCGGCAGTAGTAATGCGAAAACGTATGGCTTCCGATTTCCTGATTCGGTGTATCCGCAATCTGCCGGATGAGACTGGGTGCATAGAAGCATGGTGCCTCTGCCTCATTTTTCCCGATTTGCCCAAAGCATCGATAGCTGGACAGCTCCGCATGATCGTATGTAGGCTTTGACGCAGGAAAATATTTTCTGAGACTCTGTTCGTCCTCCGCAAATTGGAATCCGACGGTGGCCCAAGTAGCATGGATCCCATACTTCTGAAAGAGTTTCAAAAGACGAGGGATGGCTTTCCGTCCGCCCAGAACATGATTCTCGTATTCTGACAACGTATGGCTGTCCTGCATACCCCAGAACAGTTCAAAATCAAGGGAAACAATTAACGTCGCCTGTTTCACGTCTGATGGTTCAACTCCTCATAGTTGTGTTCAAAATCGATTAAAAGCGGATGGTGCTTCCAGACACGCTCTTCCTCTGGAGGAAGCTGCATGTAATCGCCGTACTCTATACGCAGAATGGTATCTGCATCTGCAACACACATATACTGCTTTCCGTTAAACTCTATCGTTTTCATGTTTTCGAACAGGTTCGCAGGATAAAATTTGCGGCTACATCCGATGGTGTTTGGAAATACATATTGCAAGGATCCGTTTCCATTCCAGCGACGAATCTTTTTTTCAGCGTACTCCCGCCGCGTGACACATTTCTCTTTCGAAGCGTTGAGTAGGGCTTTCTCGGTCATGCCAATCACCCCGCCCGAGCCGCTGGTATGTCCGCGGCTGTATAGCAGGTTCACGGCACAGGCAATGTACTGAATCTTCTGTCCTATCTTGCCAGACGGAACCCGATCACCGGGGAAAATATCAACGAATATGCCTTTGTGGTAATGCTTCGTCCGTTCCGCCTCGTCCTGTAGGAAGGTTGTATGATCCTTTCTGATTTTGGTGAAGTTCTGCGTAAAATCCGAATCCGTTCTGGTGTTTTGCAGAATATATCCCTTCGGCGCAGACTGATCCCAGACAGCAATCAGCTTTTCATAGTCCTCTCTGGGCATCATTATGTCAATGTCATCATCCCACGGGATAAAACCCTTATGCCTCACGGCACCAATCAAGGTGCCGTAGGCCAGAGAATACCGCAGGCCATGTTCTGTGCAAATCTGATGGATCACATCCAATATCTCCTGCTCTGTTGCCCAGATGCGTCTTTGAATTTGGCTTAATTGATCCATGACTTAGATATCCTTTCTTTCGTACAAGTGTTCAAGCACGTCCGCAAAGAGAACTTTCGCAGTATTGCGCAAAGGGCTATGACGCAATGATTAGTACAAACTTCTAATTTTTATCGAATTACTTCAAATCGGTAGGCCCAGTAGCGAGCGCCCCAATGCTGTAGAAAACACATCAGCAGTGGGACAATTGCTCTAATGCGGAAATAAGCATGTCATTATCATCGGAATTGCGTACAGCTATTCTCAGATATTGCTTGCCTCCAAGTTTTCCAGCCAAATCTTTTACAAATATCCCTTTTTTTATGAGGAGTTCTCTTGTTATCGCCTTAGATGAGAGACCATCAGCAAGCTCAACCATCACATAATTCGCCTGTGATGGAAACACCTTGATGCCGTTGATTCTGGATAGTGCATTTTGAAATCTTGTTCTTTCTGCACGGATATTTTCCAAAGCACGTTCATAGTCTTTTTTATACTTTTCTTCGATCTGCATATAAAACTCGGCAAATGAGTTGATATTCCAGATCGACACATCTTTTTTTAATGCTGAAATCAACTCTGTGTCACCGGAAGCCATAACGCCTAAGCGCAGTCCTGGTACACCATAAGACTTTGATATGCTTTTGATTACATAGAGGCATTTGCTGGAGTCCAAAATATCCTGCCTGATTAAAGTGTTGTTCCGTTCGTCGGCAAAATCCGCAAATGATTCGTCTATGATGAGACGCACACCGCTTTCCTTTGCCCATTTGATTATGCGTAGCACATCTTGCATCGGAATGTAATTGCCAGAAGGGTTGTCGGGATTAATCAAAACAAGATTTCTAACTGGGTTTGCATTGAAAAAGTTTATCAAATCGTCAGCTGCATATGTAAAGCAAGGATTAGTCGGTGTAAAAACAATACTTGCTTTATCTTTATATCGATTTGGATACTCTTCAAATGTGGGGCGAATAAATCCTGTAGCGCCATCAAAATGAGACATCAAGCATTTGATAAGTTCAGCCGCGCCATTGCCAAC
>CAKTVG010000050.1 GCA_934622035.1 uncultured Oscillospiraceae bacterium
AAGACACACCCGCCGCAGGTGATCTCGGCAATCGTGTCCGCGCAGACAGATTCGCCGCTGACGGCGATCAGCACCTGACGGCAAAGCAGCTGCAAGACCTCATGCTCTCCGATGGGCAGCGCGTCAAGGTCCGCTTCGCCCGCGCGGATGGTGGGAAGGAGCGCATGGTGGTCGCTGACCTTTTTGCTATTACACACCTGCGCCGGGTGCATGGACACAGGCAGATCCGCGCCGCAGATGCCGCCCGCACAGCTCACGATGGCAGGCACCGAGGCCAGCATATCGTCGGTCAGAAAGCGGCTGTCGGTTCGGGGATAGGTACAGAGCTTCTTTTCGTAAAGCGCTTGCAGGTAGTCCAGCGTCTGCTGCGCCGTATAGCCGAGCAGCCGGTTCGCGTCGCGCTGGAGCGTGGTCAGATCGTAGAGTGCCGGGGCTTTCTCGTGCTTTTCCTTCCGGTCGAGCTTTGAGACGGCAGCGCTCTGCCCTTCACAGGCGGCAAGCGCCGCGTCCGCTTCAGCTTTGGATTTGAATTTCTCGCTGACCGCCGTAAAATCCGGGAAGGTCAGCGATGCCGTGTAGTAGCGTTCGGGCTGGAACGCACGAATTTCCGCGTCCCGATGAACGATGAGTGCCAGCGTGGGCGACACCACGCGCCCGACGTTCAGCGTGCGATGATACAGGACCGAAAACAGCCGCGTGGCGTTGATACCCACCAGCCAGTCTGCCTTGGCGCGGCAGAGCGCCGCGTCGTAAAGCCGGTCATATTCTGCGCCGTCATGCAGATGCGCGAAAGCGTCCAGAATCGCGTCGTCCTCCATGGAAGACAGCCACAGACGTTTCATCGGCTTTTTGCGTCCCGCCTGTTCGTAGACATACCGGAAAATGGCTTCACCTTCGCGCCCGGCGTCACAGCCGTTGACGATCTCGGTCACGTCCTCGCGCTCCATGAGCGCTTTCAGGATGGAAAACTGCTTTTTCTTTGCGTGCGCGACCTTCATGCGCCACGGGTCGGGGACGATGGGAAGATCCGCGCGGTTCCATTTTGCGTAGCGTTCGTCGTAGATTTCCGCACCGGCAAGCTCCACCAGATGCCCGAAGCACCACGAAACGAGCCAGCCGCCGCCCTCCATATACCCGTCCATCCGCTTCTTCGCGCCCAGCACGGCAGCATACGCCATGCCCACAGACGGTTTTTCTGCAATTACTAACTTATACTTTGTCATAGATGTTCTCCTATGGTAATTCTTAATTTTTAGTTTTCGGTTGTGTTTTTTCTGAAAATCGCATATGCAATAAGCGGTCCTGCTGCCCGGTTTCAGTCACAGAATGTTATTGGACGGTTCATAGATTATTTCGCACGAATCGGTTGCATATTTCGTTCGATTCAGATATAATATAGATGAACCAAATCACGAAGGGAGGAATCAAATCATGTCGATTACTGCGACGGAACTGAAAAGGAATCTCGGAAAATATCTTCTGCTTGCAGCGACGGAGGACATTTTCATCACGAAAAACGGCAAGGTCGTCGCCAAGCTCTCCAATCCCCATCAGGACAGAGTGGACATTGCCAAGTCCCTGTTCGGGATCCTTCCAGCTGATGTGACATTGGAGGAAGCGAAGGAAGAAAGGCTGAACCGGATATGAGAGCTGTCATTGATACCTGCATCATCGCGGACGCGCTGCAAAGCCGCGAGCCGTTTTGCAAGGAGGCCCAATCGATTTTCCTGCTCTGCGCCAACCAGCAGTTTGAAGGCTTTCTGACGGCGAAAGCCATCACGGACATTTACTACCTGACGCACCGGCAGATCCACAGCGACAAAGCGACCCGCGATGTTCTGACAAAGCTCTGCGCGTTGTTCGGCCTGCTGGACACCACGGCGCTGGACATCCGCAAGGCGGTCTCAGCGGAAATTTCCGATTTTGAGGATGCCGTGATGGCTGAGACGGCTGCGCGCTCTGGTGTAGACTGCATCGTGACGCGGAACACGAAGGATTACAGCAAAACACAGATCTCCGTGTACGCCCCGGCAGAGTTCGTAGAGCTGCTGACTGAAACAAGCGAAGATCAGACGGATTGACCGCCCGGAACATAAGTAAAACGCAGTCCCCGCGGGGACTGCGTTTTTTGCGTCTATGTTACCTTGTGTTTCAGCTGATTTATTCGTTGGAGGTATCCACGGTATCATATTCCGCATCTTCATCCGCATCTTCATCCTCGTTTTCCTCCCCGAAATCATAATCATCGAGGTCAACGGGACCTTTGGTGTTTGCCTTGGGCTTGCGGAATTTGAACCAGTAGAGCGCGAAGCCGCCGCCGAGCAGCACTAGCAGAATAAGAGGCAGCGGGGCGCTGCTTTTCTTCGTATCCTCCTGCGTTGCCTCGGGTTCTGGTTCAGTCTCTGTGGGTGCTGCCGGTTCCGGTTCTTTTTCTGCAACCGGCGTTTTTCCCATGCAGTCAATCATGCTTGCTTTGCAGACGGGGCAGGCGGTATTGATCGCGCCGACCTCACAATGGACGGTGCAGACGCACGTTTCCTCTGCCGGTTCTTCCTCGTCGATCAGCGCCAGAAGGTCCGCTTCATCGACCAGATTCAGAAAATACGTCTCATACTGTTCGCCGTCCTCGTCCAGCGGCTTGTCGTAGTCAATGACCAGATAGAATGTCTCGCCGCCGCGCGTTTCAATCGTGATGAACTGCTTGTTGCTGTATTTGTCGTAAAGCAGATCGCGCGTGACGGAATTGCCGTTCTGCGTAAAGTCGGTGCCATCCTCCTTCGTTACCGGCGCTGCGGCAGACGATGCAGCCTGCGTGGGCTGCGAGGATGCGGTCGTATTTTTGCCGCCGCCAGATGCAGCAGTATTGCTGCTATTCCCGGTATTGCCGCCGGTATTGTCGGACGGCTGCGCGGTCGACGTCTGCTCCTTGCGGCAATCACAGTCGGACGGGCAATGCTCGTCGTGCTGGTCTTTATCCGTATCTGTGCTGGGTGTGGGCGTCGGCTCCGGTTCGGCTTCTTCATAGAACGGATTGGAGAGGACAACGGAATCCGTCCAGTTCCCGGCGTTGTCCAGCGCGTCAATGTAGAGGTAAGCATCATCCGTCAGGCGGTCGATGCGCACATTCAGCTCGCCGCCGTCCAGTGTGGTGTAAAGCTCGTCGTTGACATAGATCGCCGCAACACCGGAAAGGTCGTCATAGGCTTCTACGCGCAGGAGCGTGCCGTTGATGCCCGCGCGAAGGACCGGCGCAGAAAAGTCCATGCAGTACACGTCCAGAGACAATTCATGCACCGTGCCGGTTCGGTCTGTGACAAAGAAAAGCACGGTGCCGTTTTCCAGCATCGTGCGCTCCACGCAGCCGTATTCCAGAAGCTCCTGCGTCACGTCGAACGGACTCATACCGGGAAGAATTACCTCGACCTTCTCCCAGTCGGTGCCGTTCAGGTCGATCACGCGCACGTAAATCGTCGCGGGGCGGTTCTGCCAGCCGCCCGGCACATCGGCGTCCAGCGCATACGCACCTTCCATCGGCGGTTCTTCGGGCAGCTCCGGTTCTTCCGGTTCAGACGGCGGTACATCTTCGCCGCCGGGTTCCTGCTCCGGAGTTTCCTCCGCGGGCGGCTGTTCGGCTGTTTCTGTCGTGGGGTCTTCCGGGGTACCGGGGAACGGTTCTTCTGCGATGGCAGCGCCCGTCAGGACGCAGAGCGCCAACACAAAACTGAGCAACAGCGCGAAAACACGCAGCCGGTTACGCTTCTTCGGGTACATCTGTTTCCTCCTCCTTTTCCTGCGCGATAAAGGGCGAACCGCCCTTTTTGATGTGCATGAGGTACTGCGCCAGCTGCTCCATCGTCATGCCGGTCGCGCGGGCAAGCCCCACGATGTCCTCATTTTCCAGCTTGATAATGTCCGCATCAATTTCGCGGTTGCGGGTCTGCAAATCGGCAATTCTGCCGTCATTCTTTGCACGCTCTGCTTTGAGTTTGTTAATCTTCGGATTCATATTGTCCCTCCTTTAAGGTGGTGCCAGCCGTCCGAATTGCAGAAAGTGGCTCTGCCAGTAATCGGACGAAATGCTGGTGTATTGAATGGGGTCGCCGCAATGCAGCATGGTATTGTTGCCGACATAAATGCCGATGTGCGACGCGCCGGTGGTGTTGTAGGTTTTCTCAAAGAAGATCAGATCGCCGGGTTTCGCATCTGCCGGGGAAACGTAGGAGCAAATCTGCCGGATGCCCTCAGCACTGAGTCTGCCGAAGTTCCAGCCTACACCGCAGTTATTGTAGACGTAGCTGACGAAACCGGAGCAATCGAACGAGGTCGCCGGGGAGCTGCCGCCCCAGACATACGGAAAACCTAAATACTTTTCTGCTTCTTTGATAATCGCTGCAAAGGCTTCATCCTCCAGCGCCTCCGGGGGAATGTCGTAGCTGCCGCCGCTCCCGTCGCCGTAATATCTGTTTACATAATCTGAATCACCAAACAGATCCGGACGATTTCCGAGCGTCGCCATGTACGAGGCGTAGAGCGCAAGCTGATCCTCGCTCATCACATAGACCGGCACATGGGAAAGGTCAAAATTTTCAAGCGTGACCGTGCAGATCGTGTATTCATACGGCACTTGCACGGTGTACGGTTCGCCGTCTTCGTCATACCTCGTTTCCGGTCGATACCGAATCTCCGTTTCCACAGTTTCCGTGAGAATGTACTGCTTGTCAAAAAGCATTTGCAGCTCACCTTGTACCTCGCCGAGTGTCCACGCGCCGCCCTTGAGCGCCGTGAGCGCGGAGATCAGCACATACGGGTCATGCCCGATCTCGTCAAGGTCAAAGTGATACTCGTCATAATCGTGCGTCGCTTCGTAATTATCGAGTTTACTTTGCAGCTCCGCTTCCATCGCGCAGTATTGCGCTTCGGCGGCAAGCATATCGCTGTCCTCGCTGGGGTAGGTCGAAACACCGAGCGCCGTCACGCCGCCCTCGACCAATACCGAGCAGGATGAGGCGATGTTCAGAAGAAACACCGCGACGAGCAGAATCGCCAGCGCGATCAAAAATCCTTTTTTGTGTTCCGCGATCCACTCCGACGCTTTTTTCGTGTCCTCTGCGGCACGTTTGGCAGCTTTGGCAGTAACTTCGGATGCAGACACCGTGCCGCCGCCAGCCTTTGCAGCGGCGTATTCCTTTTTGATGGCGCGTTTCTGCTGCCAACGGGAATACGGATTGCTTTGCAGCTCCGGGTTCTGCTGCTGCGCCTGCTTTTGCAGCGCGTCGAGGTTGGCACTGTCGGCGCGAGATTCGGCACGGTCTGCGTTGCGGTACGGCTTGAGCTGATGGGAACGATGTGCGGTTTCCACCGCACGGACGGTTTGCTCGGCAGCTTCTTCCAGCTTATGTGCGCTCTCTACGCCGACGTTATCATCCTCATGCTGTGAAACCTCCCGGTGCGCCGCCGAACGGACCGCCTTACCGGGTACATCCCGAACGGCGTGTTGCAGCTTGGACGCCGGGCGCGGCTTTTCTGCGCCGTTCTTTGTTGGGATTTTCGCTTCTGCCTGTTCCAGCTTCTCGATACGTTTTGCCGCTTTCATCGCCGCCTTGGAAACCTCCGGGGCGGCGAGTTCTTCATCGGTGAATTGCAGTCTTGGGGCGCGTTTGCTCATGCGGCATCACCTCCGGGGCAGTATGGTATGCCGAGAAAATCCAGCACAGCGCCGCAGTCGAGCTTGTGGATGCAGAACTCGTACTGCTTCGGGTGCGTCAGCGCCATGCGCTGAAACCGGTTCGGCTCTTTTTCGAGATGTGCGCCGAACATACAAAACATACAGCCGGTACGCTTTGCGCCGGTTGTTGTCAGCTTGCCATTCTGCTCGATGATCTCACCGTAAACAGACGCATACGGGATTCCGGTCATTCTGAGATAGGAGAGGATGTCCTGTTCTGTCCAGAACGACATCGGCTGTGAGGTCGGGTCGCGCTTTCCATAGGCATTGCAGCCGTTTTTCAGATACGCGCTCTGGCGGCGCATACTTTCACTTGCCATTGTTCCGAGAATCATGTGCAGACCGTTGACTCTGGCATATTTGCGGATGGGGCGTTCTTTCATTACTTCGCAGCACTTGTCCGAAATGAGAAATGGCGCATCCAGCAGGATGCGCCATTTTTTGTATCGCTCGTTATATTTTGA
>CAKTVG010000051.1 GCA_934622035.1 uncultured Oscillospiraceae bacterium
AGGACGCTGCCGTCCCGCTGCTCGGCAGAAAGAAAATCATGGGGCTTCGGCATGGCAACACCCTCGACTTCGGGAATATCCAGCACTTCAAGTTTTCTGCCGCCGGGATTACCGTTTTCGGCCTTGTCCTTGACTGCGGATTTCTTCCTTCCCGCACCGGGTCTTGCGCCGCCGCGCCCGCCTGTGTTATTCGATTTTGTGGGCATCCGAGTTCACCTCCCTTAATTACCCTTTTGATTTCGCCTTTTTCGCACACGTGACCCCGGGCCGTTGCCCGACCGAAAAGGTCCCGGAGATTTTCATCCCCCTACCGGTCGCCGAGGTCGTGGTGGATCTTGGTGTGGCAGGACTGACAGAGACTCATGAGGTTGTCCCTTGCGTGAGTACCGCCTTTGGAAACGGGCAGGATGTGGTGAACTTCCTGTACCGGAGTCAGCCGACCTTCCTTGAGGCACATCTCACAGAGGGGATGCTCCGCCGCATAGCGGTCACGGATGCGTTTCCACGCTCTGCCGTACTTGCGGTTGACATCGGAGCTGCGCTCGTACTTGTCGTACTTGCGGCGTTCTTCCACACGGTGCTGTTCACAAAACTGTCCTTCACAAAGGTTGGGGCAGCCGGGATGAGAGCAGGGTCTGAGTGGTCGCTTGGGCATTCGTTCACCTCCTTCGGGCATAAGAAAAGCCCCACGGGATTTGACTCCCATGAGGCTGTCCTCGATTCTTTTTCGCTGATTATATCATATCATAATGTCGAGGTGGGCATCTACCGACAAAGGCGGGTATTTCCGGCGTCTTTCAGATCCGAATCGGGTCGGTGGGTACAACCACCGCCGAAAGCGCTGCCTTGTGCCATCTGCGAATGGTGCTTTCGTCTGCGTTCAACTCTCCGCCGATCTGCTCCCAGGTCATGTTGTGGATGTAGCGGTAGCGGAGAACCATGCGCTCGTTGACATTGGCAACGGTGTCCACAGTCGTGCGGATCTGCCGTTTCAAGTCAACGAGGGTGTCGATCTCACCATTGACCACTTTTTCAAGGTCCATGATCTTTTCCAGGCACCGCACGAAGGGCGCATCCGTGTTGCGAGAGGTCTGCACTTTTTCCTCCCAGGACGGCGAGGAGATACCGCAGGCCATTTCCCGCAGGCGGGTGATCTCCGCAATGTTGGAATCGATACGCTGGTCGAGGCGGTATGCCTGACTGAGATATTCCTTTGCCGTCATACGCCGTACACCTCCCGGTGGAGTTTTTCAATCAGCACCTCACCGTCCAGAGAAGTAAGCGTCTGAAACCAGCCGGAGCGGAAAAACCGCTCACAATCCTTTCTGACGGATTCGGCATCCTTGTCCCAGGGGTATTTCTTCAAACGGCGCAGCGCACGGCGATGGTCTTTCGCTGCCGCCAGAATAATAGCGTTTGCGAGGTTCGTATAACAGGTTTCCATTCTCATCCCTCCAAGTTGGCCTTGACCGCATCGATGAGCGCGGTCTGGGTCTTTTCTTTTTTACGGAGCGCAGTCATGATGCGCTCGTCGATGGTGTCTTTGGCAATAATGTGGTGAATGACCACGGTATCGGCGGTCTGTCCCTGTCGCCACAGTCGGGCGTTGGTCTGCTGGTAAAGCTCCAGCGACCAGGTCAGCCCAAACCAGACGAGGGTCGAGCCGCCTGCCTGCAGGTTCAGTCCATGACCGGCAGAGGCCGGGTGGATGAGCGCCACAGGCAGCTCACCGCCGTTCCATCTGCGGATGCTGTCGGAATCGTCGAGCAGGCTGAACGGGATGTGCCGTTTGTGCAGCCGCTCGGAGATACGCTCCAGGTCGTGCTTGAACCAGTACGCCACAAGGACGGGTTTCCCGTTGGCGGCTTCGATGAGATCCTCCAGCATATCCAGCTTGCGGTCGTGTATCTGAAACACACGCTTGTCTTCTCCGTAGACTGCTCCATTTGCCATCTGGGAGAGCTTGTTCGCAAGAGCCGCAGCGTTCCCGGCGTCGATTTCTTCGCCTTTCAGCGAGATAACCAGGTCTTGTTTCATGGAATCGTAGGCTTTGCGCTCTATTTCGGATAGCGTCACAATGGCGTCATTATGAACGCACTCCGGCATATCCAAATGGTCGACGGCTTTCATGGAGATGGTGATGTCGGAGATGGCATCGTAGATTTGTTCCTCCGCACCGGGCAGCGGCTTGTAGCTGAACACCACCTGTCCGTTGCGCTTGTCCGGGCGGAAGAAGGTGTTGCGGTAATGGGTGATGAACCGACCGAGCCGCTTGCCCATATCGAGGATGCGAAACTCCGCCCACAGATCCATAAGACCGTTGCTGCTTGGCGTGCCGGTCAGGCCCACGATGCGCTTGATGCCGGGACGGACTTTCAGAAGAGTTCTGAACCGCTTTGCCTGATAGCTCTTGAAGGAGGACAGCTCATCAATGACCACCATGTCGTAGTCGAAAGGGATGCCGCTCTCCTCAATGAGCCACTGGACATTCTCCCGGTTGATGATGTACACGCTGACCCGCTGCCGGAGTGCCGCCTTGCGCTCTGCTTCTGTACCGACAGCCACCGAGTAGGTCAGCCCATGCAGATGATCCCACTTGTGGATTTCCGCAGGCCATGTATCTCTGGCGACACGCAGCGGAGCGATGACCAGCACCTTGCGAACCAGAAAACTGTCGAGGCAAAGGTCGAAGATGGCGGAAAGCGTGATGATGCTCTTACCAAGACCCATGTCGAGGAATACAGCGGAGATTGGATGCTCCAGGATGAAGTTCGTGGCATACGCCTGGTAGTCATGCGCCTTGTATTTCACTGAGTATCCCTCCAATCTGTTCTGGGCTATCGATGCAGTACACCGAAAAGCCGAGTGCTTCCAACTGCCTTTTTCGCCTTACCTGCAGAGGACGGAGTGTTTTGCCCGGCGCTTTCAGCTCAATGAAGGCGATCTTGCCGCCGGGCAGGAGTACCAGACGGTCCGGTACTCCATCAAGGCCGGGGCTTGTAAACTTTGGTGCGAGACCACCTTTTGTGCGGACAGCCTGCACCAGCTTTGCTTCTATCGTTTTCTCACGCATAATGACCTCCTGTGTTCTCAAAACCCGAAAAGTCCTTTACGCGCGCAAATGCGGGTATTGCGTGCTTGTTGCTCTTTATTCCTTCTTCTTTCGATATATAAGAAAGGTTAGGAACACAGGAACAAGACCGCCTGTTTTCTTTGGTACTTATGGGGCCGCCGCCGTTCCCATGGGGTGTTCCCATAAATGTGCCGAGCGGATCTGCTTCTCCCCGGAACCTGTTCCGAAGGATATCGGGTACAGTCATTTTCATTAGGAACACTCCTTGGGAACAAAGACATACTGCGGACCGTAAAGCGGGATACGCACCTTGCTGTCCAGCCGCTTCCAGCCAAGACGGGCAAGGATGGCGGTCAGCTCGTTGCTGTCCGTTCTGCGGATATTGGCACGTTCCTTGCCGAAGCACTCGCACCAAATCTCCATGTTGGACACCTGGGTGCGCTTGACCGTACCATGCTTTTGGGTATCGCCGAAGTCGCTGCCTGTGAGGAAGTTGCGGCGCTCGAAGATGTCCATGCCGTCCCAATCCTCCGGGAGCAGCGTGTCGAGATACAGCCGGACAAGCCCTTCACGCTCGTCGGACTCCATCGCCTCCCGCTGTTCAGCCTTGGACAGTGCTTCCAACTCGGCACTCAGATAGAGCTTCTCGCCCTGCTTCACATACACCAGCGTTTCCGCCCAGATCTGGCAGATCAGCTCCGGGGTCAGATCCCAGGAGTGCTTGATGCCCGTACCAGGCGTCTTGACCGGCCAGAAGCGGCGGTTTCCGGTGGTGTCCCGCAGATAGCCGGACTCGGCGTTGGTGGTGCCGAAGAACACGCACTGGCGCAGATGCGGCGTCGCCCGTTTGCCGAATGCCGCACGGTAAATGTCGTTCTGACGGGAGAGGAAGGAACGCAGCGTTTCCACCTCGGCCTTCTTCAGACCTGCCAATTCGCCGATCTCCAAGATCCAGTACCCCTGCAGCTTCTCGGCAGCGGTCTTGTCCTTGGTGTCACCCAGGTTCAGACTGTCCGAAAACCACTCTCCGGCCAGCTTGGCAATAAGGGTACTTTTGCCCACACCCTGAGGACCGTTCAGCACCAGCATGGAGTCAAATTTGCAGCCGGGATACAGCACACGCTTGATGGCAGCGCAGAGGGTCTTCCGGGTGACAGCTCGGACATACTCGTTATCGTCCGCACCGAGGTAGTCGATGAGCAGCGTGTCCACACGGGGAACCTTGTCCCACTCCGGCAGATTTTCAATGAACTCCCGAATGGGATGGTAGGAGCGGTCGTCCGTGACCTTCGCCACGGCAATGTCATAGTTTCGAGCGGAGAAGGTGCCGTAGTGGGAATCCACATAGCTGATAAGCTGGGCATCATCCGCATCCCGCCAGAATTTCGAGGGGTGCCGCCAAGGCACATCGCCCTTGATCTCCATGCCGTCCAGAAGCTGATTGAACACCAGCGGTTTCAGAAGCGGGTCGTTCATGAGGATTACGGTGAGGTTCTGCAGCGCGTTCTTCACCTTGCCGGCCTTGTCCAGCTCTAAGGCTTTCTGCCAGTCCTCGTCGGAGAACTCCTCATTTGCCTGGGCTTTGCGCTCCTCGGCAAAGACCGCTTTGACTTTCTCGTCCTTGAGGGCAAAATCCGACATGGCTTGGAAGGACGGCAGCTTGCTGGGGGCGGTATCCGGGGCGCACTTATCGTCCAGGTCACGGAAACGGTGCAGGCGCACCAGGTCAAAAGCATTCAGCAGCCGACCGCAGACCGGGTCTGTGGCATGGTGGCTGTATGCGAACTTGCCATCGTAGACGATGACACCGGCAGACGAATCGGCGGGGATATAGTCGTAACGGCCGTTCATCGCAGACGGCGCATACACTTCCGAGAGAAAGGCATCGATGGCTTCCTCCACGGTATAGGCACGGCAGAAAGCACCCACCACACCCGGCTTTGTCAGCGGGTCGGCCTGCTGGGCGATACTGTGCTGCATCACCTCGGACTGGCGGCTGGAAACCGGCCAGGTGGAGGCATCGTGCCAATCATCGTAACGGGAAAGGTATTCATCCGGGTCAAGCTCTGCGCCGTCCTGCACCTTGTAGAAAAACTCGCCGTTAGAGGAGGTGGAAGGCCAGTACATGAGCCGGGATGCCTCGTAAGTGGTATCGTCAAAGAGGTCAATGCCGATCTCCTTTGCCACCATGCGGGCGACTGCCGGATATTCCTCCTCACTGATTTCCCGTTTCAGCGGGATAAGCAGACGGAGACGGGGATGTTCCGGCGTGTGTTTATGGGTAGAATAGACGCAGCACTTGAAATCGTGGAACAGCGTAATTTCATCCCAGATATCCGGGGTGCCGTAGTCCATATCCAAGGTGAGCAGAGAGCGGCACAGCACCATGCCGTTTTTGCGGCGACCTTCCCGGAGATGCCCTCCGACGAAGCCGCCCACATCCTTGATGCCGTCCTGCTGACCCTTTTTCAGCTTGC
>CAKTVG010000052.1 GCA_934622035.1 uncultured Oscillospiraceae bacterium
GAGCTGTCCGCGATGCAGCAGGCGGTCGGCGGCCTGATCGAGGTGGTCAGGAACGGCGACGGCACGCTCCTCGTCTGTAACGAGGAGGGCAAGCTGCTCGGCATGGAGGGCAACCGGCGCATTCCGGGCGACGTGCTTGCCGGGCCGTTTTTCGTCGTGGGCGATGCAGGCGAAACCTTCCGCTCGCTCACGGAGGAGGAACTGGAGCACTATAAAAAGCGCTTTGCGGAGATCGAGGACATCTCGCCGCAGGAGGTGCAGGCGGCGACCGGGTTCTTTTTCTGTGCTATGTAAAATATCTCTGGACTTTTCGTGTTTCTACGGTATGATGGAAGAAAGGAGGGCTGCCCAATGAAACGAAAAATTGCAGTTTTCCTGCTCTGCCTGCTGCTATGCGGCTGCACGGCAGTGCAGGACGAAACACGAGCGCCGGAAATGCGGCAGGAGAGACAAACGGAACCGTCAAAGACGCCCACAACGCACGAGCCGCAGCACACCAATCCCAATCCGGAGGCCACGGAGCCGCAAGCCGAAACGGAATCGCAGACGTCCACTTCGCCGCCAGTGCCAACCCAACCATCGTCCACATTACCATCTACGGCGGAGCCAACCGAACCTGTACCGTCTACTGAGCCGACTGAAACGGATACTCCGACTGAGTCGCCGACGGAACCGCCCACTGAGCCAGCCTTTGACATTGACGCATGGGTGAGCTTTGCAAGGGAGTATGCAGTCGGCCTCGGTCTGGTGCTTGACAGCGCGGCCACGTCCTGCTGGGACAATCCCATCCTCGCCAGTGCCCAGAGCCGGTATCTGGAACGCGACCTGAAAGGCGTACTTGAGGATTACGCCAGCGCGCCGGACATCTCGCAGGTGTGGATCTGGCCGGAGCTTCGCCCGGACGGACGCTATGACATTTATATCGGATATGCGTAACAAAATCAACCTGAGGAACACACCGATTGGTGTGTTCCTTTTTTGCAATGAGGAGGTACACATGAAAACAAATCTCTGGAAAAGAGCGGCGGCGCTGCTGCTCGCGCTCGTGCTCTGCTTCGCCTGCGTCGGGACGGCTTCTGCCGCCGAGGACGTGAGCGGCAAGGTCTATCTCATCTCCTACCCGCGCGACGGGGACGAAAACTACCACACGGGAAGCTGGGGCCACGATGCGCTGTACTTCCGCCACGGCTGGAAGCTCTCCGCGTCGGACTATCTCGACGTGCGCGCCATCGGGTCATACGACGCCAACATCTGCTACTGCATCGAACCCGGCGTAATTCAAAACACCGGCGACGCCTTCTCCCGCATGGGCGAGGATTTCTGGGAAAACATGCCGGACTTCAACGACCTTATGACGCCCCAGCAGATGAAGCGCCATATCGGGCGCATCATGACCTACGGCTACACCGGCGGCATCAGCACGCAGTGGCGCAGCCAGAATGCAGGCGGCGACAAGCTCGCGCAGGCTTACGCGACGCAGCTTCTCATCTGGGAAACCGTCACCGGGGAGCGGGATGCGGATTTCCGGTATGTCGCGCCGACGGACGCGGACGCGGTGCGCGAGGTCATCCGCGATACGCATCCGCTGCGGGAGAAGATTTTTTCGTATTATGATTCCATCGTATCAAATGTGCAGAAGCATACGAAGGTGCCATCCTTCTGCGCGAAAAACCTTCGCGAGGCGCGGACGGTCACGCTGGAGTGGAACGGCAGAGCATACTCCACAGTATTGACGGACGAAAACGGCGTGCTCGAAAATTACACGTTCACAGCAGACGACCCCGACGTGCAGTGTACGATTGCAGGAAACCGTCTGGTTCTTACAGCAGAAAATGCGCCAACCGCACCGGTCACGCTGACGGCAGAAAAGAAAAATTCTTCGAGATGCGGCGTTATCACGTGGACGGACGGCCAGTTCGGCATTGGCAGCGGACTTCAGGATCTGGTGACGTATGCGGAAACGGTGAATGACCCGGTGGTCGGCTACCTCAAGGTCGAGGCAGGGCAAGGCTCCGTCAAAATCGTCAAGACCTCCGAGGACGGCAAGATCGCCGGAATTTCCTTCACGGTCACGGGCGACAATTTCAATGAAACCGCGACGACCGACGCAAACGGCGAGCTGCAACTGGAGAATCTCGTGCCCGGTGAGTACACCGTGACGGAGAGTGCCGCAGCGTTCTACGAGCCGCAGCAACCGCAGACCGTCACGGTAAAGGCGGGACAAACCGCCGAGGTGTTCTTTTCCAACCAGCTCAAGCGCGGCGCGCTGGAGGTGACCAAAACGGCGGAGGACGGTTTTGTGCAGGGCGTGACCTTCCGGCTGTCCGGCACGGCGGACTGCGGACAGCCCGTGGACGAGTACGCCGAGACGGATGAAAACGGCCTTGTAGTGTTCGAAAATATTCCCGTTGGATCAAATTACACCTTGGAGGAAGCTGGCACGCCGGAACGGTATATCGTGCCTGTTCCTGTGTGTATAAAAATCGCATGGAACGAGGTCACAAAGCAGACGATAGAAAACCGCCTCGTCCGCGGCGGCATCCGTGGAATCAAGGTGGATGAAACGGGAAAGCCGCTTCCCGGCGCGGTGTTCGGGCTGTTCGCAGAGGGGACGACGGAGTTTGTGGAGAATGCCGCCTTTGCGGTTGCAGAATCCTCCGAGGATGGCAGCTTCTCCTTTGAGAACATTCCCTACGGCGTGTGGCTCGTGAGAGAGCTTGCGTCTCCGGCGGGATATGTGCTATCGGACGAGATCTTCGAGGTGCAGATCAATGAGAATGGTGCCGTAATCGAACTTGGAAATCTGGAGAACAAGCCTATCATCGGCGAGCTGGAACTCACAAAGCTGGACGTTTCCACCGGCAAGCCTCTGCCGAATGCGGGCTTCCGCATCAAGGATGCGGAGGGCAATACCGTCGTCGAGGGCTACACGGACGAGAACGGCATTGTCCGATTCACGCTTGGCTATGGCGAATACACCTACGAGGAATTCTCCGCGCCGGAGGGCTATCTGCTCGACACCACGCCGCACGCTTTTGCAATCACCGAGGACGGACAGATCGTCAAGGCCGAGATGACCAATGAGAGAGTTCCCACACCGGAGATTCCGCAGACCGACGACAGCTCCAGCCTCACACTCTGGCTTGGTCTGGGCGGCATTGCCCTCGGTGCTCTCGCAGCCTGCGGAATTCTTTATTTCAAACGCAAAAAGGATGGAAAATGAAAGGATGGTATCATGAATCGAAAAATCTTCCGAATTACACTGTGCGTTCTTCTCGCTGCAATGCTCCTCGCCGCTTTCGCCCTGCCCGCCCTCGCCGCAGGAGATGTGTCCGGCGCCATCGAAAGCACGTGGAACGAAGCAAAAACGCAGATTCAAAATGTCGTCAATCACGTTGTTTTCCCCGTCATTGATATGATTTTGGCGATTCTGTTTTTTGTCAAGGTTGCAACCGCGTATTTTGACTACAGAAAGCATGGACAATTTGAATTTGCCGCGCCCTGCATCCTGTTCGCCTGCCTCATTTTCACCCTGACTGCGCCGCTGTACCTCTGGTCCATCCTGTGAGGTGCGCGCCATGTTCAGTTGGCTGGGTGACATTCTTGGAACGCTGGGCGAGAGCATTTCCAGCGTCATTTTTGACACCATGCTCCGCTGGTTCTACGACACAATTTACGGTGCGGCAGCCGCATTTCTGGCGCAGGTCGGCAGCCTCGGCACCGAGATTTTCGACCTGGATTGGGTACAGGCCTTCGTGCGGCTGTTCGGCCTGCTCGCGTGGGCGCTGTACGCCACCGGCGTGGTCGTGGCGGTGTTCGACGTGGCCATCGAGTACCAGACCGGCAGGGCAAACCTCAAAACGACCGCGCTGAATGTTTTAAAGGGCTTCTTCGCCTGCTCTCTCATTGGAGAGCTGCCTATTGCGCTGTATAAATTCTGTATCACGCTGCAAGGCTCGTTTCTGAACGGCATTGTGCCGCTCTTTTCCGGCAGCGCTAGGGAAACGCTGGCCGAGACCGGCACGGGCGTGCTCGTCGGCAGCTTTTTCGCGGGGAACATCAGCTCGCAGATCGGGCTGGTGCATCTGCTGTGCCTGACCGCGTTCCTCTATTGTTTTGTCAAATTGTTCTTTGCGAACATCAAGCGCGGCGGCATTTTATTGACGCAGATTGCGGTCGGCAGCCTGTATCTTTTCAGCGTGCCGCGCGGCTACACGGATGGGTTCAATCAGTGGATGCGGCAGGTCGTGGCGCTGTGCCTGACGGCGTTTTTGCAGACGACGCTGCTGTACGTCGGCCTGCTGACCTTCCGGGCGAATATGTTCCTCGGCCTCGGTATTATGCTGGCGGCAAGCGAGGTGCCGCGCATCGCGCAGCAGTTCGGGCTTGACACCTCGGTCAAGGTCAACATGATGTCCGTCGTCCACGCGACCACCACCGCTGTCAACCTGACCCGCAGCGTCGCCAAAGCGGCGGGAAAGTGAGGAAAAGAGGAAGAAATGGCCCAATATTTATACCCGCAGAATCTCAAGGCCACGGCGAATCTGTGGCTCTGGGGGCTGCGGGATTTTATGATTCTGGGCGTGGCAGCGCTGCTGTCCATCGTCCTTCTGGTGCGGCTGCGGATGGCCGTGTCGCTGGCGCTGACGCTGTGCTTTGGATTTTTGACAATCCGCTTGGAGGACAGCACGGTGCTGGATTTTCTGATTCATGCGGTACGGTTTTTCCTCAGCACACAACAATACTTTGAGTGGAAGTGATGAAAATGAAGTTCAAAAACCGGCGCTCCGTGCAGGAGCTGCTCGGCCTGCGCGGCTTCACGCGCTACGGTCTTTCCACGGCGCAGGGAGAGCTGCTGTTTTTTCAGGTCGCGCCGACGAACATCTCGGTACTCTCGCAGGCGAACATTGCAATCAAGATTCGCCACCTCATGATGGTGCTTTCCGCCCTGCCGGACTTGGAAATTACCTGCACGGACGCCTCCGAATGCTTTGACGGAAACAAGGCGTATCTGTCCGCGCGGTTGGAGGATGAGCCAAACGCCAAGGTGCGCCGTCTGTTTCAAAAGGACATTGCCGCGCTGGACGAGCTGCAATCGGAGATGTCCACGGCGCGGCAGTTTCTGTTCACTGCGCGCTGCAAGAACCTCAAGCCGGAGCAGGTATTTCAAAAGGCCAACGCAGTGGAAAAGCGGATTTCCGAGCAGGGCTTCGAAGTACACCGGATGAAAAAGCCGGAGATCAAGCGGTTTCTGGCGCTGTATTTCGAGACGAGCCAATACGGAGAGACCCTGCCGGACATTGACGGCGCGCAGTATTTCGACGAAATTTACGACAATGATAAACCGGATGATGAAATACTCTTTTGACACTCGTAA
>CAKTVG010000053.1 GCA_934622035.1 uncultured Oscillospiraceae bacterium
TCTCCTAATACAACCTAAATAGGTGGTATTAGTATATAACAAAATAAAAAGCCTTGCAAGACGTAAATCTATACAAAACCAAAAATTATCAAAATATATAATGAATATTTAACACCCTAAAATAAATAAGTTACGGTTTAATACAGATTGTGGTAGCCAGTATACATCAAAAGAATTTACTTCTCTGTTAGAGGGGTATGGAATCTAGATCAGCATGGATGGAGTTGGAAGATGTAAAGACAACATCTTTGTTGAAAGAACATGGAGAACACTAAAGTATGAATGGGTCTTCTTAAAGGACTACAGATTTCTAGAGGATTTGGAAAGAGGCTTAAGTGAATTTGTAAACTTCTTTAACAACAAAAGAATTCACCAAAGCCTAGACTATAAAACTCCAGAAGAGGTATACAAAGAAGGAACATTCCCTAATATTAATAAGGATATAGAGGTAGCTTAACAATCCGAATAATTATTAAAGATTTGTCTTGACATACCTCTTAGCATAGTGGCGATCTCCTTTTCATGGATCTTGTTCAGATGAATCAGATACGCAGCACTGAACAGGACGCCCGCCAGCGGAAGGAGCGCCGCATAGTCCAGCACATGGCAAAAACCGTTTCTGCAAAAGTAAATAACGCCTGCGATCAAGTGAATGATCCAACCAATATCGCTTATCAGCCCCAGTATCAAAAACGGAATATCCGGCATCATCGCGGTATAGCGGACACCCTGGTTTCCTTCTCTCTGAAGCTGCTGGATATGTTTTTCTGTCGTTTTTCTTTTTTCATGCAGGGTTTCTTTTATCGTGCTCATAGCCAGTCTCCGGTTCTTAAAATCTATTGCTTCTATCACACATCCTCAAAGCAGCGTACACAGCCACGCCACCGCAGCGGAGACGGGGATGTAGACCGCAAAGTGCCGGATATGTGCCCGCTTGTTATAGCCAAACATGTGCGGGCCGACCACGCCCTTCAGCTCCGGATAGAAATGTGGAAAGAAATTGGAGTGACACAGCAGTACCCAGTCAAAGAAAACGATGTCGTAGATCTCCATGGCGTAGAGCACCATCAAAAACCGGGCAAAGAAGCGCAGGAAGCTAAAGTCGTTTCTGACGCCGTCCCACACACTAAGGGCCGCAGCAGTGAGGAACAGCAGTATGGCAATGCCCTCGATCACCCAGCCGAGGATATGCGCGCCGGGAAACCGTTCTTTTTTATCGGGGATCGCATCCAGGTTCTCCTTCGGCGCGGAGGAGAAAAATCGCTTGTCCTGAATGAAGCCCACCCCACCGTATAAAACAAGAAAGTATGCCAGAAATACCATGAGCGTTGCAAGAACTGTGATTTTCATTTGGACTTTACCCTTTCTCCTTTATGGTTGCAGATACGGCAGGTCACTGCTTTCCCGTGCCGGGATATCTGATCAAATCATACAACTTGCCGAACGCTCCGATGTCGCGTACCCCGGCAAGCTCCATTCCGAGATGTACATATTTATCGCACTTGGACTTGGCGTCGGTTTCCAGAATCACAGGCACGCCCAGCCGGTCACCCTCGGCAAAGGCCATGTTCATGACCTTACGCATATAGCCCTGTCCCTGGTATTTCTCACGCACGCAGACAAGCCCGACGAAGATATATGGCTTTTTCTCTTTGTCCATGCGATCTTGCAGCGACACGCCGCCGTGTTTGATGGCCATAGCGAAGCGCACGAGCCGTTTCAGCGTGGAATTACGCAGCATTCCTTTTGCAATGGGCCACAGCGTCCTGACGCCCAGCTTCTGCTTCGGCAGCTTGTAGGCGATATAGCCCTCGCCGCGTTCGCTGGTGGTGTGCAGGAAGCCGCCCCGCAGCATCCCGCGCACATAGGCACAGATATATTCTGCCGTCGCCTGCTGACCGGAAAAGGCGGCGGTCATGCCGGTTTCCTGCCCATAGTCGTAGTAGCCGAAGGCGTGGCCGATATCATGGATAAAATTTTCGTCCAATGTTGTAACTTTCATTGTATTTTACTGCCCTCTTTCAGCGGCATGGCGGTTTTTCGCCGCTACTTTATGACCTTCATACAGAAATCGCAGTGATCATCACCGCGCCCCAGCGTTTTCGTTCGATGCCAAATGAGCTTCGGATGCAGACCGCTATAGCTGATATCGTCGCTGTCGCAAAAGCAGCGACACAGCTCAAGACATCCGTATGCTACGCAGGCGTCGTGATATGGACATTTCATCATATCCACACGCCATACACCGTCTCCGGTCTGAAGTTCTTCTGCGGCAAAGCCCGCCGCCGGACCGAAGACGCTACGCGTCGATTTGACAAAAACGCCGGGGACGAGCCGGTACAGCCCCGGGACGTGCAGCACGGTGGCAAGGTATTTGTGCGTCTTTTTCGCCAGCTGTTCTACATAGCCGTGAACGGTTTGCAGCGCTTTCTCCTTTGGCATGACCGTTTGCAGCGTCTCGTATGCCGCGATGCCCGGCAAGATCTGTCGTTTCAGGTGTTCCTTTTTCTCCCTGCTCGCTCCGGTGTTTTCCTTCCACAGCGCCAGCAACCGTGCGTCAAACGCTGCGTTCAGTTCCTTCGATTGCGCGGGAAAACACTTTCTGGCTGTCTCTCGGAAATCCCGGGAAAGATAGGTTTCTCTCATCGTCTGATCTCCGCCTCATTTAACTCGCCACTTTTCTCCATTTCCCGCAGCAGAACCAGTCCGAGCGCCAGGGCCAGCAGGTGTCCGAAGGATTCCGTGCCGTGATCGATCTGATTCAGAGGCCACGGCAGCAATGTGAACAGGTTGCCCACGATCCCGGCAAAGGCGATGGGATTGCAGAGGGATGCCGATATCCGCTGTGCCGTTGTTTTGAGCGGAAGCATCTTTTTCCAGATCATAACGATCATCACGACGGAAAGCAGCACATCGCAGAGAATATACGCTGCCAGCAGTGGCGCGGCGTTGCAGTAAAACACCTTGTTGGCGATCTCTGCCGCCGCCTGCATATCGCCGTACTTCTCGAAGGTAAACTTGAAGATCAGCGCCACATTCATGAACATGGCGTGGACATAGCCCCAGCAGACCGTGCCGGTGAGATAGGCGATCTGAAACAGCTTGACCCATTTCCGCTGCTTCGGTTGGGCGCAGTGCCGCTTCAGGAGCTTCCACATCTGGTGAAAGCCGATGTAGTAGAGCGCCGTTCCCAACACGCCGCAGATGATACTGACCACCATGCGCCAGGTCGCCATATCAAGATAGGCGACCTTGACCATTAGTCCGATAGACTCCGCGCTTTGGTTTTGCCCGATCGCCGCAAACAAAAAGTCGCCGATCACATAGAGCAAGCACCCGATCATGCCCGCGATGAGTGCTTTCTTTTCCTTGCTCACATTCATTTCCTGCCTCCGAATCCGATCTTCACGATCTGCATTTTCATCATGCCGTCGCCGACCTTTGCAAGGAAACGGAAAAAGCCGCTGACGGATGGGTCTTTCAGATCGTTGTAGCCCAGCATATAGCCCCGGCTCGTGACCTGCAAGCGGCTGTCCCACAGGGAAAGCTCGCTTTTTGCGTCCGAAACCGCAAAATACGCGCCCACGTCCTGAATCTTCGCGCTCTTGAGCCATGTCTTGGCGATCATCTTCACCGCCGTCCGGTTGGCCGCGTCAAACACCAGCACGCCGCCGGGGAAAGCGTCCGCCATTTTCTGCACCAAAGCTTTGACCTGCTCGGTCAGGAAATAATAGAACACACCGGAGGCGAAGAACACTGCACCGCCGGACGCATCGATTTGGGAGAACCACGCGGTGTCGTTCAGGTCGCAGGGGATGTTTTCCTCCCGCTCCCCGGCAGGCAGCAGCTCATTGCGCACGGCGATGACATCGGGAAAATCCAAATTGTAAATTTTGCAGCTGCCGTTGTCGCAGCTTCTTCCGGTACTGTCCAGCCCGCAGCCCAGATTGACCACCGCCGCATTGGGGTGTGTTTTCAGATAGTCCCGCACCTCCCATGCCAGATCGTTCTGCCGCATGGCGACCTCCAATGAGCCGAAGCGCTGCATGAGGCTGCGGGAATTTTTCTCCGCCTCCGAAAAATCGTAGTCGATCTGATCGATGAGCCGGATGGCCGTTTCATCCCGGTATAGCGCCGGGTACAGCTCCGAGCAGACCTTTCGGGCATACAAGGGAATGACCAGCGTCTCCTGCACGGTGTTTTTCTCGATCTTGTATTTCATAATGACCCATCACTCCCGTTTTGTATTTTTGATAGATACGCATAAAACTGCTCATGCAGCTGCCGCATTTCATCCGGCGCCTTCATGGCGTGGCGATACATGAACACATCTCCGAAGCGGCTTTGGAAGGTGATTTTCAGCGCCGACCGTATTAGAAACGGCGGAAGGAAACGGAACATCTGCATTTTAGCTGGCGACAGATGAACGCCATTCCGAGCCAGCGATTGGAAATTGTTCCGCAGTGCTCTGGCCGTATGCGCCATAGCCGCCTGATCAGCTCCAGCATTCGCAGGATCGTCCGTTTCGTAGTAGGCGTCTGCAATGGGTACGACCATTGCCAAGTGGCAAAGCTGCCATGCGTGTATATCCTTTACCTGCTGATAAGGTATTTTTGCCCGCTTGAACAGTGCTTTCAGCCGCTTCGCATCCGGCTCCTGTTTGGAAGAAAGAATGCCGAAGGTCGTTTGCTGAATGAACCTTGGTGTCAGCGCCGCATGGAGTACGCCATTCTCAAATCCGCCGCCCGCGCCGGGAAATGCAGGCAAAATTCGTCCATTACCGCAAAGTTGCTCCCATATGTCATAGTCCTCAATGGAGTTGACCATAGTCACGATACAGGGACTTTGATTTTCCCGCAGCTGTGCCAGTGCTTCATGGAGCTGATTTTCCCGCACTGTCAGAAAGATAAAATCATAGATGTCATTTGGGCGCAGCGTGTACAGCACACAGACATTTGCTGTGCAAACCGCCCCGTCCTTTTCATACTGCAAACCATTCCGCCGCAGAGTTTCCAGCCGCGTCCCTCTGGCATAAACAGAGGTGTCCACACCCGCTTCCGAAAACAGCGCCGCGTACAGCGAACCGATCACGCCAGCTCCATAGATCAAAACTCTCATAATTCTTCTTTTCACCCCAGAGCCACATCCAGTACCATCATAACGCTGAAGCCAGCCGCAAAGAACACCGTTCCAAGATTCGAGTGTCGCCCCTGCGACATTTCAGGGATCAGCTCCTCTACCACTACATAGAGCATCGCACCGGCGGCAAAGCTCAGAAGATATGGCAATGCGGGAATTATGAGCTGTGCGGCGATAATCGTCAGCACTGCGCCGATGGGCTCCACCGCGCCGGAAAGCAC
>CAKTVG010000054.1 GCA_934622035.1 uncultured Oscillospiraceae bacterium
AATGCTGTGCTTTGCTCCGCAGCCAGCTCTGCCGTGGTGAGCTTGCGGAAATCATCCTCACCGGGAATCAGGGCAAGGCCGCGCCCATTGTCCCAGCGCATCTGGAGCTGTCCGAGATCGTCCACACATTGAACGGTACCGCGCGTGCCGGACGGCACCGGACAATACGGATCGTTCATCCGTAGGAGCTGCACGCGTGTACCGGGTGGGTACTGGCTGCGCAGCCGCGCGAGTGCCTGTGGTGTCATTTGAAATCCCTCCTCGTAATTCAAATTTGCGTTTTTTCATCCGCATCCAATGAAAAAGCTCCCAGCACCGCAGTTCCGAAACGCGCGATAGCGGCGGACTGCGTAATAAGGTAAAATGCCCGGTCGGAAATAACTTCTCTGTCGGCCAGCTCACAGAGCGAGATCTGCCGCTGGCCGGTCTGCAATTCCTTGACGGCCTTCCACAAGGCATAGCCGTCTGCAGAAAGCGCAACGAGGCGAATTTCCGCAAAGTTGAGCTTTCCACGCTCGTCCAGATGGCGTTTGCAGCAGTTCCAAAGCGCGCTGTCCGCCGTCAGAAGATAGAGCGCAGCGAGTGCGCGATTGTCCGGTTTGCGCAAGAGCTTTCTCTGCATTTCAAAAATATTTTTGTGGCGGTCGTTTTGGAACATTGCGGTTTTCTTCTCCTTGCCGTAGATTTGGGAAAGACGCAGGCGGAGGTCTGCATTACAGCCGTCCGCGAACGCCGCACGGACGGCCTCATAAAAAGAAGCCGCACCGCATTCCAGCCGAATCTCCAAGAACGGACATTCCGAAACGGTGCAGCTTTTCCGGTGATAATGCAGGCAGCAATGGCAGTCGCAGTCCTGCTTTGTGAAGCGGTACGGCCTGCGTCGACCGCCGCCGCGCTGGACAAAGCCCGGCGGCTTTTTCATGAGGGCCTCCATGCGGTTGCCCTCCGGTGTTGTGGTGAAGTACATCATTTCCTCCTTGTCGTAGAAATAGAAAAAAGCCGCGACTTTTTGAAAGTCACGTCTGTGGCCGATTACAGTTCACATCTGCATCCCGCTTATCGGCATAGGCTCGTCCTGATATAAAATGTCGAGCAGGCTTGTGTCGGTGTCGTTATAGATGAAATTGCCGCCGACAAATTTGCCGTAGCATTCCTCGGCAATATGCTCTCCGAAAGCATTGAAATCGAAGTAATCTTCCAATTCCGGAGGCATGGCATAGCAATCGTTATGATCGACAACATATCTGCCGATATCGCTGTAATTGGCTGCGTTCTCAATAACCGTAAAGCAACCGATATTTTTCGCAAGCCGTGCGAGCTGCCCGGCATCCTCGGCCTCGGCGTATTCCGCAACAGCCCACAGCTTTTCCATATCCATATCCATATCCGCACTGTTGACGGCGGCCGCGAGGCGGTTCAGTTCGTAAACACCCTCCTCGGAGGCGATTTCCTTGAAGCGCTCGACCCATTTTTCACTTTCGATGCAATGATCCTCCCATGAGAGTTCCACATCGTCCGGCGTGGATACGCCGAGCCGGGCAAACGCTTTGTCAATGGCTTCGTCCTCACAGGGAAGGTACAGATATTCGGTTTTTCCATTGTATTCCGCCCGTAAAAAACAGAGCATCGGCTCATATACATACGGCGGAAAGTTCCGCCCATCATACACCCTTTCGAATGGCGTGCCCTTGTCGATGAAAAACAGGCCGTGTTCGGTAAAAACGCCGTTCCCGGATTGAATCAGTTTCCGTCCGAACTCTGCATATTTCGGATCGTCCGCGTCATCCGCGGGCAGGCAGCCATTGACCGCGAGCAGATATTCTCGACCGATCTTTCCCATATCGCTGATGTCCTGAATCAGCGGATACCGCTTGAGGTTGAAGCTCAGATTGATGAGGTCGGGCACGGTGTCAAAGCCCTCTGATTTCAGTGCCTCGTAAAACCGATATTCCTCATCTCCGAAGAAGCTGTCCATCCGCTTGGCAAGGAAGTTGACTTCATCCAGATCAACGAATCGGTCTTGGAGGAAGCTGAGTTCTTCTGGAGATACCACCTCTGCCGCATACAGCTCCAGCGGCGTGATATTCTCGGCGTAAATTCTTTCAAGCGCTGCCCTCATTTCTTTCTCGGTGCAGGGGAAGCGCAGGTTGGTCTGACTGTTGCCGTATTTGATTTTCAGCTTGATCATGGCAATTCTCCTCGTATCATATTTATTTTTGTAACCGTTCTCATAAATTCATCTGCATTCTTTCGTCCATATCCTCAGTTTCCTTCTCTGTGATATTGACATATTCTCCGATGATACAGAGAGCTTCGTCGTAGCTGCCGCACGCATGAATGCGGCCGGTCATTTCCGCTGCTTGCTCTGCGAGTCCATTGTGGCGGAGTGTACGGGCGGCAAGGCCCATAAGGTTAAAGATGTTTCCATCCTCGCCGATGAGCTTGCAATCCGGTTTGATTTTATCCGGCTTCTGCTCTGAGATAAAGCCGCCGAGCCGATTCGGCACATAGTCCGAGAGCCAAGTACCGCCGAACTGTTCGTGAGAACACAGCCTCCACATGGCGAGCCTGCCTATGTCAATCTCCACACCATCTTCAAATGGGAAGAGGATATTCGTGAGGCCGCCGTTTTGAAATACGGAGATATTCTCAAATCTGCTGCCATTTTTCAGGATGCCCTCACCGGTAAACAGTCCGTTGATGCCGTCCAGCCACTCCCGCGGGTCGCCGCCGCAGCCCTGCAAAACAAGGCCCTCCCTGCCGTTCATACGGCGAAGATCATCGGCGGTAATGTTTTTAATGTTCATATTACATTCCTCCTAAAGTCATATCCTGCTGCGGTTCGTAATCCTCCAACGCTTGTGAATTTTCTTTGCCACAAAAATCATAAGCAATATCGTCTACGGCTTTACAAGTAACTCGGCCAACCGGCGGCTTCTCCTCTGCCATGTTTTGCCGCTGGACATCCAGGGCATAGCAGATCAGATCGGCGCTGGAACTACCGGAAGAGGGACAGCATCGCAGACAGTAGCGGTAATGCTCCGTTTCCACGATATAGCCATAACTCTGCGTCCCGCCGCCGCTGATCTTCCCGTCGTGCCTGCGGCGGAAGCGCTCCATCGCAAAACGGTCTTTCAGGACATTTTTGCGGAGTGTTTCTACGACCTCCTTCAGCTCCGTTTGGAAGGCAGGGTAGTTTCCTTCCTTCACGTCGCTCGGCCACCAAATGCGCCAGAATTCCTTGCCGCCGCGCCCAAAGTCCATCTGAAGATGTCCAACGGTTCCCAAACGTTCATCCTCACCGGGAGGCTGGGCATAAAATAAGCCCGCCTCATCCGGGCGGGCAGGGCGAAGATGAAACTTTTCTTTCGCCGGAGGATACAGGAGACCATGCACCTCGCAGAACTCGCGAAGCGTCATTTCTCCTTCCTCAAGAAAGCCGAACGCGTCCCGTGCATCCAACCGTCCGGATGCCGGAAGCTCCAACTTCTCTGGCATCAGAATCGAGCCTGCATGGTTGACCGCCACACTTTCTTCGATATAGCACAGCTCGCCGGGGTCATCATCCGAACCGCGGAAATCATAACAATACCACCCCTCCGGCACTGTGGAGCGGCCAATACGGCCGTTGGTGAACAGTGCATACTTGCCGAGCAACTCAACGTGCTGGAATTCTTCTGTTCTTGCGTTAACAGTCATAAGTTCATTTCTCCTATCTGCGGTGTGTACGCCTCATCCTGCCAGTTGTTTCGACATCCCTCGAAGCGGTTGACCAACTCCGTGGCGGTAAGGGCCATCGTAGGCGGTTCTATCGTTTCCGAGAAGCTGTCCGCACCCAGCTCAAACCAACAATGGTCGGCTTGAGGATCGTAGGGATCGAAGCGGCGTTCTGGAAGCCCAACCTGTCCTGGGATAAAATACTCGCCTATGTCGCAGCAGTCCAAAATGGTGCAAATCTGTTTCGCGCTCAGCGTACCGGCAACGATACATTCGTTGTACTGCTTGTAATTGTCGGCGTCTCGATACAGGTATGAGATTTTTGTGTTCATTGGTATTCCTCCTTTTTGGTAACGGCAAACATACTACAAGTCTGCCGCAAAGTCTACTGAAACATTTGCTGTTCCTGTGCCTGCTCTGGGAAAGACGAGTCTAACCGACGCGGCAAGCCGAACTCCGCTGTCACCACATGGTCGGTTTCCATACAATCAGAGCCGAACCTAGCTGATAGTTTCCGCAAAAACAAAAAGCCGGAGTTCTATTCCTAAAACTCCGGCCTTGTAAATCAATATTCAGCATTGGCATTATCAACAAAATCGTGCATGAATTTTTGTGAACTATTTTCGGCGGGTATTTTGCTTCACTAACGAGAAAATTTTTCAAAAAGGCCAACCATTTCCGCAGCAGTTCGTTCCTGCGGGTCAAACTGCGGTTCAAATCTGGGAGGTCGGTCAGAAAAATCTATGGAAAAAAAGAAAAAATCCGAGCATCCAAAATGCCCGGAAACAGTTGATGCGTCTGGCTTTGCGCCAGACGCATCTATACTGCTATGATAAGATGTCGTAGCTCAACACTATAGATATTTTGCAATTTATATGGGCAAAATTTATATCTTGATATTTAAGTGTCTTTTGATTTCTCCGACGCATCTTCCACCGCGCCTTCCAGCAAGTCCGTCACGACCTGATTGAGTTGTACGGCGTTCTTGGGGGTAATAACGGGAACACCTGTACGCTCCTCCACTGCTTTCCGGGCAATTCCGGCAGCTTCACCGCCCTCGCGGGCAACTGCCATATTTTCCGAAAATGTACTCGGCACTTTCTGCTTGGATATCTCTGTGGTAGTTGCTTCCGCCAGCATGTTCAGCACCAGTTCCAGTGTCGTCATGTTATCACGAAGGTTTTCCTTTTTTAGGCCCTTCAGATTCTTGTACTGCCGGGTGGACATGCCGGACCACGCGCGGGAAATTTCATCCGTGAGGATGGCGTACTCGACGCCCTTCTGCACCCCGCGAGCATCCCATTCATCCGTCAGTTCCTTGCGAACCTGAATGGCTTGCAGCCGCTGGTTGATCCACTCACGGCTGTACCCTTTCTTGAGATAAGTTTCCAACGCCCGCTCAATGGTCAACTC
>CAKTVG010000055.1 GCA_934622035.1 uncultured Oscillospiraceae bacterium
GGAAAATCGGGAACTGCCAAAAAGCACTCAGAAAGTGTTAAAAATCAAAGAGTATTGAAAATCAAGACTTTATGGTTGGTTAGTCATAGTAAGTTATGGTTAGTTATAAGGCTCTAAATACAACCATAGAATATGATCAATGGCAGTCAGCACATCCAGTTGGGAGGCACAGCCACATACAACAACAGCAACACATTCTTCTTTGCTCCAGACAACAATGTACGAGGACGTGTTGACAGCTTTCGCCGCCGTGGAATCGCACAGCAGTTGACTGACGGCACATTCGATTTCGTGGCTTTACCAAAGCCCAAATCCATGTCAACACTCATTAGAAAACTTCCTCACGGCAGGGTTTCCCGAACCGCAGATGGTGCTATACAGCTGACGCTCAAAGTGTATTGCGATGAGGGAGTGAATATCGGAGATGCACTTGCAGACGAAGCTGCAGAAGCAAGTGAAGCTGTGGTAGATTATCAACTCAAACGCTAAAAGAGGAGGCTGACACATGAGTATACACGTCATTTATTATGAGGGTGGGGCAAAGAAAATGCGCCCCATTCTCACAGAGGAAGAATACAGGCAACTTCGTGACAGCGAACACAACAAAAAAGCTGACAAAAAGCACATGGTTCAGATGAACTACAGCTGTCTGCCCAACGAGGACGGAAAGCTGAGAGGAAGCAAGCGCATCAGCAAGAGTGTGGGTATGGATATAGACTTTTGTCCCGACGATGCCGACTATGAGAAGAAAATGGCAGATGTGCCTGAACTTATCCTCAGCAAGAAAAAGGATTTGGGTTTGCTGATGTTGGAACGTTCAGCCAACAAGGGCTATCACATCGCTTTTCGCCGTAAGCCAAATTTGTCACAAGAGGACAACTTGAAATGGGCTGCAAAATTGTTGGGCGTAGAATATGACAAAGGAGCAAAAGACATCACAAGAGTTTTCTACACACCACCAACAGACAGGTTGCTCTACTTCGACAAAGAACTTTTGGACAACACGGAATGCAAGATACAGATACAGGAAAGCGAAATATCGAAAGGTGATTCTTGCAACACGCAAAAAGAGCAGAAAGCAAAGAATGAAGCAACCGAAAAAACTTCAAAAAAATCAAACAACAGTACTCTTGAATACTGTGGCATCCCTTATGCAGACATCATCCGCAAATGGTGGCAGATGTATAACGACGGACATGAGCCTGTGCGCTCCAATCGCAACACGCTGACCTTTGAACTGGCAGTCAATCTGCGCCACATTTGCGGCTTCGACCGCCAGCAGCTTAATCAGGTAATACCATGCTACGATGGATTCCCTGAGACCGAAAAGCTGGCTTGCATCGACTCTGCCTTAGGCGAGAAACGCACCCAGATGCCCAAGCGACTGAAAGACGTGCTGGCTGCTATTCGACAGGAATTACTCGCTGCCAAAAACAGCGATAACGACGAGGCTATCAACGCCTTGGACGAGGCAAATGCGCAAGATGAGCTGTTTTACTACAACTCGCTTCCTACTCTGCCACAAGGTATTAGAGACTCCATCAACTCTGTAGGTCCGCACCTCGCCATGCCTGCCCTCATTGCCATTTGTCCTGTACTCGGATGCCTGGCGACTGGTGTGAAAGTGGATATTCACGGACGCAAAAACTCGCTTAATCTTATCAGCTATGTGGCAGGTGATTTTGCATCTGGTAAGGGCAGTATAGACCCACTGATAGACGCCTGGACCTGCGAAATCAAACAGATGGACAAGGTGTATTTGCAGCAGGAAGAAGACTGGCGAGCAAAGAAGCGTGCTGCGAAAAACAAGAAGGAACAGCCAGAGGAGCCAAAGTTGCCCATTCGCATCCTGACTCTGAACAATACTGTCGCCAACCTTGCCGACCGCCTCTCAAATACCGAAGGCAAACACGCATTTTCTTTTACACCCGAAGCTGACACCGTAGCACAGAAATGGCGTTCTGGACTGAGTGATTTTTCTGTGATGCTTCGTCAGGCATACGACGGAACCAGTTACGAACGCGAGGCAAAGAGTGCGGATGCCGTAAATGTCCATATCGACAGGTTGCTTTGGAACGTTACCATGTGCGGCACTCCTGATGCGCTCTATCGTGTAGTAAGCAATTATACGGATGGTTTTCAGAGCCGTATAGCTGTGGCAAGAACGCCCGACAATACGTTTGCCGCACTCACCGAAAACCTGTATGTGCTGACCGACGTTCAGCGTGATCAAATCTTTCAGATAGCGCATCTGCTGCCGCTGATGGATGGTGATATTGTGCTGCCCAAGTTGGAGAAAAAGGGTCGGGATTGGTTGGAAGAGATACGTCTTGAAACAATGAAAAATGATGACAAGACAAAAGCTCGTCAGCGCTTCCGTATCTGTCCCACAACCATGAGAATGATGACCTGCATCATGCTCTGCAAAGTAGCAGAACAGCTCATCAAGGCGCATGGACTGGCAGGTGCAGAAAAACGTCTCAAGGAAAATCCGCAGTTATGGAAAGAGATGATAGTAAAGACGCAAACCCCCACCATGTTGGCTGTTTTTGATGTCCTTGCAGATTATCTGATGGAAAATGCCTTGTACTTCTTCCGTGAGCGCATAGAGGCTGCCTTCTCGTCAAGAGAATACATGGGACAGACAAGCTGTTCGCGTCTGCATCGTGGCAAAAATGACACCATCTTTGAACGTCTTTGTTCGCCCTTTACTTTAGAGCAGGCTGTGCAGCAAAGCATAGCAGTGAAGGGTGCGGTTGTATCAAAACCTACAGTACAACAGATGTTGAAGAACTGGAAACGACAAGGTCTCATCACCAGAATGCCAGATATGCGTTATCAGAAAACTACTGGTTCAGTATAATAGAATGATCATGCACGTTCAAAATAAGTCATTTTGTGTCATTGTCATTTTGTGTCATTTTCAATTTCAATTTAAATATTCAAAAGACTACATATATGGAAATAATAATTATCAGATATTGCTACAGTCGATGGGGAGTTATGGGTGCTCTGTATATTGACGGATTATGTATTTGTCATACGTGCGAACATCCTGACAGACACCTGTCTGTAGGAAAATACGATGTCCAAAAGGAAAGGGAAAGACTCAGAATTGTAGGCAGTCCCCAGGGAGGATATCACTGCTTGCCTGTTTTTCGCCCAGGCAATGGGCCATTTGTCTACAGGGACGGCAGCATTATCGTTGGGAAATACCGGGCATCAGGATTGCTCATTCATTCGCAAGCTTCGTATGCCATGCTTTATATGCGTATAGACCGATGCAACAAAAGCAACAAATCCATCACATTAACCATTAAAGACAGAAAGAAAAATGTATATGAAATATTGTAATCAACCCGAAAGCGAAACAGTATTCAGCAAACTTCTGTTCCTGCTTTTCCTCGTACTTCTGCTGCTCCTCCTGAGCAGTTGCAAGACAACCAGCAACACTACTGCCATCGTGCCTGTGCATTCCGCTACGCACGACACAATTTTCCTCAGCAAGGTGAAATACGATTCAATCTATATCGACCGATGGCAGCGTATCGAGCGCAAGGCAGACACGGTGTTTTACGACAGAGCGAAAACTGAGTTTCGTTACCGCCTCCTCAGAGATACAGTCTATAAGACACGAACCGACACAATCCCTGTTGTCAAGCAAGTGCCTGTGGTGAAGAAAGAGCGTTACACACCGCCCTTCACCAAGTTCCTCGCCTGCCTCGGTATCATAGCATTAGGAGCAATAAGTATTTTTATTTTATTTAAATTCAAACGATCATGAGAAAAATTACAGAAATCATTATTCATTGCAGTGCCACCACAGAGGGCAAGGACTTCACCGTCGAGGACATCGACCGCTGGCATCGCCAGCGAGGCTTCAACGGCATCGGCTATCACTTCGTGATATATCGTGATGGCAGCATACACGCAGGCAGATCGAAGTGCCAGATTGGCGCACACTGCAAAGGTCACAATACTATCAGCATCGGCATCTGTTATGTGGGCGGTCTGTCAACGGACGGCAAGCCCAAGGACACTCGGACGGCAGCACAAAAAGCCTCGCTTCGTGCACTCGTAGAACAGCTGCAGGAAGAGTTTCCCCTCGCCACCGTCCACGGTCACAACGAGTTCGCCGCCAAAGCCTGTCCCTGCTTCGACGTTCAGAAAGAATTCGGCTGATACGTTAAATTCGTGTTAAAACAACAAATGTCTTATACTTTTCACAAATAAAAAGACTATATTTGCAAAACATGAATAAGGCTAAGCCCAGTCGTGGGCTTAAGGTTTAAACTTGACAAAAGGTTATCAGGTAAATGGAGCTACCCGTGAGGACAGCTCCATTTTTTCTGACAAATTCAAACTAAATCTATAAAGCAATGAGAAAACTAATTAACACATTGACTATGACGGCAGCGATATTCATGCTCTCGACTGCTGCTCCTGCCGAAACTTATGCAGCTTCCCGTGTGAAACCCTGGACGAATGGGCGACTGATGGTGACCGCCAATCATCGCTATCTGCAGTTTGAGAACGGACAGCCGTTCTTCCTTCTGGGAGATACAGGCTGGCTTCTCCCCGAACGTCTCGACCGTTCGGAAGCACAGTATTACCTTCAGAAATGCCGTGCGGCAGGCTTCAACACTGTCTTGGTGCAGGTGATGAACGGAACCCCTGCCTATAACATCTATGGACAGCCCTCGCTGCCAGCTGGATGGGACTTGACGAAGGCCGATCCCGATGGTGTGTACAGCTATTGGGATCACATGGATTATATCATCAAACTGGCCGAACAGAATGGTATCTATATCGGTATGGTGACTATATGGGGCTCACAGGTGAAGGCTGGCAATATCAATGCCCGGCAAGCCAAGGCTTACGGCAGTTTCCTGGCCAACCGATACAAGGAC
>CAKTVG010000056.1 GCA_934622035.1 uncultured Oscillospiraceae bacterium
TGGCTCAGAATGTGCAGATCATAGAAATCTCTCATGCGGGTGTTGGTGGTGGCACGGGACACGACGGTTTCCAGCTTTTCGGCCAGAACGGTTTCCAGATTGTACGCCCAAATTTCGATGGAGCGATCCTCCAGCATCAGCTTGAAGCTGTACCGCACTTCGCGGGGCGTAATGGCGTCGCCGGTGGAAATGTCGATCTTGAGCGGCGTTATCACACCGTCAAACTCCGTTTCCATGCTGACGCGGATGCCCGGATACTCAGCCTCGTCCATGATCTCGGAAATGCGCTTCACCCGGAACTCCACGCCATCGTCCACCGGCACGGAGATCATGGAGGCAATCATATTCTCTACTTCCTCGATGCCGACCGTCGCACCCTTTACGGTTGCGTCAATGTCCATCGTGGAGCGGGCGTCAAGGCCGACCATGGCAGCCACCAGCATCCCACCCTTGAGAATGAACTTGTCCCGGTATTCCGAAAGAGAAATGCGCTCCAGAAACCGCTCCATCATGTAATTACGCATCAGGATTTGCGCATCTGCGGATTTGTCATTTAGTTGTTTTAATTTCAATAACTACTATGTCTTTGTCCAGCAGTGTAGTCAGTTCATCAGTAGAAAGTCCCTCAATGCGACCCAGCCGCGTATAGCTCCACGAATTGGAGCCGAAGAATATGACAAGCTGATTGCCGGAATACAGAACGATATCTCCCGGCTGCGTCGTTGTCTGGACATCGTTTCTTGAAAAACTCTGCGGCAGACTGCCGACCTGCTCAAAGCCGCCGTAGCGCGAAGCAGAAACTTCGATCGCGCCGTTTTGCACCGCCGTAAGCAACTCGCTGACGGTTTCATTGTCTTCCCATAGAACGGTTACCGGCGTACCGTCAATACTGAGCATCAGCGTCGGCATCTGAGCAGGTTTTTCGACCGGTGGTTCTTCCGCCACGGGAGCTTCAGTCTCTGTCGAAGGCTCCGGTTTTTCCGGCTGCGTTTCAGCCAATGGCACATCCGTTGAGATAGGATTTTCTGTTCCATCAGGCACAGGCTCTTGCGCATCTGTTTCCAGGTTTTCTCCCTTGTTTTCTTCTTCCTTTGCAGGTAGTTCATCCAGCTCTTTCGATACTCCCGACTGAGTTGCATTATTTGATACACTCTCTGTATTGGCATCGGCAGCAGATAGATTTGTTTCCGGTGACTGCATGGAACAAGCTGTGAGCAAAAATGCCATAACTGCCAACAAGTAGAAAAACAAGGAATGTCTCATTTCAGATATTCCTCAAAGAACGCTTTCAGCTTCTCAAATGGGATCACGTCCATCTGATCGTAAAGGTCGGTGTGGTTTGCGCCGGGGATAATGAGCAATTCCTTATTGTTGCCGGTCAGCTTGCTGTACGCCGTCTCACTGAAATAGCGAGAGTGCGCCTTTTCTCCGTGTACCAGCAGCACGGCTGAGCGGATCTCGCTGCTGTATTGCAAGATCGGCATATTCAGGAACGACAGCGAGGAGGTCACATTCCAACCGCCGTTGGAGTTCAGGCTGCGGGGATGGTAGCCTCGCGGAGTCTTGTAGTAGGCATAGTAGTCCTTCACAAACTGCGGCGCATCCTCTGGCAGCGGATCAACAACACCGCCTGCCAGAGCATAGGTACCGTTTTTGTAATCTACAGTGCGCTGTGCATTCATGGCTTTTTTCTTCTCATAGCGTGCCCGTTCAGAATCCTCAGCATCAAAATATCCGTTGGCAGTTACACGGGTCATGTCATACATGGTCATAGCAGCGGTAGCTTTGATGCGGGTGTCAATGGCTGCGGCGTTGATTGCCATGCCGCCCCAGCCGCAGATACCGATGATACCGATACGCTCCGGGTCAACGTTCTCCTGCACGGAGAGGAAGTCTACCGCCGCGCAGAAATCCTCGGTGTTGATGTCCGGCGAAGCGACATAGCGGGGTGTACCGCCGCTCTCGCCGGTGTAGGACGGGTCGAAGGCAATCATCAAGAAGCCAAACTCCGCCATTTTCTGTGCATACAGGCCGGAGGACTGCTCCTTTACCGCACCGAACGGACCGCTGACGGCAATGGCGGGCAGCTTGCCCACTACACTCTTTGGCGTGTACATATCCGCCGCCAGTGTGATACCGTAGCGGTTGTGAAAGGTTACTTTCTTGTGATCCACCGTGTCGCTTCTCGGGAACACCTTGTCCCATTCCTGCGTCAGATTCAGTTTTTCCATATTCAGGCCTCCTTGCCTGTTGCCTTAAAATATACTGCATCGTCCACGGCTTCCAACCATTCATTAGAGGTTTCGTCCCCCGGAACCTCTACCGCCAGATGAGAGAACCAGCTGTCCAGCGCAGCACCGTGCCAGTGCTTGACCCCGGTCGGAATGTTTACCACATCGCCGGGGCGCAGCTCCTGTGCCGGTTTGCCCCATTCCTGATAGTAACCTCGACCGGCCACACAAACGAGGATCTGTCCGCCGCCGTTTTTGGCGTGATGAATGTGCCAGTTGTTGCGGCATCCGGGTTCAAAGGTCACATTGTAAATGCCGACCTGCTGCGTAGAAAGAGGTGCGAGATAGCTTTGGCCAATAAAATATTTCGCAAAGTCATCATTGGGTGCGCCGATGGGAAAGACCATTTCATTCTGATGCTCGGCTTTTGCGTCGGCAGCATCGTTCTCCGCCCATACCTCCTTTGCCATACGGAAGGCCGCCCACGCCTTGGGCCAGCCCGCATAAAATGCCGCGTGGGTCAGGATCTCCGCAATTTCCGTTTTCGTCACGCCGTTGTTCTTTGCGGTTGTCAGATGGTACTGAAAGGACGAATCCGTCAGTCCCTGCGCCATCAGCGCCACCACTGTTACAATGCTGCGATCCCGCAGGGAAAGCTTGTCTTCCCGGCTCCACACCTGCCCAAACAGCACATCATCATTCAATTCTGCAAATTTAGGAGCAAATTCCCCCAAAGCCTCTCTGCCTGCCGTTTGTTTAACTGCCATGGCTCACACCTCCTTGCCCATCTGATAAGCTTGCTCCAGCGCAATATGGCCTGCGATCTCTCCCACGTCGTTTACGCCGCCTGCAAACACTGTGCCAGCCAGCGCACAGCGGGGAAAGCAGTCTACCCAACCCTGCACAGCTTTCTCTGTGCCCGCAAAGGTTTCCGGTGCGTCCTCTGCCGCTGTTGCCAGCAAGTAGGCTTTCGTAAAGGCGTAGTCCGTATCGAACAATGGGTTGGCACGATCCAGCATCGTCTTGAGCTGACCGCTGACGCAGTAATAGTAGACGGGTGTTGCGAACACCAGCACATTGGCATCATGCATTTTGGCGGCAATTTCTACGGCATCGTCCTGGATGACGCAGTGTCCCAACTTCAGGCAGGCAAGACAGCCCTTGCAGAAGCCAACCTGCTTTTCTCGCAGATACACAGTTTCTACCTGATGGCCCGCCTCCCGTGCGCCCTTGGCAAACGCTGCCGCCAGCGTTTCGGAGTTGCCGCCCTTACGGGGACTTGAGGAAATGATTAGTACCTTTTTATTCATCGTAGAACACTCCTTGCATTTTTATATTCTTTGTGTTATTCTCATAGTAACACCTAAACTTAACTTTAGGTCAAGATGTTTTTTGAAATTTTTTGGGAGGGAAATTTATGTATTCAATTGGACAGGTGGCAGAGATGTTCGGATTGCCTATCTCTACGCTGCGCTATTATGATAAACAGGGACTTTTTCCGAACATGGAACGCTCGTCTGGTATTCGCAGATTCAGTGAGCAGGAGATCGAGGCACTCCGAGTGATTGAGTGTTTGAAAAAGGCCGGTATGGAGATCAAGGACATCCGGCAGTTCATGGATTGGTGCTCTGAGGGTCCGTCCACCTATCCCCAGCGCAAGGCCATGTTTGAGGAACGGAAAGCCCACATGGAAGCGGAGATCGCGCACATGAACCGGACGCTGGATATGCTGAAATTCAAATGCTGGTACTATGAGCAGGCAATCAAAGACGGCAGTGAGGACAGACTAAAGGCGCTGATTCCTGACCGTTTGCCGGAGGAAATCCGAAAAGCATACGAAAACGCGCATCGCTAAAATAGATGAATAATTTATAGAGCCAGTAATGCTTTCTTTTGTAATTGCTTAATTGGTGCGTGGATTTTCCCGATAACGGACAACCCAACAACGGCAAACGACGCCTTGCAGAGTGGTTGCTAAACGGCGGCAGAAAAAAGGTGAAAATCAGCCTTTGTTTGCGTTCTGCGCCGTTTTGCCGACTGGACAGGAAATCACACAGCCAGCACCTAAAACGCTGCTTACAAACGGAAGAATCCCCATATTTCAACTCTTATCACAACAGTCATTTCACCTATCTGTCCATCTTCGGCCTTACAAAAGAAACCCGAAATCAACTCTGACCGCCTATAAACAGAGCCACACTCTGATGTGCTGGATCGCCCAGTCATCGGAATGTGGCTTTTTCAATTTCTAATTGTCTGCACCGCTGTTTTTCTTGTCATGCTTTATGCAAGGTTGTCCTTGGAGAGATTGCGTATCAGGTCTTTGAGCTGCCGTGCAGTCTTAATCATAAGAGTACCTCCAAATACTGCCGCAGCAGTTTTTCAACACGGAACATCTGCGCATAGCGCATCAGCTTCCGTAAGTCCTTGTCTTTTCGTTTTGCGTATTGCTTGAGCGCATCCTGAAAGGTCTGCATCTCGATCCCACTGCGGCTGCGGATCAGATCGCAAATGGTGCGCTCCATATCATAGACGGGAACGGGATTCCCGAACGGCGTGTTCATCGTGATGATCCCCACGTCATGCAATTCTTTCTTGATGGTATAGACCTTGATGCCGTCCGCTTGCAG
>CAKTVG010000057.1 GCA_934622035.1 uncultured Oscillospiraceae bacterium
TGCCCGCATCAACTCCGGCAGCTATGACGATCCGGTGGTCACGGAGCTGCTTCTGAAATTATCCCGGCAGATGCAGGACTACAAGGGCAAAAAGGTCTACGGCTATCTGCCGCAGGCCGAGCGCAATCTGGTCAACGCCGTCGTGGATGAGCTGGCAAAGAACCCGGAGATCGCTGCACTCTATGATCTATGGTACGCACAGCGGGATACGATCATCGGAACCTATCAGAATACGCCGGAGCAGCGCATCCCGCTGTCGCAGAACAAAGAATTCAAGGCGATGAAAAATGCGGTCATTCAAGAGTCCCTGAACGTTCAGCAGGCACAGAACATTCAAGCGCCAGCCTCTGCCGGTGCAGCATCCTTGCGCCTGCTCACGCAGCTTGCGCAGATGTTTGATGCGCAACTGAACCAGAACGAAGCCCGGCAGAATATGGTTGACCGCAAGCTGCGGCGGAAGCTGCAAGAAAAGAAGCAGGCGCAGGGACTGAAGATGGAGGAATAATTATGTATATTCATTTCACGGACGAGCAAAAACAGGCGGCGCGGGAGACCGACCTCGTGGCTTTTCTCCAACGCCGCGGCGAAGGATTAAAGCGTTCCGGCAGCGAGTACGAATGGCGCGGCGGCGCGCAGAAAGTGACCATCCGTGGGAACGTATGGTTTCACCAGTATGAGCGCGTCGGCGGCGACGCGATTGATTTCGTGCGGAGATTTTATGCGTTGGACTATCCGGAAGCGGTGGAGCTTTTGCTGGACGGCCGCTCCGGCTTTGAGAAACCGACGCAACACGCTGCAATACAACAGAAAGCAACAAAAGAATTTCTACTTCCGAAGAAAAACAACACAATGCACCGCGTCTATGCCTACCTCTTGCAGCAGCGCGGCATTGACCGCGAGGTGCTGAACGCGTTCGTGCGGGAAAGGATGATCTACGAATCCGCCGAACACCACAACGCCGTGTTCGTTGGCTACGACCAAGACGGCATTGCCCGCCATGCGCACAAGCGCGGGACAAATTCTCAGAGCAGCTACAAGGGCAATCAGGACGGCGGCCGTCCGGAGTTCTCATTTCATTGGTGTGGAGAGAGCGACCGTCTTTATTTCTTTGAAGCGCCCATTGATTTGCTCTCGTATATTTCCATGCACAAAGAAAACTGGCAGGACCACAGCTATGCTGCAGCCTGTGGGGTGTCCGACCATGTGCTCTGGCAGATGATGAAGGACCATCCAGACATCAATCACGTCTGCCTCTGCCTTGACAATGACGAGGCCGGGCAAAGTGCCGCGCGGCGCATTTCCGAAAAACTGAACGCACACGGTATTTCAAACGAAGTCCTCATTCCGACCCACAAGGATTGGAATGAGGACATTTTGCATTCACGGGAGGGATTATGTCCAACCTTACAATTCTGATTCTTGTTGCCGTCGGGATGGCCTGCGTCCTCGGCGGCATCACGCTGCTTACGCATCTTTACAACCTCAACGGTATCAAGGCCAAGACCGTCGGCAACGGTCAGCACGGCACGGCGCGCTGGGCAACGAGGCGTGAAATCCGCAGAACCTATCGCTTCATTTCCTTTGCGCCGAAGAAGTGGCGTGCGCAGACCGCAAATGGCGACAGCCCAACAGACAAGGACGGGAAACCGCTCCCACAGGGCATTGTGGTCGGCTGTACCGGCAACACGACTGCGTTGGTGGACACCGGCGACGTCCATGTGTTGATGATTGGCGCGGCAGGCGTCGGCAAGACGGCCTTCTGGCTGTACCCGTGCATTGAGTACGCCTGCGCCAGCGGCATGAGCTTCCTCTCCACGGACACCAAGGGCGACGTGTTCCGGAACTACGGCGGCGTGGCAGAACGCTACGGCTACCGCGTTTCCGTCATTGACCTGCGCAATCCCACGCGCTCAAGCGGCAACAATCTTTTACACCTCGTGAACCGCTATATGGATTTGGCGCTTGCCTTTCCGGACGAGCTGAGCCACCGCGCCAAGGCGGAGAAGTATGCAAAGATCATCTCCAAGACAATCATCCTTTCCGGCATGGAGGCCGGTTCCTTTGGAGAAAACTCATATTTCTACGATGCCGCCGAGGGTTTATTAACGGCGACGATCCTGCTCGTTGCGGAGTTCTGCGAGCCGACGAAGCGGCACATTGTTTCCGTGTTCAAGCTGATTCAGGAGCTTCTCGCGCCCGCGCAGAATGGCGAGAATCAGTTTCAGCAGCTCATGCGTCAGCTGCCGGGGGAGCACAAGGCAAGGTGGTTTGCGGGTGCAGCGCTCAGCACCTCGCCGCAGGCGATGGCGAGCGTCATGTCAACGGCGCTCTCGCGGCTGAACGCGTTCCTCGATACAGAGCTGGAGCAGCTTCTCTGTTTTGACACCGAGATCGACGCGGAAACCTTTTGCGCACAGAAGTCTGCAATCTTCGTCATTCTTCCGGAGGAGGACCCCAGCAAGTTCTTCATGGTGTCGCTGATCATCCAACAATTATACCGTGAAATTCTATCCGTCGCGGACGAAAATGGCGGAAAGCTCAAGAATCGCTGCGTGTTCTTCGCGGACGAGTTCGGGACGATTCCAAAAATCGAGTCGGCGGAAATGATGTTCTCCGCCTCGCGGTCGCGGCGTTTGCAGCTCGTGCCCATCATCCAGAGCTTTGCGCAGCTTGAGCGGAATTACGGCAAGGAGGGCGCGGAGATTATTGTGGACAACACACAGGATATTCTGTTCGGCAGCTTTGCGCCAAACAGTTCCTCTGCGGAGGTGCTGTCAAAAGCCCTCGGCAGCCGGACGGTGCTGTCCGGGTCGGTTTCGAGAAGCAAAAATGACCCGTCGCAGTCGCTGCAAATGATAGAGCGGCCGCTGCTCACGCCGGATGAACTGAAATCGCTTCCAAAAGGAGAGTTCATCGTGATGAAAACCGGCGTGCATCCCATGCGCACGCGGCTGAAGCTCTACTTCAAGTGGGGCATTTTCTTCGATGCGCCCTACAGCGTGCCGGACAGAGGTAACCGGCGCGTGGAGTATGCGCAGCGCGGCGAGCTGGAGGCGGCGATTCTCCGCAAATATCCGTCCGAATCGCGCAGGCCGCTGCGCCTGCGGCCGAAGCAGGAGGTGCCGCCGGATGCGTGATTTCAGCGTGCTCTACCACGCGGAGCTGCCGCACCGCGCGGTCTGTGTGTATCTTTACCTTGCGAACCGCACAAACCGGTCCGGCGAATGCTGGCCAGCGATCCCGACGATTGCGCAGGAGCTGAAGCTCTCACAGGCGACCGTGCGCCGCGCAATTCGTGACCTTGAGCGAGAGGGCCTCCTTGAAACCGCACAGCGCTACCGCCCGAACGGCGGCAAAAGCAGCCTGCTCTACAGTCTCCCCGCGGTGCAAAGCCGCGATGTCTGAAGTAAAAAAGCACCTCCTGCCGCCAAGGGAGTAGTCTACCCTCTCAGCGACAGGAGGCACCTGACACCATGACAGGTGAATGGGAAGTATTCAATGGAAGGGGTTACAACAGAAAAGAAGAAATCAGCGAGATAAACAACTGCAAAAAAAGATAACAAATTTAGCCTTTGTGTTCGTCCTGATTTTGGGAAGCTCTTTTTTGCTGCATCTGTAATTTTTTTTGCAATTTCTTCTGCTTATTACGGCGCTTTTTTGCTTGCTCTTTCCTGCGGACGATGAGACGGTATATCGGCGGCACGATGACGAGCAGCAGCGCAATTCCGTCAACAATGCATGAGAGAATCAGATCGGTCAGCAGCCGATCCCAATAGTATGAGAATACGTGCTGCTCGTCCAAAATGGATTCACTGCCGTTGGAAATGGAAAGCAGGACATACGATCCGTCGGTAAAAATCTTTTTCGGGATGTACGTGAAGGTAAGTTCCCGATTCTTCAGAAATTCCAGAGCTTCTATGCGCCAACCGGTGGAAAAATACTCGTCTGCCAGATCTTTGTAAATTCCGAGCCTTGTTCCATTCTCAAGTAAAAGCACGTAAATACTTTTTTCTCCACTACGAGTAGAGGCTTCATCTGTCCAACTTTGCTCCAATCTTACGCAAACCCCGGCCTGCGATGCAATATTACCATCGTGGTACTCGTGATATGTCCAGATACAGCCCCAGTCAATACTAGCGGTCATTATTATTGTGATGGAGAATAATAGTAGAGAATACCATATATTGCGTGGAATGAGAGTCTTATTTCTGCGTTGGTTTTTCATAGAAGGCTCACCACATTCCTGCATAGCGGGAGTATATTATTTCCGCCAGTTTCGCTGTGCCCAAAGTAACACCCGTGGAAGCAACTCCCAAAACAGATTCGGATCCAAACTGTTTACCTACATACTTTAAAGTGTTCTTTAGTACCTTTTTAGCAGCTTTCTTTACCATTGGGCGAACCGTTTTCTTTACAAGCGTTTTTATGCTGTTCACACCCGCTGTTGAAATTTTAGCGCTCTTTGCTATATCCGCACTACTTGCAGAACCCATTGCCCCAAAGGCAAGGCCAAGCGTTGTGTTCACTGTAATGTCCACAACCGCTTTACCGATTGATTTTCCCTCCGTGGCTATTTCTTTAGCGTTCGAATAGGCGCTGTCGATAAAACTCGTTACAGCTCCGCCTACTGCGCCTAATCCCATGGCGGAAAGCGCGCCATTTGCAGCACCACAGACGGTGCTTACAATTACCTCATCAACTGATTTGTGTTTCCAGAGAGCGACGCCTAGATTTATTGCACCGCCAACAACAGCCCCAATAACGATATTCAACCATTCGCCATCATAGTCAGCGGCAATGATGGGATTGTTATTACAATACGC
>CAKTVG010000058.1 GCA_934622035.1 uncultured Oscillospiraceae bacterium
ACACCCCAATAATCGGCCAGCGTGATATCGCTGCAACGCTCAATACCTTTAAATCTGCACAAGAAACATGAATTGCGGGAATACAAGCCTTTGAGGAATCCCCGCTGATAAGGATTTTCTGCAGCAGACTGCCGGAATTCCTTGTCGTTGTCAAACGCGGCGTAGATATGATAGTCTTCCCAGCCATTTGACTTGTTGCGGAAAGAAAAACTGGTCAACTTCCCGCCATGCTGCTTCTCCAGTGCTGCTGCATAGTCCTTCCACACCATAGGAGACGGAACACTGTGGCAAGCTGTGTCCTGCGTAATCAGCGTTTCATACTCACGGCCAAGATAGCTTTTCAGCGCTGCAATCTGGCACGGAACTCCGCTGAAATAGACCCAACGTCCGGCAGCCAGCGCCGTCTTTACCTGTGAATAGCAGTCAGCTGGAATGCAGCTTTGAACATATTTGGAGCTGCAAAGAGCGGAGAGCTCCGAAAGCGTTTCAGCAGCGGTATGTACCACATCGAAATTTTCGTCAAACGCTGCACCAAACACGATGCCGCCCTGGCGGATGATCTCTGCCGCCAATACCGGAAAAATCGCGCCGGAGGAAGAAGCGGGTAAAAGCGTCTCGTCCTTAGCATATCCGGTCAGGATATCAGTGTGTGCAGATGCCTGTGGCGGTGCGGAAATGGGACATTTCCGGATGCAAAGGCCGCAATCTGTACATTTTGCCGCATCGACTGTCGGATGCAGGAAGCCGTGTTCATCCGCCTGCATCTGAATTGCAGAGGATAAGCAGATCGCCGCACACATACCGCAGCCGGTACAAATATCAGTTTTTTGAGCGACGTTCATATGTAAGTCTCCTTCGGTTCTTCAAGGAGTGATAGCCAAAGCCCAATAGCAGGCTTACTGCTGTCGTAATCGCAAACAGGAAAAAGTTCGCATTAACAACTCTCCGCAGCGCAAGAATGACAAGCGGATGCCAGAAATATGTAAAGTTTGCAGTATCACGGCAAGCCGAAGCAAGATCGCTTTTCCCTTCAAGCGGATAGGCAAGACAAAGCTGAAACAGAAGAAACAGCAGCGGGTAAAGGAACGCCGTGATTTCGATTGTCCTTGACAGCCCTGTGACAGTCACAGCAACAATTTCAGCCACGAATAGCAGTGCCACCAGCGTGGTCGCAAACAGCAGATGATTCTTGGAAATGTGCAGCTTCAGCTTTCCTTCCAAAATCGCCCATCCGAGAGCAGTAAAAGGAAATCCCATGAGTAATATCCGTCGAATGCTCAAAAACCATCCACTGTCAAACAGCACATTCAAGGCGGCCAGCCTGCTGCCAATGCCATAGTATGATGTTCCCAATAGGCCAATGACATAACAAACAATCGCCAACGGAAGCAAGACTTTCGACAGATTCAACTTGCAGATCAGGTAGATCATCGCTATGGAATAGATAATGCCTACCATGTACCACAGATGATAGTAGCTGCCGTTGAACAGGAAATCCACCAGCATCCATTTCTTCGGTTCATGCAGCAGCACAGGATTTGATAGAAAAATTACAGGGAAATAAACCAACGACAGAAGGGTATATAGTTTGACGGTTTTCCAAAAGGTAGCTGCTATAGCAGGACACCCGCTATTGATATAGTTCTTATGCAGAAAGTAACCGCTTGTGCAAAAGAAGAATGGAACTGCCACTCTGGTCAGTATCTGAATATTGCCGTTGCTGTAACCTGAAAACCATGTGATCGCCTGTGTATGAATCGCGACAACCAGAATTGCCGCAATCAGGCGCACAATATCAATACTGTTAATGCGATGATTTGCCATTTCGAGTTACCATCCTATAAGATTGAGCCTGCATGCTTTTCTTTTACAACGCGCTTTTTTTCAGAACTCTATGTATAACTTCTTTCTCATACGCGTTAAATGTAATGAAATATGATCCGACCGAAAACAGCAGTGTATATACAATAATTCCAGCAAAAAGCACACCCCAACTTCTACCAAAGTCAATATACCGTGCAACTGCCAGCCCGACCACAAGCATCACCACTGGAACAACAGACATTCTGAAAATGTTTTTCCAGAACAGCGGAATATCAATTCCCGTCACGCGATAGTAATAGATATTCATAATAATCCCTTGGCCGATAATATAAGACACACCAGAGCAAAGCGCAGCACCGAATCCGCCAAGGTAGGGGACAAGCAGGTATGTAGAAATTACATTGACAACAGCAATAGCGAGATAGGTTAGGCTTCTGAATTTATGCTTGTTCTGCGCCATAACAATGCTGATTCCGGTATTCTGAATCAGCGGAATAGTTAGGGGAATCAATGTAACCAGTGCAATCCAATAACTATCAGAATAATTGTTACCCGCCCATTTGCGCAAAAAAGCTTGACCGAAGACAACGAAGCCTGAGAGCGCTAAGGAAATCAGCGCATATTGCAATCGGCCAACACGGATAAATACGGCAGAAAGCTCTGACTTGGGGGCATCCTGCTTCACCATGATTGTAACCTTCGGCTGCAAGACCCCGCTGACCGCCGTAGAAAGGTTCGTAAACATTGAATTGAACGTAACACCAACGTTATATACAGCGATAGCTGCCGTACTTGCCTCCATGCCCAAGATGACCTTATCTGTTGCCCAGAACAACATATCTACGATAGAGCCGATAAAAACATACAGGGAAAACCCCAAAATCTCGGTAATCAGTCGACCGGGCATTTTTCTGAACTTTGGATGCAGTCCAAGCTGCTTTACGCAGTAGATCGCATACAGAGGTAGCATTACTACTTGCATCAGTGTTCCCGCCAAAGTCATTCCAACGGATGCATAGCCAAGATAAAGAGCAACGAGATTTGCAACCGGGGCTGCTACCGTAGAAAAAATGTTGATTGCTTGCCGGTAAATATAACGTTCATGCGCAACAATAACGCTTCCGAATACACTGATAGGAAATGATATTGCCATATTGAACGACATAATGCGGATAAGAATCTTGATCTTATCCAGTTCTGCGCCTGTCAAACCTTTATGAAAAATAGGTTCGACATAACAGGATAATATCCATCCACCAATCAGCGCAAGCACACTAACACAGCTATATATGGCGATGAAGAGTCCCATCATGCGCTCTTCACCGTCTTTGTCATTGTCTGCTCTATATATCGAGAGATATCTGATTATCGTGCTGCCCAATCCGAAGCTCAACAGAGACAAATACCCTGTGATAGATTGAGCCAGTCCCAAAAGTCCGTACTCGCTTTGCCCAAGGAGACGTAGCATGACCGGTGTGTAAAGCATCGGAATCAAGCTTCCAAGGGCAAGATTTATATAAGTCATGATGACACCAGCGCGAAGCTGGTTCGGTTTGCTCATGATAGTAAAATTCTCCTGTTTATTTGAGTCTTGAAACAGCTTTTGCGGCAGTGTACGCTCGCTGAATGTACTCTGGCATCACACGCTTCAAATGTGAGCGGATGCTTTCCTCATTGGACACCAGCCAATCAAAACCATCCGCCAATTCGTCCGGATTTCGCAGTTCCTGCACAGGCAAAACGTAGTGTTCCTCCGTGCCAAAAATATCCCGTGCGATCCCTTTCGATTTCACAGAATAGCCAAGTACCAAAGTTGGTACGCAAGTGGAATAGGCTGCAATTGTTGCGTGGGTACGAGCGCCGATAAACATTCTGCAACGGGAGATATAGCCCTTTAATTCACAGCAGTTATGATCTTCTATGAGCAGCACACGACCAGAGGATGCAAATTCCTCATACAAATTACGAAGCGGAATCCGGTCATCATTATTCGCAATGACAACATGAGGGATCAATGCAACCGCGGCATCTGTAGTATCCAAAATGTGCTTAATTAAACGTCGATATGCTTCGTAGGCAACGCTGCCGTCTTTCGCACATTGCATGATAAGCGGGCTGGCGTTGATCCCAATGGTGTTACCGTCCTTCCAGCCTTCCGGCAAAGGCAACTCCATGGTGTCTAGCACAAATGCAGGATCGGCTACAAGAATCGTGGTTGGATTCACGGCTTTCAGCGTTTCATAGCTGATGCTTTCTCTTGCGGTTATGAGATCGTACCGTGCAATATCCTTTGCGGTGGCAGCATCCATTTCGGACGGCTCAAAGGAACATCCCCAGAAGACTGTTTTACCGCCCTTCTCGTGGATAATCCGGTTGTAGTATCCCAGATACTCTTTTCCGCCATAGCAATAATTATCACCGCCAATAGAGAAGCAGATATCTCCTGGGCGAATAGAAGAAAAGAAATCTTCATGTTCAAACTTTGTATAAAGATAATCACTACCCGTGAGTTTATGATGTACCTTGAATTCGAATAATCTTGCTCCAGTCGGAGGCCGCTTCGTATCCTCGACAACATTAACAATGCCATCTACACCATACGCAATATCAGCATCTGGAGCAGTGCTCCAAAGCGTTAATTGCGTATTCAACATTTTTGCGGTTGAGCGAACAATTGCCTCACATCCGTGGTTTGCGCTTCCGCAGTGATAATAAAGATTTATCATGAATCGTTATCTCCTATGTATAAGGGCCCTTTTAACTGCAACCATCCAATCTGCAAGCAAAACATTGTTAAAGTTCCCTGAACGATATGCAAAAAGGTAAAGTGGATGAATAAAGCACTTTCTTGCCTGAAGGGACTCTTTGAATTCATCGCTTTGCATAAATGTGCTGTTCCACTTTATTTTTTC
>CAKTVG010000059.1 GCA_934622035.1 uncultured Oscillospiraceae bacterium
GACCGTACAGAAAGCAGCGACGACGTCCTGACCGCCTACGTCTTTGACTACGCAGGCAGAACCGTCAACGCCTACACGACCGACCCCGACCACAACATCCTTGGCGCTTCCGCCGCGGTCTATTCCGGCGCAGGCACAACGGACAAAACGAACAACCGTACCCTGCGCACCGCAACCCTCGGCGCGGTGGAGGCCAACCTGCTGCGAAACGGCAGCTTTGAATTTGACGCGCCCGCGTGGATGTTCCAGTCCGGCAGCGGCACGCTCAGTGCAGGCAGCGCGGGCGCACGCACCGGCCAGAAGGGCTTCGTTGGCTCTGCCACGGCAGACACCACAATGACTGCGAGTTTCCAGACGGACAGCCTTTCCTCCGGACGGGCTTACACGCTCTCCGGTTACGTCAAGACCACCTCGGCCACCGGCTTCCTCGGAGACGGCATCTATCTGAAAGTGACCGCTCCCTCCGGGACGGCATGGACGTCCGAAAAGCTGAATGTCAAAACCTCCTCCGGCATTGACAGCGGCTGGACGAGGCTGTCTGTCAGCTTCACCGCTCCGGCAACCGGCAGCTACACCGTCAGCGTGGTCGCAGACGGCCTGACCGGCAGCTTCTACGCCGACGATCTCCAACTGGAATCCGGCGCAGCGCCCGCAACCCTGAATCTGCTGCGCAATGCGGATATGCAGGTTGAAAACGACGGCTGGTCGCTGCACGACCGCGCAGAATTCTGTACCGGCGTCGGCCTCCCGGCAGACGGCACGGGCGCATCCTCCCTGCGTATCTACGGCGACGCTTACACCAACTGCGAGGCTTACCAGGAGGTCGCGATCAACTTGCCCGGCACGCAGACCTACGTCCTCTCCGGCTGGGCGAAAGCCTTGAGCCTGCCGGACAATGTGAAGGAAAACGACGACCCCGCGCAGGATCTGGAGAAGCAGTTCGGCCTGCGGGCGATCCTGACCTACACAGACGGCTCGACGGAGTATCATTACACGGCGTTCAACCCGGACGTGCGCGGGTGGCAGTTTGCCTCCTGCACCATCGTGCCGAAGCAGACGGGCAAAACGGTCAAGACCATCCGCGTGGTCTGCGCTTATGAGAAAAACTGCAACACCGCCTACTTTGACAATCTCAGCCTGACGCGCGAGGTCGCGCAGACGATGCACTACGACAAGGACGGCAATCTTGTTTCCGTCAAATCCACCGGAAAGAAGGAAGAAACGGCCGCCTTTGAAAACGGCAATCTCATCTCCGTAAACACGGGCGGCAGCGGCACATTCACCTACACCTACGACGACAACCACAACGTCACCCGCGCAAGCAACGGCGTCATCCGGCAGGACTACACCTACGATGCCATGGGCAACGTCACCGGCACGAGCCTCAAGGCCGACTCCGGCTCCGGCAGCGCCCTGACCTCCTCCGCAACCTACACCAACGGCGGCAACCTCCTCGCCTCCGCGACGGACGGCACCGGGCAGACCCTGACCTACGCCTACGGCACCGCACTCAGCAAAATGACCGGGCAGGCAACCTCCGTCACGGACGCGCAGGGCAACAGCATTCTTTCCGATTATAACGATTTTGGCCGTATAACACAGAAAACCTTTGCAAACGGCGGCGAATTACAGTATACTTATGACAAAGGACTCTTGACGGACGTTACGCGCACGGCGGACGAGGCCGGGCAGAGCATTGCCTGCGATTACGACGCGTTCGGCAACCTGACGGCGGTGCGCGTTGGCGGCCTGCTGCTGGCAAGCTACCAGTATGCCGCAAAGAACGGCCAGCTCACGAAACAGGTCTACGGCAACGGTCAGGAGGTCACCTTCACCTATGACCGCCTCGGCCGGACGAGTACGGCCAGCTATTCCGACGGCCGCACTCTGACCTACGCCTACAACGGCGACGGCCAGCTCTATTCCATCCGCGACGATGCCGGAACGGAGTCAACCACAGATGATGTCACCTATTTCTACACCTACGACTCCTTAAAACGCGCGATTGCCTGCCAGATGTGCCGCGGTGTGGAACAGGTGCTGTCGGTGCGCTGGGAATACGACGATTCCAGCCGCATCAAGACGCAGGCGTGGCAAATGGGGCAGCAAAGCTATTCCGAGAGCTACACCTACAGCGCCAAGGACGGCAGCCTGACCTCGGTCAGCATGAACGGCGGCAGCCTGCAGCTCGGCTATGATACACTGTCGCGTCTGTCCACGGCAAGCAATGGCGTCTACACCAGAAATTACACTTACCGCGACATTTCCACCAGCCAGACGACCACGCAGGTGGAGAAGCTGCGCTACACGGGCCTGTCCGGCACGCTGAGCGGTCTGACCTACAACTACACCTACAATCCGCTCGGCAACATTGCCTCGGTGACATCCGGCGGCAGCACGTCAAGTTATACCTACGACGCGATGGGCCAGCTCACGGCGGCAAGCCTGCCGGGCATGCAGTATGCCTACACCTACGACGGCGCGGGCAACCTCCAGACTGTCACGCGCGGCGAGACGACCAACACCTACACCTACGGCAACGCCTCGTGGAAGGATCTCCTGACCGCGTTCAACGGGGAAAAGATCGTTTACGAAGGCCAGACGATGGACGAGGACGGCAACGTCACCGGCACGCCGACGAGCGGCAACCCCATCCGGTACTACAACGGCACGCCGTGGAACTTCTCGTGGGCGGAGGGCCGCAGCCTGAAAACAGCCGAAAGCAGCACGCCGGGACGGGACATCTCCATGGAATTCGCCTACGACGCCGACGGCCTGCGGATTGAAAAGCGCGTCACCAAAACGGTCTACGAAATGACCGCCGACCACACCTATACCGACACTGTTGTCGCTCCGACCTGCACCGAGGCGGGCTATACCCTGCACGAATGCGAATGCGGTTATAGCTATACCGACACAGAAGTTGCCGCACTGGGGCATAATTACCTGCGCGACAGCGACGGCGACTACGTCTGCACGCGCTGCAGCGATGTGCACCAGCAGCACAACTACGCACGCACGATTTCCGTCCCGCCAACCTGTGTGGAGCAGGGTTATACTCTGCATGTGTGCAGCATCTGCGACGCCAGCTACAGCGACCAGTTCGTTCGTGCGCTGGGACACAATTATGCTCGCAACAGCGCAGGCGACTATGTGTGTACGCGTTGTGGCGATGTACACCAGCACAGCTACACCAACACCGTTGTTGCTCCGACCTGTACGGAAACCGGCTATACCCTCCACGAGTGCGCCTGCGGTTACAGCTATTGCGACACCGAAGTTGAGGCATTGGGGCACGACTACGTTGAGAACGAGACCGATGTATTCACCTGCACTCGCTGCGGAGACAGCTACCGGCAGCACACGCACCGCTATACGACCAGCAGAGTGGTTCCCCCGACATGCCTTGAAGCTGGCTACACCGTGCATACATGTGCCTGCGGCGACAGCTACGAAGATACGCCGACCGCCGCTTTGGGGCACAGCTACAGCAATACGGTCGTAGCCCCCACCTGCACGGAATCCGGCTACACCATCCATACCTGCACGCGCTGCGAATACACCTGTCAGGACACCATCACCGCTGCGCTGGGTCACAACTATACCAGCCGGGTTGTTGCCTCGACCTGCACGGAGACCGGCCATACCGTCCACACTTGCACGCGCTGTAAGGATACTTATCAGGATACCGTCACAGAAGTGCTCGGCCATAACTACACAGAAACCGTCGTTGCTCCGACTTGCACGGAAACCGGTCATACTCTTCACACCTGCACACGCTGTGACAGCAGCTATCAGGACACGGAAACCGCTGCGTTGGGTCATAGCTACAATCGTGGTACCGTTGTGCCGCCCACTTGTGTCAATCAGGGCTACACGCTTCGCACATGCTCTCGCTGTGGAGATCAGCAAAGATCTAAATTCAAGGCTCCGTTAGGGCACGACTATCAGAAAAGTCCGGAGACCGGCATATTAACCTGCACACGCTGCGGAGATATCGGCGGCGCGATCATCAGCCCTCCCACCAGTAGCTATGACATTATGAGCCTTGACGAACCCTCAGAACCTGACGATCCTGCGTTGAATGGAGCCGAACAGCTTCTCCACCGCGGGGCTGCAACGGAAATTGAGGAAATCCACCAGTACATCTACGCGGGCGGCAAGCTGCTGCGGGAGACCATTTCTGACGGTACGACAACCAAAACGCTGGATTTCAGCTACGATAACGTCGGTATGCCGTACAGCCTGATCTATAGCGACGGTACAGCGACAACGACCTATTATTACATTACCAACCTCCAAGGCGACGTAATGTATCTGGTCGATGCAAACGGCGTTCAGGTTGCAGCGTATGACTATGACCCCTACGGCAAAGTAATTACCTCAACCGGTGATCTAGCAGAGATCAACCCGCTGAGATACAGAGGCTATTACTACGATTCCGAAACCGGCTTCTACTACCTGCAATCCCGCTACTATGACCCCGAAATTAGCAGATTCATCAACGGGGATAAGTACTCCGCGACTGCAACTGGTTTCCTCGGTTACAATATGTTCGCGTATTGTAATAACAATCCCATCATTGCCGCTGACTATGATGGCGAATGGTTGAATATCGTTATTGGGGCTGTTGT
>CAKTVG010000060.1 GCA_934622035.1 uncultured Oscillospiraceae bacterium
TGCCCGCATCAACTCCGGCAGCTATGACGATCCGGTGGTCACGGAGCTGCTTCTGAAATTATCCCGGCAGATGCAGGGCTACAAGGGCAAAAAGGTCTACGGCTATCTGCCGCAGGCCGGGCGCAATCTGGTCAACGCCGTCGTGGACGAGTTGGCAAAGAATCCGGGGATTGCTGCGCTCTATGATCTGTGGTATGCACAGCGGGATACGATCATCGGAACCTATCAGGATATGCCGGAACAGCATATTCCGCTGTCGCAGAACAAGAAATTCAAGGCGATCAAAAATGCGGTCATTCAAGAGTCCCTGAACGTTCAGCAGGCACAGAACATTCAAGCGCCAGCCTCTACCGGTGCAGCATCTATGCGCCTGCTCACGCAGCTTGCACAGATGTTTGATGCGCAACTAAACCGGAACGAAGCCCGGCAGAATGTAGTTGACCGCAAGCTGCGACGGAAGCTGCAGGAGAAGAAAGATCTGCACGGGCAGAAAATGGAATAACAATTTCGGAACCCAGCCTGCAGTATGCAATCATCCTGCGGGCTGGGTGCTTGTCACAGATAGTTGATTGGGATGACGCGGTCGCTGCCCTTAAGGGTAATGAGTCGATCATACAGACAGACCACGCCACCGGGACCGCGCTGCATACCGGGAATTCGGTCAAGCAGATCAAAGGCATCAATATCCTTTCTCTGCGGGTCGGCGTGCTTTTTCATTTCAAGCGGGTACAGTGTTCCGTTTTCCTCAATCAAAAGGTCGATCTCATTCATGTCTCTGTCACGGTAGAAATACAGCGGCGGCTCGATGATTCCCTTGTTGTAGTAACTCTTAATGACCTCCGAAATGACGAAGCTCTCAAAGAAAGCGCCAGCCATTGCGCCATTTTTCAGCACATCCGACGTGGTCCATCGGGTCAGATAGGCAGCGAGACCGGTATCGAGGAAATACAGCTTTGGTGTTTTGATTGCGCGTTTGACGATGTTGTTCGAGTACGGCTGCAAGAGGTATACGATATTAGATGCCACAAGAATGGAGAGCCAGCGCTCTGCGGTTGGCTGGCTGATTCCGACATCCCGCGCCATTGATGCAAGATTTACAAGCTGGCCGGTAGATGCGGCAGCAACGGTCATAAAACGTGCGAATTTAACCGTATCGCCAATCTCGGTCAGGTCGCGGACATCGCGCTCAATGTAGGTACGCACATAGGCACCGTAATACATCTGCCAGTCGAAATCAGGATTCTCGCAAAGCTCTGGCATGGAGCCGCGGTGAATCATTTGCCACACATCGCCATAGGGAATGTCTGCGAGTGCTCTTTTTCGCTCGGTAAAGTATTCGTCTGTCGGAAGAAAAGGTGTGTCATTGGGAATCCCATATCTCTCGCGCAGAGAAAATCCAAGCAGTGTTACAAGGCCGATTCTGCCGGAGAGTGACTCGCTGACACCTTTCATCATCTGAAACTGCTGAGAGCCGCACATGAAGAACTGGCCTTTCCGGCGGCTCCCGTCAATGTGCATTTTGATTTGCTGGAAAAGCTCCGGTGCTTTTTGAATCTCATCCACGAAGACCGGAGGCGGATTGTCCTTGAAAAACGTTCCGCTCTCCTCCTGCGCAGAGGCGCGGACGAGCACATCGTCCAGTGTGACGTAGTTCATGCCCTCTGTTATGCGCTGCAGCATGGTTGTTTTTCCGACTTGCCGCGGGCCTGCAACGAGAATTGCGCCGAACATTGCTGCGAGCTTTTTCACGGTCGCCTCTGCATGCCGTTTGATATAGGCCATAAAATCAATTCCCTTCGGCTGATTTAATATTCTATATTATTATAGCTGAAACAAAGAGAAAAAGTCAAGCATCAGAACAAATAGGAGGGGAAAATATGCCTACAAGATACAAGCATTTCACCGATGCAGAAAGAAATGCGGCGCGGGAGACTGATCTCGTGGCTTTTCTACAACGCCGCGGCGAGGAATTAAAACGTTCCGGCAGCGAGTACGAATGGCGCGACGGCGCGCAGAAAGTGACCATCCGCGGGAACGTATGGTTTCACCAGTATGAGCGCGTCGGCGGCGACGCGATTGATTTCGTGCGGAGATTTTATTCGCTGGACTATCCGCAGGCGGTGGAGCTTTTGCTGGACGGCTGCTCTGGCTTTGAAAAACCGACGCAACACGCTACAATACAACAGAAACCAACGAAAGAATTTCTGCTTCCGAAGCGAAACAACACAATGCGCCGCGTCTACGCCTACCTCTTGCAGCAGCGCGGCATTGACCGCGAGGTGCTGAACGCGTTCGTGCGTGAAGGGATGATCTACGAATCCGCCGGGCACCACAACGTCGTATTCGTCGGCTACGACCCAAACGGCGCTCCTCGCCATGCGCACAAGCGCGGGACAAACTCCCAGGGCACCTATAAAGGCAATCAGGACGGCAGCCGACCGGAGTTCTCGTTTCACTGGTGTGGACAGAGCGACCGCCTATATTTCTTTGAAGCGCCCATTGATTTGCTCTCGTATATTTCCATGCACAAGGAAAACTGGCAAGACCACAGCTACGCCGCGGCCTGCGGGGTGGCTGACCATGTGCTTTGGCAGATGATGAAGGATAATCCAAATCTCAACCACGTCTTCCTCTGCCTTGACAATGACGAGGCCGGGCAAAGTGCCGCGCGGCACATTTCCGAAAAGCTGAACACGCACGGTATTTCAAACGAAGTCCTCATTCCGACCCGCAAGGATTGGAATGAGGATATTTTGTATTCACGGGAGGAATTATGTCCAACCTTACAATTCTGATTCTCGTTGCCGTCGGGATGGTCTGCGTCCTCGGCGGGATTACGCTGGTCACGCATCTTTACAATCTCAACGGCATCAAGGCCAAAACTGTCGGTAACGGTCAGCACGGCGCGGCGCGCTGGGCGACGAAACGCGAAATCCGCAGAACCTATCGTTTCGTTTCCTTTACGCCGGAGAAGTGGCGCGCGCAAGCTGCAAACGGTGACAGTCCGACAGGCAAGAATGGGAAGCCGCTCCCGCAGGGCGTCGTGATCGGCTGCACCGGCAACACGACTGCATTGGTGGACACCGGCGACGTTCACGTCCTCATGATCGGCGCGGCAGGCGTCGGCAAGACGGCCTTCTGGCTGTATCCGTGCATTGAGTACGCCTGTGCCAGCGGCATGAGTTTTCTCTCCACGGACACCAAGGGGGACGTGTTCCGGAACTACGGCGGCGTGGCCGAGCGCTACGGCTACCGCGTTTCCGTCATCGATCTGCGCAATCCCACGCGCTCAAGCGGCAACAATCTTCTGCACCTCGTGAACCGTTATATGGATCTGGCGCTTGCCTTTCCGGACGAGCTGAGCCACCGCGCCAAGGCGGAAAAGTACGCAAAGATCATCTCCAAGACGATTATCCTCTCCGGCATGGAGGCCGGTTCCTTTGGAGAGAACTCATATTTCTACGACGCCGCGGAGGGTTTATTAACCGCGACGATTCTTTTAGTCGCGGAGTTCTGTGCGCCGCCGAAACGGCACATTGTTTCCGTGTTCAAGCTGATTCAGGAGCTTCTCGCGCCTGCGCAGAATGGGGAGAATCAGTTCCAGCAGCTCATGCGGCTGTTGCCGGGCGAGCACAAGGCAAGGTGGTTTGCAGGCGCGGCGCTCAGCACCTCGCCGCAGGCGATGGCGAGCGTCATGTCCACGGCGCTGTCACGGCTGAACGCTTTTCTCGACACAGAGCTGGAGCAGCTTCTCTGTTTTGACACCGAGATCGATGCGGAAACCTTTTGCGCACAGAAGTCTGCGATCTTTGTCATTCTTCCGGAGGAAGATCCCAGCAAGTTCTTCATGGTGTCATTGATTATCCAACAACTATACCGCGAAATTCTATCCGTCGCAGACGAAAATGGTGGAAAACTCAAAAATCGCTGCGTGTTCTTCGCGGACGAGTTCGGGACCATCCCAAAGATCGAGTCGGCAGAAATGATGTTCTCCGCCTCGCGGTCGCGGCGTTTGCAGCTCGTGCCCGTCATCCAGAGCTTTGCGCAGCTTGAGAGGAATTATGGCAAAGAGGGCGCGGAGATCATTGTGGACAACACGCAGGACATTCTGTTCGGCGGCTTTGCGCCCAACAGTTCCTCTGCGGAGGAGCTGTCAAAAGCCCTCGGCAGCCGGACGGTGCTGTCCGGGTCGGTTTCAAGAAGCAAAAACGACCCGTCACAGTCGCTGCAAATGATAGAGCGTCCGCTGCTCACGCCGGACGAGTTAAAATCGCTTCCGAAAGGCGAATTCATCGTGATGAAAACCGGCGTGCATCCCATGCGCACGCGGCTGAAGCTCTACTTCAAGTGGGGCATTTTCTTCGA
>CAKTVG010000061.1 GCA_934622035.1 uncultured Oscillospiraceae bacterium
CACGATGCGCTGTACTTCCGCCACGGCTGGAAGCTCTCCGCGTCGGACTATCTCGACGTGCGCGCCATCGGGTCATATGACGCCAACATCTGCTACTGCATCGAACCCGGCGTGATTCAGAACACCGGCGACGTCTTCTCCCGCATGGGCGAGGACTTCTGGGAGAATATGCCGGACTTCAACGACCTTATGACGCCGCAGCAGATGAAGCGCTACATCGGACGCATCATGACCTACGGCTACACCGGCGGCGTCAGCACGCAGTGGCGCAGCCAGAACGCAGGCGGGGACAAGCTCGCGCGGGCCTACGCGACGCAGCTTCTCATCTGGGAGACCGTCGTCGGAGAGCGGGATGCGGACTTCCGGTATGTCGCGCCGACGGACGCGGACGCGGTGCGTGAGGTCATCCGCGATACACATCCGCTGCGGGAGAGAATCTTCGCGTATTATGATTCCATCGTATCAAATGTGCAGAAGCACACAAAGGTGCCATCCTTCTGTGCGAAAAACCTCCGCGAGGCGCGGACGGTCATGCTGGAATGGGACGGCAGCAGCTACTCTGCCGAGCTGCTAGACACCAATGAGGTTTTGGAAAACTACACGTTCACAGCAGACAATCCAGACGTGCAGTGTACGATTGCGGGCAACCGTCTGATTCTCACGGCAGAGGATGCGCCAACCGCGCCGGTCATGCTGACGGCAGAAAAGAAAAATTCTTCGAGATGCGGCGTAATCACATGGACGGACGGCCAGTTCGGCATTGGCAGCGGACTTCAGGATCTGGTGACGTATGCGGAAACGGTGAATGACCCGGTGGTCGGCTACCTCAAGGTCGAGGCAGGGCAAGGCTCCGTCAAAATCGTCAAGACCTCCGAGGACGGCAAGATCGCCGGAATTTCCTTTACAATCGCGGGGGACAATTTCTGCGAGAACGTAACGACGGACGAAAATGGTGAGCTGCAATTGAATGATCTCGTGCCAGACGTGTACACCGTGACGGAGAATGCCGCAGCGCTCTATGAGCCGCAGCAACCGCAGACCGTCACGGTAAAGGCGGGCCAAATCGCCGAGGTGTCCTTCTCCAACCAGCTCAAGCGCGGTACGCTGGAGGTGAGCAAAACGGCGGAGGACGGTTTTGTGCAGGGCGTGACCTTCCGGCTGTCCGCCCCGGCGGACTGCGGGCAGCCCGTGGACGTGTATGCTGAAACGGATGAAACCGGCCTTGCGGTCTTCGAGGATATTCCCATTGGGTCAAATTACACGTTGGCCGAGGTTGCTGTGCCGGAACGGTATGTCGAAGTCGCACCGCAGAATGTCAGGATTGCATGGAATGAGGTTACCCGGCAGACGGTAGAAAACCGCCTCGTTCGCGGCAGCATCCGTGGAATCAAGGTAAGCGAAGCGGAAAAGCCGCTCTCCGGCGCGGTGTTCGGGCTGTTTGCAGAGGGAACGACGGAGTTTACAAAAGAGAACGCGCTGTCGACAGCCGTTTCGGATGCATCCGGCGCATTTCACTTTACGGATGTTGTGTTTGGGAACTATCTTGTGCGCGAGCTTGCATCTCCGGAAGGATATGTGCTGTCGGACGAGATCTACGAGGTGCAGATTACTGAAAATGACACCGTGGTTGAACTCGGAAGGCTGGAAAACAAGCCCGTCACCGGTGAGCTGGAGCTTACAAAGCTGGACATTTCCACCGGCAAGCCTCTGCCGAACGCGGGCTTCCGCATCAAGGACGCGGAGGGCAATACCGTCGTCGAGAGCTACACGGACGAAAACGGCATTGCCAGATTCAAGCTGCGCTATGGTGAATACACCTACGAGGAATTCTCCGCGCCGGAGGGCTATCTGCTCGACACCACGCCGCACGCCTTTGCAATCACCGAGGATGGACAGATCGTCAAGGCCGAGATGACCAATGAAAGAGTCCCCACACCGGAGATTCCGCAGACGGGCGACAGCTCCGGCCTCACGCTCTGGCTTGGTCTGGGCGGCATTGCCCTCGGCGGCCTCGCCGCCTGCGGAATCCTGTATTTCAAGCGCAAAAAGGATGAGAAATGAAAGGATGGTATCATGAATCGAAAAATCTTCCGAATTACACTGTGCATTCTCCTCGCTGCACTGCTCCTCGCCGCTTTCGCCCTGCCCGCCCTCGCCGCAGGAGATGTGTCCGGCGCCATCGAAAGCACCTGGAACGAGGCAAAAACGCAGATTCAGAACGTCGTCAACCATGTCGTTTTTCCCGTCATTGATATGATTCTGGCGATTCTGTTTTTTGTCAAGGTCGCAACCGCGTACTTTGACTACAGAAAGCATGGACAATTTGAATTTGGTGCGCCCTGTATTCTGTTCGCCTGCCTCATTTTCACCCTGACCGCACCGCTGTACCTCTGGTCCATCCTGTGAGGTGTGCAGCATGTTCAGTTGGCTGGGCGACATCCTCGGAACGCTGGGCGAGAGCATTTCAAGCGTCATTTTTGACACCATGCTCCGCTGGTTCTACGACACAATTTACGGCGCGGCGGCTGCGTTTTTAGCGCAGATCGGCAGCCTTGGCACCGAGATTTTCGACTTGGATTGGGTGCAGGCCTTTGTGCGGCTGTTCGGCCTGCTCGCGTGGGCGCTGTACGCCACCGGCGTGGTCGTGGCGGTGTTCGACGTGGCCATCGAGTACCAGACCGGCAGAGCAAACCTCAAAACGACTGCGCTGAATGTCCTGAAGGGCTTCTTCGCCTGCTCGCTCATTGGGGAGCTGCCCATTGCGCTGTACAAATTCTGCATCACGCTGCAAGGCTCGTTCCTGAACGGCATCGTGCCGCTCTTTTCCGGCAGCGCAAGGGAAACGCTGGCAGAGACCGGCACGGGCGTGCTCGTCGGCAGCTTCTTCGCGGGGAACATTAGCTCACAGATTGGGCTGGTGCATCTGCTGTGCCTGACCGCGTTCCTCTATTGTTTTGTCAAATTATTCTTTGCGAACATCAAGCGCGGTGGCATTTTATTGACGCAGATTGCGGTCGGCAGCCTGTACCTATTCAGCGTGCCGCGCGGCTACACGGATGGCTTCAACCAGTGGATGCGGCAGGTCGTGGCGCTGTGTCTGACGGCGTTTTTGCAGACGACGCTGCTGTACGTCGGCCTGCTGACCTTCCGGGCGAATATGTTCCTCGGCCTTGGTATCATGCTGGCGGCAAGCGAGGTGCCGCGCATCGCGCAGCAGTTCGGCCTTGATACCTCGGTCAAGGTCAATATGATGTCCGTCGTCCACGCGACCACCACGGCGGTCAACCTGACCCGCAGCGTCGCCAAAGCGGCGGGAAAGTGAGGAAAAGAGAAAAGATGACACAATATTTATACCCGCAGAACCTCAAGGCCACGGCGAATCTGTGGCTCTGGGGCCTGCGGGATTTCGTGATTCTGGGCGTGGCGGCGCTGCTGTCCATCGTCCTTCTGGTGCGGCTGCGGATGGCCGTGCCGCTGGCGCTGACGCTGTGCTTCGGCTTCCTGACAATCCGCTTGGAGGATAGCACGGTGCTGGATTTTCTGATTCACGCGGTGCGGTTTTTCCTCAGCACACAACAATACTTTGAGTGGAAGTGATGAAAATGAAGTTCAAAAACCGGCGTTCCGTGCAGGAGCTGCTCGGCCTGCGCGACTTTACGCGCTACGGCCTTTCCACGGCGCAGGGCGAGCTGCTGTTTTTTCAGGTCGCGCCGACGAATATCTCGGTACTGTCACAGGCGAACATTGCAATCAAGATTCGCCACCTTATGATGGTGCTCTCTGCCTTGCCGGACTTGGAAATTACCTGCACGGATGCCTCCGAGTGCTTCGACGGAAACAAGGCGTATCTGTCCGCGCGGTTGGAGGATGAGCCGAACGCCAAAGTGCGCCGCCTGATTCAAAAGGATATTGCCGCGCTGGACGAGCTGCAATCGGAGATGTCCACGGCGCGGCAGTTTTTGTTCACGGCGCGCTGCAAGAACCTCAAGCCGGAGCAGGTATTTCAAAAGGCCAACGCAGTGGAAAAGCGCATTTCCGAGCAGGGCTTCGAGGTACATCGGATGAAAAAGCCGGAGATCAAGCGGTTCCTGGCGCTGTATTTCGAGACGAGCCAATACGGAGACGCCCTGCCGGACGTTGACGGCGCGCAGTATTTCGACGAAATTTACGACAATGATAAACCGGATGATGAAATACTCTTTTGACACTCGTAA
>CAKTVG010000062.1 GCA_934622035.1 uncultured Oscillospiraceae bacterium
AGCAGAACGGCTGATTTTCTTGTCACAGGAAAGCCATCAAAGGAGGAATGAATGCTGAAAAGAAAACGAATGCTTACACCCGCGCAGGCGGAGGAAGCGCGTGTAAAGGATTTCTTCGACCAAATCCTGCCCGGAACCGTGAAATTTCTCACAGACCATTATATCCTCGACGATAGCTACCGCTGCGTGTGGGCGATTCGGGAGTACCCGCCGTCTACGGAGGAACAGGCGATTCTGGCGCAGCTTGCTGACCGCAGCGGCGTGACCCTGCGGATCTACCACCGACTGGTGGAGTCTGGCGAGCAGCGGAAGATCATCCAGAACGCCACCCGCCGCAACAAGCTCAAGCGCGGCGGCAATGATGTGAACGAAACTATCGAGGCTGAGGGCAACCTGCAGGACGTGATCGAGCTGCTGGCGAACCTCCGGAAGAACCGCGAGCCCCTGCTCCATGTGTCGGTATTTCTTGAGCTGAAAGCGCGCAGCCTGGAAGCGCTGAAGGAGCTTCAGAGTGACGTTGCCATGGAGCTGACGCGCTCGAAAATCTCTGTAGACCGGCTGACCCTGCGGCAAAAAGAGGGCTTTCTCTCTGTTCTGCCCGTGGGCGCAAACCAGTTTGGCGCACAATATGAGCGGGTGCTGCCCGCGTCCAGCGCGGCCAATCTGTACCCCTTTAACTTCTCCGGCAAGACCGACCCGCAGGGGCTATATATTGGGCGGGACAAGTTTGGGAGCAATGTGCTGGTAGACTTCGACCGCCGTGCCGAGGACAAGACGACCTCCAACATCCTCATTCTCGGCAACTCCGGTCAGGGCAAGAGCTACCTTTTGAAGCTGCTGCTCACAAACATCCGGGAGTCCGGTAAGGCAGTCATTTGTCTGGACCCGGAATCGGAATATGAGGAGCTCTGCGCGTCCCTCGGCGGCTGCTATATTGATTTTCTTTCGGGCGAGCACACCATTAACCCCTTGGAGCCGAAAGCGTGGAACGATTCTGTGGAGGATGTAGATACGGCAACGCCGGAGGCTTTCCGAAAGGTCACAAGATTGAGCCAGCACATCGCCTTTCTGAAAGACTTCTTCCGTGCGTATAAGGGTTTTTCGGATGCGCAGATTGACACGATTGAAATCCTGCTCTCCAAGCTGTATGCTCGGTTCGGAATCACGGATTCAACAGACTACAGTACCAAACGCCCGACAGACTTTCCCGTCATGGAGGACTTCTACAAGCTGTGTGAGGAAGAATTCTACGGTTACGACAGACAGCGCAAGTACCTCTACACCGAGGAAACCTTGCAGGAGGTCTGCCTCGGCATCCATTCCATGTGCGTCGGTGCGGAGAACAAGTACTTTAACGGTCACACCAACATTACCGGCAGCGACTTCCTGGTGTTCGGCGTGAAAGGTTTGCTGGATACCAACAAGCGCCTGAAAGACGCCATGCTCTTCAATATTCTGTCGTTCATGTCAAACCAGCTTCTCGGTCAGGGAAACACAGCCGCCAGTATCGACGAGCTGTATTTGTTTCTGTCTAACATGACTGCAATCGAATATATCCGCAACTGCATGAAGCGTGTGCGCAAGAAGGATTCCTCCATGATTCTGGCCAGCCAGAATATTGAGGATTTTTTGATTCCCGCCATCCGGGAGTACACAAAACCGCTGTTTTCCATCCCGACCCATCAGTTTCTGTTCAATGCCGGACAGATCAACCCAAAAGAATATATGGATGCCTTGCAAGTCGAGCCGAGTGAATTCGAACTCATCAAATACCCGGAGCGCGGGACCTGCCTCTATCGCTGCGGAAACGAGCGGTATCTCCTGCAGGTCATTGCGCCGGAGTACAAGGCGGCGCTGTTCGGCAGCGCGGGAGGGAGGTGAAGCGGAATGAGCGTGACCGTCGTCGCGGCCTTGAAGAAGGTTGCGGCCGCCGTCCTGACGGATAAGAAAGCGGGAAAGACCGTCGGGGGCATCGTGCTGGCCGTGATTCTCATTGTGATTTTTCCCATCGTGGGTGTGACCGGCGCGCTGGGAAACCTCGGCAAGGCGGACGCCGCACAGATTCAAGCCATCCTCGCGGAGAATCTTTCCGAACAGGAAATCACAAAGCTGCAAACGTTCGAGGACACGATGCGCGCCATTGAAAGCGCCATGGCCGAGGCAGGCTTCGCATCCCGGACGAGAGAGGCGCAGGCGATATATGCGCTGCTGCTTTCAAATGACGCAGACGACAGCGGCATGATTGAAAAACTGGTTGGCCGCTTCTCCGCCGAGCAGACCGACGAGCAGCTTCTTGCCAACGTCAACGCGGCGTTCGGCACGGAAATTCCGTCCGAGGATTTCGTAAAAATCATGCAGAGCGTGCGGGCGGTGAACATCGACACGTCGCACTATGTTGATCCGTCCACCAAGAACAACCTCGATCTCGTGCAGTGGGCCATTGCCGCGGAAAAGACCGGGTGGGGCTACGTCTGGGGTACCTGCGGGCAGGTGCTGACGGAGTCCGCGCTGGCCTCCAAGGTGTCACAGTACCCCGACGAGGTCGGCGGTCAGGAGGATTTCATTCGCACGCATTGGCTGGGGCGGCGCTGCGCCGACTGCGTCGGCTTCATCAAGGGCTACGGCTGGCTGAATAAGGAAACGCAGGAGATCGAATACGGCACGAACGGCATGCCGGACATTGGCGCGGATGCCATGTACGACAACGCCATCGAGAAAGGCACAATTGACACCATCCCGGAGATTCCTGGCCTTGCCGTCTGGCATGAGGGCCACATTGGAATCTACGTCGGAAACGGCGAGGTCATTGAAGCCATGGGCACGCGCTATGGCGTCGTCTGCACACAGCTTGCAGACCGCGGCTGGACCCACTGGCTGAAAATCCCGTATATCAATTATCTCGAAACGGAGGAACCTTATGAAAAAGGCAGCGATTACAATCACCCTTGACGAGGCCAAGGCCAACGCCCTGCGCCTGTATCTCGCGCAGAAGGACAGCACACCGGAGGCAGAATTGGAAAAGGCGGCGGAGGCGCTGTACGGCAAATATGTGCCTGCGGGTGTCCGGGAATTCATTGAGATGAACGCGGAGAGCAAGGCAGCAGCCAAGCCGAAAAAGCCTCGCCCGGCTCCTTCTTCTGCTGTGGGCGTGCCGCCTGAACTGGGCGGTGATCCCGCTTGAGAAGCCAGAACTTCGGCATTGAGATCGAGATGACCGGCCTGACCCGCAGCGCGGCAGCGCGCATTATCGCCGGTTACTTTGGTACACAGGCCACCCATGTAGGCGGCGCTTACGATGCTTACACGATCCGGGATGAACAGAATCGGCAGTGGAAGGTTGTCCGCGACACCTCTATCCGCTGCCGCGACAGCAGAAATCGCGAGGCAAGCCGGGACTACGCAGTGGAATTTGTGTCGCCCATCTGCAAGTACGAGGACATCCCAGTGGTACAGGAGCTGGTGCGCAAGCTCCGAGCCGGAGGGGCCAGAGTCAATGACTCCTGCGGCATCCATGTTCATGTGGATGCCTCTGCGCATACGCCACAGACCCTGCGCAACATTGTGAATATCATGGCCGCCAAGGAGGATCTGCTCTACAAGGCACTGCAGGTGAAGGTCAATCGGGAGAATTATTGCCGGAAAGCAGACACCCGTTTCCTTGAAGAACTGAATCACAAGCGGCCCAAGACGATGGATAAGGTCGAGGAGCTGTGGTATAACGGCATGGGCGGCCGGTACAGTCATTACGACGACAGCCGCTACCATGCCCTGAATCTGCACAGCGTGTTCTCTAAGGGCACCATCGAATTCCGACTGTTCAATTCCACCCTCCATGCCGGTGAGGTGAAAAGCTATATCCAGCTCTGTTTGGCTATTAGCCATCAGGCGCTGGTGCAGCGCGGGGCTTCCCGTGCCAAGACCCATCCGGAAAATGAAAAATATACCTTCCGCACATGGCTTCTTCGCCTTGGGATGATCGGGGACGAATTTAAAACTGCACGGCAGCACCTGCTGAAAAACCTGGAGGGCAATATTGCATGGCGGGATCCGGCGCAGGCCGAAGCGCAAAAAGCCCGGCTTGCCGC
>CAKTVG010000063.1 GCA_934622035.1 uncultured Oscillospiraceae bacterium
GCGGCAAGCCGGGCTTTTTGCGCTTCGGCCTGCGCCGGATCCCGCCATGCAATATTGCCCTCCAGGTTTTTCAGCAGATGCTGCCGTGCGGTTTTGAATTCGTCCCCGATCATCCCAAGACGAAGAAGCCATGTGCGGAAGGTGTATTTTTCATTTTCCGGTTGTGTCTTTGTATGGGAAGCTCCACGCTGCACCAGTGCCTGATGGCTGATGGCGAGGCAGAGCTGGATATAACTTTTCACCTCACCGGCATGGAGAGTGGAATTGAACAGCCGGAATTCGATGGTGCCCTTGGAGAACACGCTGTGCAGATTGAGTGCGTGGTAGCGGCTGTCGTCGTAATGACTGTACCGGCCGCCCATGCCGTTGTACCACAGCTCCTCAACCTTATCCATCGTCTTGGGGCGTTTGTGATTCAGTTCTTCAAGGAAACGGGTGTCTGCTTTCCGGCAATAATTCTCCCGATTGACCTTCACCTGCAGTGCCTTGTAGAGCAGATCCTCCTTGGCGGCCATGATATTCACAATGTTGCGCAGGGTCTGTGGCGTATGCGCAGAGGCATCCACATGAACATGGATGCCGCAGGAGTCATTGACTCTGGCCCCTCCGGCTCGGAGCTTGCGCACCAGCTCCTGTACCACTGGGATGTCCTCGTACTTGCAGATGGGCGACACAAATTCCACTGCGTAGTCCCGGCTTGCCTCGCGATTTCTGCTGTCGCGGCAGCGGATAGAGGTGTCGCGGACAACCTTCCACTGCCGATTCTGTTCATCCCGGATCGTGTAAGCATCGTAAGCGCCGCCTACATGGGTGGCCTGTGTACCAAAGTAACCGGCGATAATGCGCGCTGCCGCGCTGCGGGTCAGGCCGGTCATCTCGATCTCAATGCCGAAGTTCTGGCTTCTCAAGCGGGATCACCGCCGGTTGCAGACGGCACGCCCACAGCAGAAGAAGGAGCCGGGCGAGGCTTTTTCGGCTTGGCTGCCGCCTTGCTCTCTGCGTACATCTCAATGAATTCCCGGACACCCGCAGGCACATATTTGCCGTACAGCGCCTCTGCCGCCTTTTCCAACTCCGCCTCCGGTGTGCTGTCCTTTTGCGCGAGATACAGGCGCAGGGCGTTGGCCTTGGCCTCGTCAAGGGTAATTGTAATCGCTGCTTTCTTCATAAGGTTCCTCCGTTTCGAGATAGTTAATATACGGGATCTTCAGCCAGTGGGTCCAGCCGCGGTCTGCAAGCCGCGTGCGGACGACGCCGTAGCGCGTGCCCATGGCTTCAATGACCTGACCGTTTCCGACGTAGATTCCAATGTGCCCCTCGTGCCAGACGGCAAGGCCAGGAATCTCCGGGATGGTATCAATTGTGCCTTTCCCGGTGGCGTTGGCGTACATGGCATCCGCGCCAATGTCCGGCATCCCGTTCGTGCCGTATTCAATCTCCTGTGTTTCCGCGTTCAGCCAGCCGTAGCCCTTGATGAAGCCGACGCAGTCGGCGCAGCGCCGCCCCAGCCAATGCGTGCGGATGAAATCCTCCTGACCGCCAACCTCGTCCGGGTACTGTGCGATTTTCCCGGCCAGCGCAGACTCCGTCAGCACCTGCCCGCAGGCGCCCCAGACGTAACCCCATCCGGCCTTTTCTGCGGCAATGGCCCACTGCACGAGATCGAGGTTGTTCTTGGTGGACGGGTCAACATAGTGCGACGTGTCGATGTACACCGCCCGCACGCTCTGCATAATTTTTACAAAATCCTCGGACGGGATTTCCATTTCAAATGCCGCGTTGACGTTGGCAAGAAGCTGCGCATCGGTCTGCTCTGCGGAGAAGCAGCCAACTAGTTTTTCAATCATGCCGCTATCGCCTGCGTCATTTGAGAGCAGTAACGCATATATCGCCTGCGCCTCTCTCGTCTGAGATGCGAAGCCTGCCTCGGCCATGGCGCTTTCAATGGCGCGCATCGTGTCCTCGAACGTTTGCAGCTTTGTGATTTCCTGTTCGGAAAGATTCTCTGCGAGGATGGCCTGGAGCTGCGCGGTGTCCACCTTGCCGAGGCTGCCCAGTGCGCCGGTCACGCCCACGATGGGAAAAATCACAATGAGAATCACGGCCAGCACGACACCGGCGACGGTCTTTCCCGCTTTCTTATCCGTCAGGACGGCGGCCGCAACCTTCTTCAAGGCCGCGGCGACGGTCACGCTCATTCCGCTTCACCTCCCGCCTGCGCTGCCGAACAGCGCCGCCTTATAGTCCGGCGCGATGACCTGTAGGAGATACCGCTCGTTTCCGCAGCGATAGAGGCAGGTCCCGCGCTCCGGGTATTTGATGAGTTCGAATTCGCTCGGCTCGACCTGCAGCGCGTCCATATACTCTTTCGGATTGATCTGCCCGGCGTTGAACAGAAACTGATGCGTCGGGATGGAAAACAGCGGTTTTGTGTACTCCCGGATGGCGGGAATCAAAAAATCCTCAATGTTCTGGCTGGCCAGAATCATGGAGGAATCTTTTTTGCGCACGCGCTTCATACAGTTGCGGATATATTCGATTGCCGTCATGTTAGACAGAAATAAATACAGCTCGTCGATACTGGCGACTGTGTTTCCCTGACCGAGAAGCTGGTTTGACATGAACGACAGAATATTGAAGAGCATGGCGTCTTTCAGGCGCTTGTTGGTATCCAGCAAGCCCTTCACGCCGAACACCAGAAAATCGCTGCCGGAGATGTTGGTGTGGCCGTTGAAATACTTGCTTTCCGCACCGACGCACATGGAATGAATGCCGAGGCAGACCTCCTGCAAGGTTTCCTCGGTGTAGAGGTACTTGCGCTGTCTGTCATAACCGTAGAATTCTTCCTCACACAGCTTGTAGAAGTCCTCCATGATGGGGAAGTCAGACGGCTTCTTCTGACTGTAATCTGTGCTGTCTGTAATGCCAAAGCGGGCATACAGCTTGGTAAGCAAAATCTCAATGGTGTCGATCTGCGTATCGGTGAAGTCCTTATACGCACGGAAGAAGTCTTTCAGAAAGGCGATGTGCTGACTTAATCTTGTGACCTTTCGGAACGCCGCAGGCGCATCCGGGTCGAGGGTGTCCTGCCCATCTGACCATGCTTTCGGCTCCAAGGGATTAATGGTGTACTCTCCGGAAAGGAAATCGATATAGCAGCCGCCGAGGGACGCGCAGAGCTCCTCATATTCCGATTCCGGGTCCAGACAAATGACTGCCTTACCGGACTCCCGAATGTTCGTGAGCAACAGCTTCAAGAGATAGCTTTTGCCCTGCCCGGAATTGCCGAGAATGAGAATGTTGGAGGTCGTCTTGTCCTCGGCGCGGCGGTCGAAATCTACCAGCACATTGCTCCCAAACTTGTCCCGTCCGATGTACAGTCCTTGCGGGTCAGTTTTGCCGGAGAAGTTGAAGGGATACAAATTGGCCGCGCTGGACGCGGGCAGCACACGCTCATATTGCGCGCCGAACTGATTTGCGCCCACGGGCAGAACAGAGAGAAAGCCCTCTTTTTGCCGTAAGGTCAGCCGGTCAACGGAGATTTTAGAGCGCGTCAGCTCCATGGCAACGTCACTCTGAAGCTCCTTCAGCGCTTCCAGGCTGCGCGCTTTCAGCTCAAGAAATACCGACACATGGAGCAGGGGCTCCCGGTTCTTTCGCAGGTTCGCCAGCAGCTCAATCACGTCCTGCAAATTCCCCTCGGCCTCGATGCTTTCGTTTACATCGCTGCCGCCGCGCTTGAGCTTGTTGCGGCGGGTGGCGTTCTGGATGATCTTCCGCTGCTCGTTCGGCTCGACCAGCCGATGATAAATCCGCAGGGTCACGCCGCTACGGTCAGCAAGCTGCGCCAGAATCGCCTGTTCCTCCGTGGACGGCGGGTATTCCCAAATCGCCCATACGCAGCGGTAACTGTCGCCCAAAACATAATGGTCACTCAAAAACTTGATCGTCCCCGGCAAAATTTGGTCGAAGAAATTTTTAACGCGAACTTCCTCCGCCTGCGCGGGCGTAAGCATTCGTTTTCTTTTCAGCATTCATTCCTCCTTTGATGGCTTTCCTGTGACAAGAAAATCAGCCGTTCTGCT
>CAKTVG010000064.1 GCA_934622035.1 uncultured Oscillospiraceae bacterium
TTGGCAGGGGATGAGGGATTCGAACCCCCGCAAACGGAGTCAGAGTCCGGTGTGCTACCGTTACACAAATCCCCTATAATGCCGCTGCGTCAAAACGCATTTATTATTATATGCAGATTCCGGAAAAAGTCAAGAACTTTTTTTGCTTTTTCGAAAACTCCGCTACAGAAGCGTGTACAGCTCGGACAGTGCATGCACCTCAAAGTCCGGGCAGATGCCGCTGCGGTTTTCCCTGCGGGCGGGATTGAACCAGCAGGTGGCGATGCCGGCATTCTTTCCGCCGCGGATGTCGCTGGTCAGACTGTCGCCGATGATCAGAGCCCTTGCAGGGTCGAAATCCGGGATATGTGCAAAGCAGTAGTCGAAATACGCCCGCTCCGGCTTATGGTGGCCGGTGGTTTCCGAGATGAAAATCTCGCGGAAATAGTGCGTGATACCGGCGCTGGCCAGACGGGAATACTGCGTGTCGGCAACGCCGTTGGAGGCAAGATACAGCTCGTACTTCGGGGCAAGATAAGCCAGCAGCTCCGGCGCGCCGTCGATAAAGTAGTGCCCCTCGCTCAGATGGCCGCGGTAGATGTCCTCCACGGCCTGAGAGGCATCTTCTGCGCTCAGCGGCAGCCCCAGCTCCTCGAACAGCAGAGAAAAGCGGCGCACCAGCACGGTGTCGCGCGTGATCTCTCCGCGCTCAAAGCATTCCCACTGCTGCTGATTGATCTCGCTGTAGCGGGCAATCAGCGCCTCCGTCGGCTCCAGGCCGATTTCGCGGAATGTTTTGGACACCGCCGCGCGTTCCGCCGCGCTGAAATCGAGAATAGTATTGTCCAGATCAAGGAGAATGGTTTTAAACATGCGTGAGCCTCCGGTGAAGTTCGTTGGAAAGCGCTGCAAAGGCCGGAATGTCCAGCGTTTCACCGCGGACGGACGGCGCGATGCCGCAGGCGGCGAGCGCGTCGGCAAGCTCTGGCTTGGTCAGCTCGGAGAAGCCGGAGGACAGAGCGTTAAGCAGTGTTTTGCGGCGCTGGGCAAAGGCGGCGCGGACCGTACGGAAAAAGAGCTTTTCCTTCGCAATCTCCGCCGGAGGCGCAGTCCGTGTGCGCAGGCAGACGACGGCGCTTGTGACCTTCGGCTGGGGAATGAAGCAGCTTGCCGGAACGTCAAAAAGCAGCTCCGGCTGCGCGTGGTAATTGCAGAGCACTGTGAAGGCAGAATAGTCGCTCGTGCCTGGCCGGGCGCAGATGCGCTGCGCGACCTCCTTCTGCACCATCACCGTAACGGAGGAGAAGCAGCGGCTCTCCAGCAGCTTTGTCAGCACGGGAGAGGTGATATAATAAGGAAGGTTGGCGCAGGCCGCCGGGCGAAGACCGGCAAGCTTTTCCGCAGCGAGAGCGGGGAGGTCCGTCTTCAGCGCGTCGGCAAAGAGAATCTCCAGATTGGAAAATTCGCCGACGGTTTCCTGCAATACGGGCCGAAGCGTCTGGTCGACCTCAATGGCAACGACCTTGCCCGCACGAAGACAGAGCTCCTGCGTCAGCGGACCGAAGCCGGGACCGATCTCCACAACGCCGCAGGCTTTGTCAATGCCGGACGCCTCTGCAATGCGTTCCGGTACCCAGCGCTGCGTGAGAAAATTCTGCCCCTTGGATTTGGAAAAATGAAAGCCGTATTTGGCAAGAAGCTCCCGGATCACGCCGGGATTACAGACATCGATCATAAAAAACCGCCCTTCCTTCGCCTATTGTAGCAAAGGAAGGGCGAAAATGCAAGTTTGGCTTTCAGCTCAGGACGTAGACGGTGCAGGACCGTACGCCGAACTGCCAGCATTCGGCAATGGTGTCGAAGTACAGGTCGACCTTGTTGCCCGTGATGCCGCTGCCGATGTCCTCGGCGACGCAGTAGCCGTAGATATAGCGGCCGTCGTTCGTGACGATGTAGAGCTCGGTTCCCAGCGGGATGACGCTGGGGTCAACGGCGATGGCGCCGACGCGGGCGATGGTGCCGCTGTAGGTATGTCCGGTGTAGCCCTCGCAGGAATAGGCGGTGGCGGTGCAGGTGAGAACCTTACTGTAATAATAGGTCTCGCCGCTGGCCGTGGTGAGCACGCCGCCGGAGCCGGTGGAATCGTTGGAGGGCGTGGAATTGGCGGGAGCGTTCGAGCTGCCGGAGCTGCTTGAACTGCCCGAGCTGGAGCTGCCGGAATTGCCGGAGGAAGAGCTGCCGGAAGAGGAAGAGACGCTGGAATAGCGCGGCGTTTCCTTTTCCTTGGGCTGCGCCATGATGATGCGGTTTACGCCGCAGCGGACGATCTTCTTCACCATTGCAGTTGTGGTTGTCTCGCTGAGGGTCTTGCGGGAGACCTCTGTGCCGTTTTCGTAGGAAATCTGGGTTTCGCGGTGAATCAAGCCGTTTTGCCCCTCCACCATCACGACTTCCTCATCGGGAGAGAGCGTCGGGTCTTCATAGTAAACGGTCTCATAGGGGATGACCTCATCGAGCGACTGAATTTCGGTGCCGCGGTGGACGATCTCAATCTGCATGCCGTCGCGGGTAGGCGCGTCACGGTCGCAGGAGAGAGTGTCGCCGTCGGAGAGCAGGATGCCCATGCGCTCGAGCAGCTCGGAAACCGGCTCGCCGTAGCTGGTGGCGCTGGTTTTCATGCCGCGGTAGACGATGGTGACGTTTTGCAGACGGCAGACCGTGATGCGGTTCACGCCGCCGTCGTATGCTGTGGTGTAGGTATCCTCCGCGCCCAGGGAGATCCCCGCCTCGTCCAGAACAATGTCCGGGTCTGAGCTGAAGGATCGATGAACGGTCACGTTTTCACCGTCGGTGATGACGTAGCTGTTCTGTGCAAAAACGACGAAGGAGAGTGTGCCGGCGAGAATTGCGGCGATCAGAACGATCAGCAGAATCCGGCGGAGAAGCTTGCCCTTTGTGCGTTTCTGAGTGCTGTGCATCAGAGTAACCTCCTTTCTTACAATTTGTGATTCTATTGTTACTATATTGTAACCAGTGCTCATTATAACTATTTTTTGAGATTTGTCAAGTACTTTCGTATTTTCGACGGATTATGCAAACTTTTTTGAATTATGCAGTGAAATTATGCAGACGAGATGTGCGCTGATTTTCGGCTGCATGGCGCAACATCTTGTGGAAAAGTTACAAAATGGTTAACATAAACTTTTTACAAAAAAGATTTGACAAGCCGGTGCCTGCGTGGTATATTTGAGCAATAAAAGGACTGTGACGAAGAACGGCGCCGGAGTATGCCGCCCAGAGAGGGAATGGCCGGTGTGAATTCCTGCTGCATCCCGCCGCTGACCGCTTCCGAGTCGCCCCGCTGAACCGGGGGAGCATCTGAATTAACTGCAAAAGTGAATGGCGGAAACTATCCGGCATCCACGGCAGAAGATTTGTTCAGAGTTCCCTTTATAAAGAGAAGTAGGTGGGGACGGGCGCGCCCGTTATTGCGCAAACGAGCGGCAGCGCACCGCGCTGCAAGCAGGGTGGAACCGTGGGATTTTTTCTCACCCCTGATTTTTCAGGGGTGATTTTTTTATTGCCCCTCAGATCAAAAGGAGGTAAACACCATGTCCGAAGAAAACCTGTACACCTTTGAAAACGAAGCCTACCGCAAAACCTATTGGCATACCTGCTCGCATGTCATGGCGCAGGCGGTCAAGCGCCTGTATCCGCAGGTCAAGCTGGCCATCGGTCCGTCCATCGACAACGGCTGGTACTACGATTTTGACGCCGATTTCTCCTTCACCCAGGAGCATCTGGATGCCATCGAGGCCGAGATGAAGAAAATCTGCAAGGAGCGCCTGCCCCTTGTTCGTTCCGAGAAGCCGCGTGCGGAGGCGATTGCCTATATGGAAAGCCTCGGCGAGCCGTATAAGGTCGAGCTGATCAACGATCTGCCGGAGGACGCCGTCATTTCCTTCTACACGCAGGGCGAGTTCACCGACCTCTGCGCCGGCCCGCATCTGGATTCCACCGGCCGCATCAAGGCCAACGCCTTCAAGCTCACGCAGTGCTGCGGCGCTTACTGGCGCGGCGATTCCAAGCGCAAGATGCTCCAG
>CAKTVG010000065.1 GCA_934622035.1 uncultured Oscillospiraceae bacterium
TCGTCCCCAGCGACCACCGCTGCCGCCGCTTCCGCTACGACCCCCTCCGCCGCATCCCCGGCCGCCCCGCCGTCAAAAAACCATACCGCGACGACGCGGATTTTTCCCTGTGACCCCGCGCCCCAACGCCTTCCCCAACTCGAACAATGCTGGTAGGGACAGGGCGTGATTAACCGGGAATTTCCGGCGAATCCGTATGCACGTTCCCATTTGTTTGTAGGGGCCGATGCCTACATCGGCCCGGCAGATTGCACCGTTTTTACGATAATCTTCGGCAAATTCGTAACTTCCCAACGGGCAGATGTGGGCATCGGCCCCTACAGGATACTGTACAAATTTACAGCTGCCCAGCGGGCGGAGCAGAGCTCCGCCCCTACCAACTGCGCCCCCACGGAGAAGATCCTCACCGATTTTCCCCGTTTTTTTCTGCAAACCGGTTGCGAAGGAAAAATTCCCTGTGTATAATTAAAACTGGGAAGTATTTGCTACGACTACCAAAGAAGAAAGAGGGAATTATCATGAAAAACCAGTCCGGATTCCTCCGCCGCCTCACCGCCCTTGCGCTTGCCCTGTGCATGCTGGCCGCCCTGACGTCGGAGATTTTCGCGGCGGATATCATCGCTTCCGGCTATTGCGGCGGAGAAGGGGATGGGACAAACCTGACCTGGACGCTGGATTCCGACGGCCTTCTGATTATCAGTGGCACGGGGAAGATGAAGGACTATTCCAATTCTGAATGCTCCCCATGGTATGATAAGGTAAAAACAGCTATCATTCAAGACGGCGTGACGAGTGTTGGAGGATATGCTTTTTATAATGAATACTCATATAATCGTCGTGGTAATCTGACAAGTATTACGATTCCAGATAGCGTCAGCAGTATTGGAGCCTCCGCGTTTAATGGATGCAGCGGCCTCACGAGCGTTACAATCCCAGACAGCGTAATAATAATCGGAGTGAATGCGTTCGGTCAGTGCGTTAATCTAACGAATATCGTGCTCTCAAACAGCTTAACAGGAATTAGTTCCGGGATGCTTAATTCCTGTATTAGCCTGAATGGTATCACGATTCCAAACGGCGTGACAACCATAGATGGATATGCGTTTTCTGGAAGTGGTCTGACGAGCATCACGCTTCCAGACAGTGTGACGACCATTAAATATAACGCATTTCATAGATGCAGCAGTTTGGTGAGTGTCATAATCCCGGACAGTGTAACAAGTATTGAAAAAGAGGCCTTTAGAGGATGCAGCAGCCTGACGAGTATTACGCTTCCAGACGGTGTGACAAGCATTGAAAAAAATACGTTTTATGAATGTAGCAGCTTAACGAGCATTATAATCCCAGACGGTGTGACAAGCATTGGTGAGAAGGCGTTTGACTCGTGCAGTAGCCTGATGAATATCACAATCCCAAACAGCGTAACAAGCATTGGAACACTTGCGTTTTTTGGCTGCAGCAGTTTGACAAGCATCACAATCCCGAGTAGCGTGACAAGTATGGGGGGAATTATGTTTGATGACTGCAGTAGCTTGGAGAGAGTAGCCTTTTTAGGAAACGCCCCAGCATCAGATGGTTTTCATTTTCTAACTAGATGTCCTTCTTCAACTAAAATATACTATGTTCAAGGGAAAAAAGGTTGGACCGACAGTACGGAATATGATGCTGCTGTTAACACATGGCATGGATATAAGCTTGAGGTATGGAATGGAAAAGCCCTTCCGACAGAAGCGAAGGTTTCCGTCCCAAAAGGTAAATACTGCATTCAGGTCATTGACGAAACCGGTGCGGCTATCAGCGGTGCGGAGGTGACATGGAATGATGCCTCCGATGTAACCGATCAGGAGGGGAAGGTCTTCTTTAACCTCACTACAGCAGGAAATCCCGTGATCTATGTCACCAAAACGGACTATATCACATGGACAAACAAAAACAGCAACTGGCAGAAGGATGAGAAACGCTTTGAACGGGTTATTCTTTATCCCGAAAGTTACGGCGGACTGAAGCTCAAGTCGGCAAAAATTGGGCGGTGCGACCTTCTGGCGCAGACGAAGGTTCTGAATCTGCACAGTGATGCGGATCTGATCACGGAATTTGGCTCGGGACATTTTGACCTTACCTGTGAGGCCACAGACACGTCCGATGTGACGGGATATCTGCTCTACCAGAATGACAAGCTGATTGCCGGCTCGTTTGATGGAAAGTTTAAAGATCTGGATGTCGGAGATTTTGTAAAAGGCGGCGGCTGCTTTGTCCGTGTTGCGAACAAAGACAAAAAGTCGGCCGACACGCACATTAACCTGCAGTTTGCGAAAAACTCCATCAACGAGGACTTTAAATTCGAACTGAAGGGGAATAAAATCAGCGTTGACGTGCCCAATGATATTCCGCTTGTCGGCGGACACAGCCTCACCTTCGAGCTTCCGCTGGAAGCGCCGGTTATAGCGTCAATCACGACGGATAAAGTGCAGCTTGGACTCAATTTGAAGCTGACGGAAGATAAAACAAGGGCTGAACAAATTGACAGCTATATCAAGACTATTAAAAAGGCTGCTGCCGCAGGCGGCACGAATTTGACAAAAGCAAGCGCAAAGGCGCTGAAAAACTGCGCGGCCCAGCATAATAAAGCGGAGCTTTTCAATGATATTAAGGATATTGATTTCACCGTCTGCGGATATGCAGAGGCTGATTTCGGAAGTAATACAGCCTCCGGCTATATGATTTTCATCGTGGATGTGAAGCTTGCCGACATTGAATACAACACGGTTTTGTGGGCAGTCCCGATTACAGTGCAGGTTGGTGCAGATTTCAAATTGAAAACAGGCGGCACAGGCAGCTATCGGTTCGATACGAAGACGTGGAACTGGAATCTGTTCCTGAATCCGTCGGTAGGGCTGCATCCGTTTGCTGGAGTCGGTTTCAGCAAGGTGGTCGGCGTTGGCGTATACGGCGATGGAGAACTGGCCATAAAATGGAACGTTCGCGGAACAAACAGCGGTCTGCAGAGCGCCGATTTGACAGCTGAACTCGGCCTGAAAGGATACATAGGCCCAATGGAAGTCCATAAAGCCTTCGCCCACCAAACCTGGCACCTGTACACCGCCAATTCCGTAAAAACCCAATCCCTCCGGTCTGGCACAGCGTGGGATGCTTCGCCGGAGGCTTCGGAGTATACGCCGTCTGACCTCAGCTATCTTGCGGAGGAGTCCGACTGGGCCCCGGCTGCCGTGCGGACCTACGCTGCCCGCGCCGCGCAGGCGAGGACGGAATATCACCCGCTGCTGAAAAATACATACCGCAACGCCCAGCCCGTCATGGTCTCGGACGGGAGCGCGCTCTACGCGGCCTTCGTGCGCGCGGACGAGGAGACCGGCAAGCGCTATGTCGCGCTGTCGAAATTCAATGGGACGAGCTGGTCTGACCCCGTGGCTGTCGACGCGTCCGCGATCCTGGATGACGCGCCGCAGCTCTGCACGGACGCAGCCGGAAATCTCTGGCTCGCCTACGCCCGCACGACGCGGGATCCCGGCAATTCCCTCGTCACCTATGCCCAGAACCAGACCATCGTCGTCGGCACGGTGAACAAGGACACGCTTGCGTTCACCGAGCAGAAAACCTATCAATCCAACGAGTATATGCACCTGCCCACGCTCTCCTGTGTGAACGGAACCCCCGTCCTCGCGTGGGCGGGATCCGCAGTCACAGATCAGGAAAGCGTTGTGAACCCTGCATTAAAAACGATCTATACGGCGAAATACGAAAACGGTACATGGCCGGATGCACAGAAAGTGACGGAAGCCGCAGCTGTCAGCTCCCTCTGCATCGGCGCGCAGAACGGTGCGCCTGCCGTCGCCTATACCGCTGACGGCAAGCTCTGTTGCAGCGGCATCGTTCTGGCCGAAAACGTGACCGGCCGTGCCATTTACGGCAAGCTGCCCGGCACGGCAGGGGAGTCCTTCATTTGGAATGCAGACGGCGCGCTGCACGACGAGTCGAAGAACACAGTTCCGGTCGAAGGCCTGGGCCGCGACTTCGTCATCGTCGGCGACAGCATCTATTTTAACCAGTCCAACGGCGCAAG
>CAKTVG010000066.1 GCA_934622035.1 uncultured Oscillospiraceae bacterium
CCCTGAGCTGGTTGTTGATCTGCGCGGCAAGGGTGCGGACGGTCCGGTCGCCGGTGGAAATGGAGATCAGCGTGTTCGTATCCGTCCGCAGCTTTTCGTCCAGCTCCTCTGCCGCCTCGCGGATGGAATGCCGGAGTATCAGCAGATAAAGCAGCAGAAAAAGAACGGAAAGCGCAAGAAAAACTGTCAGAATCATCCCTAAAATCTCCGCAGAACAGGTTATTTCAAATCTTTGCGGCGGAACACTGCTATTCCTGCCCCTGTCATCAGCAGAGCAATGCACAAAGAAGCGCATAGGGACAGGCCCGGGCGCGTCAGTTCCTGATTGGCCAGCAGGATCGCCTGCCCAGAGGGCAGCGCCTCCGACAGAAACTGATAGGCTGCGCGCAGTGTTCCCCCGATATAGTTGGGGTTTGGCATAGGTTCGCCGACCTCATAGCCGGTTTCCGTCATGATGGCGGCAGAGAGCAGCTCCGGTTCACAGAGCGCGTTATAGAGATAACTGCTCAGAAGCAGCAGCGCGAATACGGTCAGAATTACCGTGACGCCCGACACGGCACGGTTTGTGATCAGCATGGCAAAGAGCGTCAGAATCGCTGCCATGGCGGTCATTGTCATCAGAATCACAGCGGCACGCAGCAGCAGTTCCGTCCACGGTGCGACAAACCAGCCAAGTCTGACAGCGCCGACCGCCGCGCTCAGCGCCCAAGCGAGCAGAATACCAAGGCAGCCGAGCATTGCGGTCAGCAGCTGAGAAAGGTAGACTGCACTGCGCGTGTGACCCGCAACAATTTTGTTGCGCATGGTTCCGTCCTGATATTCCACGCCTAAGAACAAGCCGATAAAGGCGGCATACAAAACGGGCAGGAACGGAAGTATCTGCAGCAGCGCTTCATCCAGTGCCCAGACGCTTTCCTCACTGCCGCCGATTTGCAGCAGGAAGAGAGAGGAAACAGCGAAGGCGGCCGTCATGCACAGCAGGAGAAGGCGGCTTTTGTGCAGGCGGGAGAAGCCCGCGTGAAGCAGCTTAAGCATGGTGCGCACCCCCAATCAGATTCATATAGAAGCTCTCCAGACTTTCGTCGCGCTCTTTCGTGCTGTAAAGGGTGCAGTTTTCCTGATCGAGCGCTCTGACCAGCTTTGTGATGGGAATATCGCCGTAAATGTCCACCTTGGAATTGTCCACAACACGGTAGGAAGCTCCCATCCCGTCCAGCACGCGGGCGAGAATGCTCGCCGTTGAGACTTCTGCCCGAACGCATTTCCGACAGCGCATTTCCAGCTCCTCGGCGCTCATTTCCCTGACCATGCTGCCGCCGTCGATGAAGCCGTAATGGGTGGCGAGCCGTGAAAGCTCGTCAAGGATGTGGCTGGAAATGAGCACCGTGATGCCGTGCTCCCGGTTGAGCTTTAAAATCAGCTCGCGCATTTCGATGATGCCCTGCGGGTCAAGGCCGTTGACCGGCTCATCCAGCACCAGAAAATCCGGGTTTCCTGCCAGCGCCACGGCGATGCCCAGCCGCTGGCGCATTCCGAGGGAAAAGTTTTTGGCCTTCTTTTTTCCGGTGTCTCCCAAACCGACCAGCCCCAGCAGCTCCGGGATGCCGTCCGTCGAGGGAACGCCCAGCACCAGATACTGCTGGCGGATATTTTCCTCCGCCGTCATATCCAGATAGATGGACGGCGTTTCCACCACGGCCCCCATCCTGCGGCGGCAGCGGCTGATCCTGTTGTCCGTGTTCTCCACGCCGTAAAGCGTAAAGCTGCCGCCCGTCGGCTGCTGCAAGCCGCAGATGAGACGGATGAGTGTGGTCTTGCCTGCGCCGTTTCGGCCGACGAAGCCGTAAATGCTCCCTTTCGGGATGTGCATATCCAGCCCGCTCAGCGCTGTAAAATCACGGTAGCGCTTGCAGAGCCCATTCGTTTCAAGCACATATTCCATGTGAAAAGCCTCCTTTGCTTGATTGCCTGTATGCTATCCCGCAAAGTTCCAGAAAGCGGTCAAGAAAATCGTCCAGAAATCATCAAGATTCTGTTTTCAGCCGGAAGCCGATACCCCAGACCGCTTCCACATAGTCGTGGCCGGATGCGCTGCGCAGCTTGCAGCGCAGATTGCCGATGTGCGTTTTGAGCGAGCTTTCGGTGCAGTCTGGCGTATCGGCGCTGATGCGATCGAGTAGAACTGATTTTGCCAGCACCTGACCGGGATTCTGCATCAGCAGCTTCAGGATCGCATACTCTGTCCGGGTCAGCTGCACCTGCATATCGCCGGTGCGGACTTCACGGGATGCCGTGTCCAGCGTCAGGCTGCCGCAGGTGTAAACTGTTGCAAGCGGAGAACGCGACGCCTCGCGCAGACGTACCGCCACGCGGACTAACAGCTCCTTTGTGTCGAATGGCTTGGTGAGGTAATCTGCTGCGCCGCCAAGGAGCAGATCGACCTTGTCCTGCACAGCGGTCTTGGCGCTGATTACAATGACAGGGATTCCCTGAATCCGGGGCAAAACTTCCTCACCGCTCAGTCCCGGCAACATCAGGTCGAGCAAAATGAGATCCGGGCGGCTCGATTTCAGGAGTAGCAGCGCCTCCGTCCCAGAGTAGGCGCGCAGCACAGCATAGCCTGCCCGCTCTAAAACCTCCTGTTCCAGATTGCCGATGGCAGCATCATCGTCAATGATCAAAATTGTCTGCATCACCGTCTCCTGTTCGATTTATTGATTTTGGCGATTTCTTTGAATTTCGTGCGCTTGGCCTCCAAATACCGGCTGTTGTCCGCCGCATAGTCGTTTTCGGTTTTCAGCTTTCGATAGGATGCAAGGCGGGCGGCATCCAGCGTTCCGTCCGCGAGCGCACGCAGCACGGCACAGCCCGGCTCTGCGGTGTGGGTGCAGTCGGCATACCTACATGCGCAGGATAATCCTTCAATATCCGCGAATGCTGCATCAATGCCGTCGCCGCTGTCCCACATGCCAAGCTCGCGCATACCGGGCGTATCGATGACAAAAGCGCCGTCGGGAAGCTGAATCAACTCCCGGTGGGTTGTTGTGTGCCGTCCCTTATCATCATTTCCAATCTCGCGCGTGGCGATGCTGTCTGTGCCGGTCAGCTTATTGATGAGCGTAGATTTTCCAACACCGGAGGAACCGATAAACGCCACGGTTTTGCCCGGCAGAATATAGTTCACGACCGCTTCATAGTCCTCGTCCAATGAGGAGATCGCCAGCACATCAACACCCGGCGCGGCATTTTGCGCCTCGCCAATTTTACTTTGCACATCGCAGCAGAGATCCGACTTTGTCAGAACCACCACGGGAGCTGCGCCGCTTTCATAAGCAGCAGATAGATACCGCTCCAGTCGCCGGATATTAAAGTTGTTGTTCAGCGACATACAGATAAAAACGGTATCAATATTGGCGGCGACGACCTGTTCCTGCTTTCCCACTCCAGCCGCTTTTCGGATAAAGCAGCTCTTTCGCGGAAACAAACCCGTAATGACCGCATTGCTGTCGTCCTCCGGCCACATGGCAATGACATAATCCCCGACTGCAGGATAATCGGAAACCGTTTGCGTCTCATATCGGTATTTGCCGGAGATCTCGGCCAGCTTTACCGCTGTACCACTCTGGATTTTATAAATACCTTTTTCCTGCGAGATGACTCTCGCCCGTAACTCATTCATGTCTGTGCCTCCGTATTGGAAAAGGAACTGCTGTAAACCGGCAAGACCCATTTCCAGAACACAAGCCCATTTACAATCAGAAGTGCTCCGAATCCGATCCTTGCCGCCCATTCGGGCAGAAGAAGTGCGATCCCGTTCATATCTCCGCCGCCGAACAGGCCGCACAGGATACTCAGGTAAAGCGGATCAATCAAAAGAAGCGCAATCGTAATGTAATACAGGACTGCACGAAGCAGTTTGCTCCTGGCCGTGCAGATCTTCTTTGCAAGCGCAGTCAACAGATACGCTATGCAAAAAGTTGCCAGTGCGCCGACAAGGCAGAAGGTGCCGAGCTGCGTGTCTGTCATGCGTTCACGGAAAACATCCACCTGCACACCAAGCCCCATAAAATTTACCTGTCG
>CAKTVG010000067.1 GCA_934622035.1 uncultured Oscillospiraceae bacterium
GGCGCAAAGCCAGACGCATCAACTGTTTCCGGGCATTTTGGATGCTCGGATTTTTTCTTTTTTTCCATAGATTTTTCAGACCGACCTCCCGGATTTGAACCGCAGTTTGACGTGCAGGAGCGAACTGCTGCGGAAATGGTTGGCCTTTCTGAAAAATTTTCTCGTTAGTGAAGCAAAATACGCATCGAAAATAGTTCACAAAAATTCATGCGCTATTTTGTTGATAATGCCAATGCTGAATATTGATTTACAAGGCCGGAGTTTTAGGAATAGAACTCCGGCCTTTTTGTTTTTGCGGAAACTATCAGCTAGGTTCGACTCTGACCGTATGAGAACCGACCATGTGGTGACAGCGGAGTTCGGCCTCCTGCGACGGTTGGACGCGCTCTTCACGGAGCAGGCACAGGAACAGCAAATGTTTCAGTAGACTTTGCGGCAGATGTGTAGTATGTTTGCCGTTACCAAAAAAGGAAGGGAAAAATCAATGAACACAAAAATCTCATACCTGTATCGAGATGCCGGTAACTACAAGCAGTACAATGAATGTATTGTTGCCGGTACGCTGAGCGCGAAACAGATTTGCACCATTTTGGACTGCTGCGACATGGGCGAGTATTTTATCCCAAGGCACGTCGGACTTCCGGAGCATCGCTTCGATACCTACGATCCGCAAGCCGATCACTGCTGGTTCGAGCTGGGTGCGGACAGCTTCTCGGAAACGATAGAACCGCCTACGATAGCCCTTACCGCCACGGAGTTGGTCAACCGCTTCGAGGAATGCAGTAACAACTGGCAGGATGAGGCGTACACACCGCAGATGGGAGAAATAAACTTATGACTGTTAACGCAAGCACAGAAGAATTCCAGCACCTTGACAAGTATGCACTGTTCACCAACGGCCGTATTGACCGCTCCACAGTGCCGGATGGGTGGTATTGCTATGATTTCCGCGGTTCGGATGATGACCCCGGCGAGCTGTGCTATATCGAAGAAAGTGTGGCGGTCAACTATGCAGGCTCGACCCTGATGCCGGAGAAGCTGGAGCTTCCGGCATCCGGACGGCTGGATGCGCGGGACGAGTTTGGCTTTCTTGATGAGGGCGACATGACACTTCGCGAGTTCTGTGAAGTGCATGATCTCCCATTTCCCGCAGAGGAGGAACAATATCATATCCGCCCTGCCCGCCCGGATGAGGCGGGCTTATTTTATGCCCAGCCTCCCGGTGAGGATGAACGTTTGGGAACCGTTGGACATCTTCAGATGGACTTTGGGCGCGGCGGCAAGGAATTCTGGCGCATTTGGTGGCCGAGCGACGTGAAGGAAGGAAACTACCCTGCCTTCCAAACGGAGCTGAAGGAGGTCGTAGAAACACTCCGCAAAAATGTCCTGAAAGACCGTTTTGCGATGGAGCGCTTCCGCCGCAGGCACGACGGGAAGATCAGCGGCGGCGGGACGCAGAGTTATGGCTATATCGTGGAAACGGAGCATTACCGCTACTGTCTGCGATGCTGTCCCTCTTCCGGTAGTTCCAGCGCCGATCTGATCTGCTATGCCCTGGATGTCCAGCGGCAAAACATGGCAGAGGAGAAGCCGCCGGTTGGCCGAGTTACTTGTAAAGCCGTAGACGATATTGCTTATGATTTTTGTGGCAAAGAAAATTCACAAGCGTTGGAGGATTACGAACCGCAGCAGGATATGACTTTAGGAGGAATGTAATATGAACATTAAAAACATTACCGCCGATGATCTTCGCCGTATGAACGGCAGGGAGGGCCTTGTTTTGCAGGGCTGCGGCGGCGACCCGCGGGAGTGGCTGGACGGCATCAACGGACTGTTTACCGGTGAGGGCATCCTGAAAAATGGCAGCAGATTTGAGAATATCTCCGTATTTCAAAACGGCGGCCTCACGAATATCCTCTTCCCATTTGAAGATGGTGTGGAGATTGACATAGGCAGGCTCGCCATGTGGAGGCTGTGTTCTCACGAACAGTTCGGCGGTACTTGGCTCTCGGACTATGTGCCGAATCGGCTCGGCGGCTTTATCTCAGAATATGAACCGGATAAAATCAAACCGGATTGTAAGCTCATCGGTGAGGACGGAAACATCTTTAACCTTATGGGGCTTGCTGCCCGTACACTCCGATGCAACGGGCTTGCAGAGCAGGCAGCGGAAATGACCGGCCGCATTCACGCGTGCGGCAGCTACGACGAAGCCCTCTGTATCATCGGAGAATATATCAATATCACAGGGGATGAGGAAACCGAGGATATGGACGAAGGAATGCAGATGAATTTATGAGAACGGTTACAAAAATAAAAATTATATGAGGAGAGCCTATGACGATGAGAGGAATGCAGATGTGAACTGCAATCGGCCACAGCCGCGACTTGCAAAAAGTCGCGGCTTTTTCTATTTCTACGACAAGGAGGAAATGATGTACTTCACCACAACACCGGAGAGCAACCGCATGGAGGCCCTTATGAAAAAGCCGCCGGGATTCGTCCAGCGCGGCGGCGGTCGACGCAGGCCGTACCGCTTCACAAAGCAGGACTGCGACTGCCATTGCTGCCTGTATTATCATCGGAAAAGCTGCACCGTTTCGGAATGTCCATTCTTGGAAATTCGTCTGGAATGCGGTGCAGCTTCTTTTTATGAGGCCGTCCGCGCGGCGTTCGGTGAAGCACTTAACGCAGACCTCCGCCTACGTCTTTCCCAAATCTACGGTAAGGAGAAGAAAGCCGCAATGTTTCAGAACGACCGTCACAAAAACTGCTTTGAAATGCAGAGAAAGCTCTTGCGTAAACCGGACAACCGCGCGCTTGCCACACTCTATCTTCTGACAGCAGACAGCGCGCTTTGGAATTGCTGCAAGTGCCATCTGAACGAGCGCGGGAAGCTCATTTTTGCGGCGATTCGCCTCGTTGCACTTTCTGCGGACGGGTACGCACTCTGGAAAGCCGTCAAGGAGTTGCAGACCGGCCAGCGGCAGATCTCGCTCTGTGAGCTGGCCGACAGAGAGGTCATTTCCGACCGGGCATTTTGCCTTATTACGCAGTCAGCCGCTATCTCCAGCTTCGGGACTGCGACGCTGGGAGCTTTTTCATTGGATGCGGATGAAAAAACCAGAATTTGAATTATGGGGAGGAATTTCAAATGACACCACAGGCACTTGCACGGCTTCGCAGCCAGTACCCGCCCGGCACGCGCTTGCAGCTCCTGCGCATGAACGATCCGTATCTGCCGGTACCCTCCGGCACACGCGGTAGCGTCCAATGCGTGGACGATCTCGGCCAGCTCCAGATGCGCTGGGATAATGGCCGCGGCCTTGCCCTGATCCCCGGAGAGGACGATTTCCGCAAGCTCACCGCAGCAGAGCTGGCCGCGGAACAGAGCGCATCGTTGGATGAACCGCGGCTTTAGGAGGTGATCGCATCAAGACACCCGTGACGTGGATGGGCAACAAAACGTCCATCCTCTCTATTTTGTATGCGCTGTTTCCGCTGAACTACGAGCGGTATATTGAGCCGTTTGGCGGGTCCGGCGCGGTGCTGCTGGGCAAGCCCGTGCCGGACAGGTTCGAGGTGCTCAACGATTACAATCGCAATCTCGTCAATTTGTACCGCTGCATGCGCGACCGGCCGGTCGAGTTCATCCGGGCGTTGGGGTTTCTGAATCTCAACGCCCGCGACGATTTCAACGTGCTGAAAAAGTTCTTTCGCAAGGAGGAATTTGACGACGCTTATTTTCAGACGCAGTTGGAGCTGACGGAGGTCTTGCTGCCGCCCATCGAGGCACGCGAGATTCGGGAGCTGTACGCCGCGGCGCAAGAGGACTACGACCTGCGCCGCGCGGTCATGTTTTTAAAGCTGCTGCGTTACAGCTACTCCAGCGGCGGAAAATCGTTTGCCAGCCAGCCGTTCAGCATCCGCAGCCTGTT
>CAKTVG010000068.1 GCA_934622035.1 uncultured Oscillospiraceae bacterium
ATTCTGCACTGTCGGAATACGGATCTTTCAGCCACTTGGCGACCTGCTTGTCGGACTTCATTTTGCAGCCGGTCACTACGGAGTAGGTCTTGAACACCTTGTGCCAGAAGTACATCTCTTCATCGGACGGTTTTTCCGTGCCGAGGTCGGCGCACCAGTTGTCCGGGAAGCCTTGGAGTCTGGCGCACTCGGTGGGCGTCAAACGGCGGACGGTGTATCCGCTTTGGATAGCACCCGGCCCTTTTGCCACCAGTGTCGGCTGAAGCTCCTTTTCAAAGGTCGGAGCGAACTTGGCGTTCTGCCCCTGGTTGAAGGTGTCCCTGCCAATGCCGTAGCAGACAGCGGTCGGGTCTTTGTAATCCCGTGCAAGGACGGTCGGCGCTTTTTCCTTGGAAACCTGGGTGAAGCTGCCCGTTGTCATGGTATAGACAGCGTGGCGGTCAACGGTATTGAGTGTAAAGCTGACATCTTCGTTGATGCCGTCGCCCTGGGGACCGTTTTTGTCCTCACGGCCGATCATGGAGCCTTGCAGCACATAGGTCTGCTGTTTTGTTCCGGCATTGGCACATACCACAGCGGAGCGGTCGCCGAGGTCACGCACCTCATCACGCTGATTCTGCGTGAAAGCAACAACGGCGATGCCTCCCTGGTTGCAGGAGGGGTTACCGCCGTTGCCGTCAAGCGTCCGTGCGGTTTCCGCTTCGTAGATGCCACTGTGGGGATTATCCGACTTCATGGCGTTGGAGTCCTTGGAGGAGATGCCGAAGGGCTGAAGGACGCAGGTGAAATTGTCCTTGTCCGGCATACGCTGATTTCCTCCGGCATTCTGCTTGGTGAGGGTCGGAGAAACCTGTCCGCCGTCCCAGCCGCAAGGCTCGAACAGCGTCTGGTCGTTGTTGCAGGACAAGGTGGCGGATTTGTTCTCTTGGATGAGAGGTCCCTTGCCGCCGCCCTCGCAGCCGGAGCGGATCTTCATCACAAGCGGCACATTGTTGCCGCCTGTACCCATGCGGGAGGTCAGCGTCTGCACATTCCCGTCCTCGGAAAGTTTGACTCTGCTGTCGGTCGGATGGTTTTCCAGTGCGACTGCCGCAGGAACAACGCCTGCGCGGAGCGTGGGAGAGCATTCCTCCTCATAGCCGATGGTGCGGCTTTTTGCGGAATGCTCGGTGCAAAATCCTGCCGATTCCATCACGCAGGGTGGATGATGCGCTTCGGCTCGGAGCGTGGAGGTAACTTCCTCTGTGATGTCCATGCGGTCGCCGCCCTGGTCGTTCAGCACGATGCCGTTGCGACCGGTAGACATTCCGCAGTTTACACCAAGCGTGGAAGAAACCTCCTCGGTCAGACTGCCGTTGTATCCGTCATAGCCTGCCGCTCCAGCGCAAGGCGTAAAACTTCCGGCAGCTCTTTGCCACGAGCGGAAGCCCTCCGCAGAATACCCAGACAAGCCTTCTGACTCAAATAGTATTTTTCCGGCACTTCCGCCTGCAAGATCTGCGACAAGGTAGATGCGGCGTCTTCGCTGGGGAACTCCCCAGTATTGTGCGTCAAGAGTGCGGTATGCAACGCTCCATCCGTCTCCCATGTAAAGGTCGGCGTAGGGCCATCGTGCTTTTTCAGGCATAGGCACCTGGGCATTCGGCTCGGCGATGCCGATGACCGCTTCGAGGACGGCTTTGAAGTCCTCGCCCTTGTTCGAGGAGAAGGCACCGGGGACATTCTCCCATACGATGTATCTTGGATATCTGCCACCTGTGGCACACCTCATTTCTTTGATAATACGGACGGCTTCATAAAAAAGACTTGAACGGGAACCGTCCAGACCGTCTCTTCGGCCTGCCACGCTCATGTCCTGGCATGGGCTGCCGAAAGTGATAATGTCCACGGGTTCGATTCTGCCGCCGTCCATAGCAGAGATATTCCCGTAGTGCTTCATAAAAGGCAGGCGCTTGGTGGTCACCCGAATGGGAAACGGCTCGATCTCCGAAGCCCACACGGGAGTGATACCGGCAAGCAGTCCGCCCAACGGAAAACCCCCGGAGCCGTCGAACAGGCTTCCGAGGGTCAAAGGCTTTTCAGTTGTCATCTGGATGCCTCCAATCGTTCTCTCAGCGCAGTGTAGAACGCTCTGCTTCGGATAGACTTTCCGGCAGCCGTCCACTCGCGCTCCAGCAAAAAACGAACCTCCAAATCCTCCACGCTGTAGTCGGCACGGAAGTTTCGCCAGGTTCGTTTATCCCATGTTTTCAGTTGCTCCCAAAGCCCTGGAAAGTGCTGATGCAGCTCCCGCAGCTCCGTCAACGATTGCAGCGGACAGCACCAGCAGGACACGCGCTTGAAATGCTCATACAGGCCATCCCAATCATATCCACGCTCATAGCAGTACCGCAGGCAGTCGCGCTCCGTCCAGCCCCAATCTACCAACGGGTGTCGGTGGTTGGGATTCTGATTGTTCGCTCGTTCCAGGCGATATTGCTCATCGGCGGCAATGCCGACATATTCAATGACCTCATACTGTTTCCGCAGTTCCCGCAGAAAACGCTCTCGCGGCATCGCCTTGAGCCGTGTGGTACACCACCGCTGCCGAGGACCAGGCCATCCGTAGCCATTCAATTGCACTCCGTATTGCCGGATGACAGGCGAATCTGCACTACGCCGTACCGGAACATCAAACATGAGTTCCTCATAGGTATGCTCGGCTCTGACGCTGGTAATTTTCCGACCGATGTCCTTTTCAACCTTTGCGATATGATCATACATAGCAGGAAATTCAAGCCCTGTATCACAGAAAAGAATGCAGTCAATTTCCATGTCGCGCTCCAGCATCCCAAGAAGCATGGCGGTTGAGTCCTTGCCGCCGGAAAAGGAAACAAGGTGATATTGCTCTTTCATGCTCATACCTCCGCTGCGGAATTTGCCACCTCAGTGAAGGGCAGTACTTTCCCATCCCGCAAAACGCCGACCTTCTCATCCGTGCCGACCTGCTCGATGTATCTGCGGACAATGACATCGCAGAACTTCTCGTCCAGTTCGATGGTGCAGCAGATGCGGTCGGTCTGCTCACAGGCAATGAGCGTAGAGCCAGAGCCACCGAAGGGGTCGAGAACCACACTGTTTGCCATAGAACTGTTCTGAATGGGATAGGCCAGAAGTGGAATCGGCTTCATGGTAGGATGGTCGCCGTTTTTCTTGGGCTTGTCGAACTCCCAGATGGTGGACTCCTTGCGCCCAGTGTACCACTGGTGCTTGCCTTTCTTCTTCCAGCCGTAAAGGCACGGCTCGTGCTGCCACTGGTAGGGAGAGCGTCCCAGCACCAGCGACTGCTTCTTCCAGATACAGCAGCCGGAGAGATAGAACCCAGCAGCGTCAAAAGCCTTTCGGAAGTTCAGCCCCTCGGTGTCGGCGTGGAACACATAGATGGAGGCATCGTCCGCCATGACCTTCTCCATATTGGAAAAGGCATCGAAGAGGAAGTCGAAAAACTTCTCCGATGCCATGTTGTCGTTCTTGATTTTTCCGGCGCTGCCCTCGTAGTTCACATTGTAGGGCGGGTCGGTGATGACGAGGTTTGCTTTGCGGCCGTCCAAGAGAGCAGTGTAGGTTTCCTCTTTTGTACTGTCACCGCAGATGAGCCGGTGCCGCCCCAGCGTCCAGATGTCACCGGGCTTCGTGAAGGTAGGCTTTTGCAGCTCGGCATCCACATCGAAATCGTCCTCTTTGGCTTCGATTCCATCGTCAAACAGCTTTGACAGCTCTTTTTCGTCAAAACCGGTGAGGAGCGGGTCGAAGTCTGCCGCCTGCAAGGACTCAATCTCCACACGCAGGAGTTCTTCATCCCAGCCCGCATCCATCGCCATGCGGTTGTCGGCAATGATGTAGGCTTTCTTCTGGGCTTCGGTGAGGTGGTCGGCAAAGACGCA
>CAKTVG010000069.1 GCA_934622035.1 uncultured Oscillospiraceae bacterium
CAGGAATATAGGTACGCTTAAACCCATTTCCCTGTACCGATCCGCCACTTCATTGCGTTTGGTACACCAGAAGCCTTATTCCAGTACCAAACTGTCGCATTGCCGAATATGGTACACCAGAAGTTCGTCCCTTGTACGAAATCGTTAGCCTCAACGGAGCTTGCTACACTGGTGCCCCCAAAACCACCACCGTCATATCATCCACATCCAGAACGCCACGCTCAATTAGAGACCTGACGTGCGTTTTGAATGTGGATTCTTTCTCGGCGGCCTTCAACAACGGCTCCAGGACATCCGCCTGAAAATCGAACCTGATAGCTTCCGCGGTACGCAGAAGTGCCGAATTGCCGGACCGCCTCAACGCCTCTTCGGCCAGTTCCTCGCCGAACCGTCCGCAGTTCGCAAGCTCGTACATCATCAGCACATAATGCGACAGAGCGTCACTCGCGGCGAACACCACCGAATCCCCATCCAGATGGAACGCCCCGCAGCGGAAGCCCTCCTCCACCAACGGATCCTTGCAGCTCACAAGCATCGGCGGCCTGCTGAAATCCGCCAGCCTCGTGAAACTATGCTCCAGTGATTTGCTTTTCCGCTTATAATGGAACACGACGCTGTCACCATAAGCCACCCAACGGCACTCCTCATCCGACACCCGCCAAGCGGCGGCGACCGTCGCGCACGCACCCTCATTATAGAACTTATTCAGGAATATTCCATCCCCCGCCTTCGCGACAGCCTCATATTCATTGTAGAAAGTCTCCCAAATGCCGTCAACCCACGCATCGAACTCCACGAATGAAGTGATCGCCCGCTTTCTTGGAATATGCCGTAGCAGGTACTTTGACCACTCTCTCGCAAAGAGGCCGCAACCGCCCGCCCCGTCCGACACAGCGATCAGATTGTCCGACTTGCAGAACGAGTCCTCGTTGGGAATATTATCATTCAACTTCGGGATGCTGACTCCGTAACTCATAACTGATTCGCAAGTGTGCTTGACAACGTTCCGATCTTCATCATCTTAACCAGACGCTCCATCCCGGCATTGACTCCCATCGCCCTGTAGCGGATGTCCGTCTGACGGTCTCCGAATATGCCCCTGATCTGCTCGTTGTAGTTCAGCGGCAGCAGGCTGGACATATTGAACAGCTTCTCCCCGTACCCGTTGCCGTTCAGCTCGCCGGCCGTGGCCGGGAAAACGACCGACTCCGAATGCCCGGGCACGATGTGGATATTGAAGAACAGCACATTACCATCATTGGTGAACATCGATTTCAGTTGGTTGGACAGCTGGAGCATCTCATCGTCCGTCACTCCATTATATTCACCGTCCGTGATGTTGATGATGGTCGGCGGGTAGCAGTCCTTGTCGTGGTGATCCTTCATCCAATTGTCGAGCAGTCCCTCGGCGCGCCTCAACGCCTTGTCCATTCTTGTCCAGTTCCCGTCGTGCCGCGCTGTCATCCACTGCTTTCTCTCAACCTCTTTGACCGTGATTCCCTTTCTGGTCCGGACCTCCTCCTTCACCAGCCTCTTCTGGAACGGATTGTCCCGGATCTCCTCCGGACTGACGAAATCACGTCCCTCCAACGCCCCGTTCCAGGCGCTGTAAGCCTCTGTCCCATAGCCGATAACAGCGACGTCGAAATAATGTCTGGTCTCGTTGTTCTTCACGCATCGCTCCACAAGCTCGTTGATCTGCGAATTGACAATCCTCGCCACTGCCTCCGACAAAGTCATATCCTCCCCGTTGAAAGTGGTCAGCCGCTTCATCGAAATGCTCTGATCCACAAGGAATATGAACGCGGTAGGATGCTCGCGGTCAACCCTCGCCGTGTAGGCGTTCTTGCTCTGCATCATCTGCGGCTGGCTTGGAATAGGGATTCCGAAATTGCCGATGTTGCGGATATATTTCAGCGGAATGAAGTTCTTCACCAGCACCTCCGCCTGATAGAACGGCTGCTCGTCAGCGTCGAGGTCGAAATGCTTGCGCGCCTTGACCGTCTTGAAATGAATATTCCGGAAATCGTCCAAGCCACCTCCGACCTGCGCCCCGTTGCGTGTGGCGTTTCGGTCCGAGAATCTGGTGTCCTCATCATAGATCACCTCCGGATCGATCTCCAGAATGACCGGATTGGAAATCCTGTTCTCGCTCATCGCCACGTACATCATCGGATGCTGTTCCGTGAAGCTGACGCGGACATAACGTTCAAGCCCGTCCCGCTCGTCCAGCGACCACGATGTCGAGCCTGGTCCGCCACCGCCCGGCTTCGGAATGGTTATTCCCCGCTCCTCGCAATCCTTCCACGAATATAATCCCCCGTTCTTGATGATGCTCTCAAGGTTATCGCGATCGGTGAAATGATAGAGTTTTGTTATCCTGTTCTGAGAAAGGATTGTCTCGAATTCCTTCCAGTTACTTCTTTTGCCCATAATTATGTCGGTTATTCTTGTCAAAATAGTTTCAGTTCATCCTGATTCACAGGCTCTTTGTCACCATACGGGTATATTCCTTCGGCATAAGCCTTGACCAGAAAAGCGTGTGACAGCGGCTTCCTCGGATCGTCCACATCGCAGTTGGTCTCGTAGTCCAGCAGCACGATCGTCTTGGTCTTGCTCGCCTCCCGAAGCCTTTCGATAATCCATGGCACCTTGTTCTCCAGCACCCATTTATATGTCGGCAGATAGATCTGCTTACGGGCCTCGACATAGCCCAGCAACTCCTTCCCGTACACTCCCTTCCTATGCCCCAACGGCCTTCCGAACCGCCGGACAGTCCGTTTGAGGTTCTTCATTGTGTCATTGAGAAACAGCGATGTGTCCACATCCGCCCCCTCAAACACCTTCAGTCCCTGCCAGACCGCCTCCACACAAGTAGCCGTGAACCCCTCGCTGAACGGCACCGGAATCCCCCCGTGCGGATAAAACGGACTCAGTTTCACCAAATCATCCCCCGCGTGACTCGTCACATCCGCGATCACCGCCCCAGGATACCTCCGCAGGATCGTCTCGAGTTTCTTACGTTTTGATTCGATAACTATCATAATGCGGAAAAATTATTCCAACTTTTTTCAAATATACAATGTCCATACTTTGCCGTCAGTTCTTTTTTAACACTTTCAAGCAAATAATCACATCCCGAGAAAGCGTAATTTTCGATTTCTGTCACACTATTTGGTATCGTTATACTTTCCAGACCAGTACAACCTTCGAAAGCACATTGTCCGATTTCCGTTAGGCCATCCGGTAATGCGATGCTTGTCAAACCAGTACAGCCTTTGAAAGCACCATCCCAAATCTTCTTCACACTATTCGGTATCATTATACTTTCCAGACCAGTACAACCTCTGAAAGCATTCCATCTGATTTCCGTTACGCTATCCGGTAATACGATGCTTGTCAAACCAGTACAGCCTTCGAAAGCACATTGTCCGATTTCCGTCAGGCCATCCGGTAATGCGATTCTTGTCAAACCAGTACAGCCTTCGAAAGCACCATCCCCAATCTTCTTCACGCTATCGGGTATCATTATACCTTCCAGACCAGTACAACCTCTGAAAACATTCCATCCGATTTCCGTTAGGCTATTCGGTAATACGATGCTTGTCAAGCCAGTACAGCCTTCGAAAGCACCACATCTGATTTCCGTCACACTATCTGGTATCACTATGTATGCCAGACCAGTGCAGCATCTGAATTCATTCCATCCGATTTCCGCCACACCATATAGTAATGCAATGCTTATCAGGCTACTGCAGTCTTCGAAAGCACCAGTCCCAATCTTCTTCACACTATCGGGTATCTCTATATATGCCAAACCAGTGCAGCCAGCAAAAGC
>CAKTVG010000070.1 GCA_934622035.1 uncultured Oscillospiraceae bacterium
ATCACCACGATCCAAGTAGCCCATCTGTCGGCAAGTCCGACGATCTTTGCTTTGCCTGCATCCGCAGACTGCACAAGGCGAATCATCCGCTGAATAGAACTGTCCTCGCCGACCTTCGTTGCTTCCATTTCAAATGCGCCAAACTGATTGACCGTACCGCTGGACACTGTATCGCCCACGGTCTTGTCCACAGGGAGGGATTCGCCGGTCATTACCGCCTGATTGATGGAGGTCTGCCCGGAAAGAATCACACCGTCCACAGGAACGCCTTCACCCGGAAGCACGCGGATATGATCCCCGACCTTGACCTGCTCGGCAGGAATGATCTCTTCCTTGCCGTTTCGCAGCACCCGCGCCGTCTGCGGCGTCAGATGCACCAGCTTCTCGATCCCGGCGCGGGCGCGCGCCACGGTCAGTTCTTCAAGTAATGCACCGAGCTGCATAATAAATGCGACCTCACCGGCGGCAAAGGTCTCTCCGATGCAGACGGAAGCGATCAGCGCCAGAGACACCAGCACATCCGCTTTGATGTCAAAGGCCGTAACCAGCCCGATCACTGCTTCCAGAATGATAGGCAGACCGCACAGCACGATCGCAAACCATGCCATGTCAAAGGGGAACGGCTGAAATTTCAGTAGGCTGCAAACAACGGCGATACCGGAGATTACAAGCAATGTAATATCTTTCTTGATACCGCCAAGTTCCAAGAGGTGTTCCAGCCTCTCCATAACTCGCTTCATAAACGAGACCCCTTTCATTACCCAATGGGGTATTGGTATATTATACATATAGGGGTATATGTTTTCAAGAGGGTAAAGAAAAAGGCCGATCCATAAGATCGGCTTTGGGGAATATTACTGCATATTGGCAAAGCGTTCCACGGCTTTTGTGAAGCTCTCGATGGTTTTGTCTGCGTCGCCGTGCTCGATACCATCCCGGACACAGTGCTGGATATGTCCCTCAAGTACAACCTTGCCGCACCCGTTCAAAGCGGATTTTGCAGCGTTGATCTGGGAGAGAATGTCCTCGCAGGGTACATCCTCGTCTATCATTCGGTCAATGGCTTGTACCTGACCGATAATTTTTTTCAAACGGCGGTGCAGATTTTCTGCGTCCATGCATTGTTTCATGACCAAGTCCTCCATACTGTAAGGGGTATGTGTTTATTATACTTTGAGAAGGCACTTTTGTCAACCGTATGCCCAAAGTGTGCCCGGCTCACGTTCAGAAGGATTCGTCTATTTACGATCTGCTGCAAAAGCAATAAAATCCGGTTCAGCTTCCACCGGAGCTAAACGCGGCGAACCGAGCGCACGGCGCTCAGAGATATCTCTCCTTCGGCAAAGCCGTGTGCCACCAATGCTTGCAGCTGCTCCCACAGGCGGCGCGGCATCTTTCGTCCGCAATCTGAAACGTCAGAAGCAGAATGACAAAGGCGCTGCTCAGCTCCCCTTCCGGCAGCTTGCGCAAGGCATTGCCTGCCTCCTGCGTCAGCGTTCCGCTTTTCTGAAGAATGCCGGCGGCAGTCGTCTGCTGCCCCGCGGTGGCAATCCCCTGCTCCAGCTCTGCGGCCGTCGGATGCGCCTGTATCAGGATTCTGCAAAGAACAGAAAGCGTATTTCTCTTTTCCCTTTCCTTTTGCGCCGCAAACCAGCACTCCATTTCCGGGCGCGTGTAGATCTTCTGCGCAAATTGATTGAGGATGATCTGCTTTCGTCTGGTCTCTTTCTTTCTGCGCTCCACGCCGCGCCTCTTTGCCCACTTCCGTACCCTGACGATCACGCCGATCAGCGCAGCAAGGAGATAGAGGCCCCAGGGGACGGAAAAAATCATGAGCAAAGTCCGCCCTTGGTACCGTACTTCATTCAGATAGTTGTGCGGCACAGGCTCCGGCGAGAGCCACTGCTCGCCGTCGACGCGCAGGGAAATCAGGACATGGACATTGTAGGGCAGCGTCTGCGGCACCACATAAACGGCCTCGACCCGCTTTCCAACCAGCGCGTCCAGCATCTCCGGCGTGATGTCCGCACTCTTCAGAATATCACGGTAGACGCCGAGGCGCAGGCCGTTTTGCAGGCAGAGGATATCAAAGTTGCGTCGGTGCTTGCCATACCTCCTAACGAGCTTGTAATTTTCGTCCAGACGCAAAACCGTTGAGCTGCACTCTTCCGTCTTACCGCGGTCCAGCGCGTGAAGCGTCGCCATGTACTCCCCGTCTTCCGTCAGGAACATAAAGAGGAAGACCAGCGTAAAAATCAGCAGTGCCTTGGCCGCCTCTGGCCACCCACTGCGCGGCTTTTTCTTTTTCTGCATGGTAACCTCCTACTGAGTCGTTGATGACAGTATAGCACATTTTTACGCTGCTTTCCATCCTTTCAGGCTTGAGAACAGCAAAAAATACCGCCGCGATTCTGCTGAATCGCGGCGGTAACTGGTGGAGACTAATGGACTCGAACCATCGACCTCCTGCGTGTGAAGCAGGCGCTCTAACCAGCTGAGCTAAGCCTCCGTAGCACGCCTATTATATCACAATCTCCGGAGAAATCAAGGATTATTTTTGTAAATTTGCTCTGTGTGACGATTTGCAGCTTCTTCGCGGCGGAAAAACCGTCCCGGTGACCCGCAGCAGCAGAAGCGCGCAGAGAATAACCGGCCACAGTCCCGCGTGCCAGACGCAGGTCAGGCAGCAGGCTGCGGCGGTTATTGCAGCAAGGACGACAGCAGCAAGTATTTTTTCCACAAGCACGGCGGCATTGTCCGGCAGCAGCAGATGCAGTGCCGCTCGAAGAATTCGCCCGCCGTCGAGCGGATACAATGGAAGAAGGTTGTAAAACAGCAGCAGTAGGTTGACAAGTGCAAAGCGTGGCCAGACATGCAGGAATGCAAGCGTGCAGACGGCGTTCACCGCCGGGCCTGCTGCGGCGGCAAGCAGCTCCCGGCCATACGCAAGCGGCGGCGTATATAGCACTGCCCCGGTCAGCCCCAGTCGAAGCTTATGTATTCTGACCCGCATGCAGCGCAGCGCAATCAGGTGTCCGGCCTCGTGCAGCGCAGCCGACAGGAAAAATGCCCAGAAGGTCTGTGCCGGGTCAAAATAGAAATAGGCGCAGAAAAAGCCGAGGAAGGCCGGAGATACGTCAAGGTACTTCGTGATTTTCAAAAGCTTCATGGAAAACCTCCACGGCGTCTGCCAGTCCGCCGGTGCGCAGCCGTTCAGCAAAGCAGGAAATGGCACTGGAAACGCGGCTGCCTGTGCCGGACAGCCAGCGGCCGACCTCCTGTCCTGCCGCCGGGAAACGGTATTTCAGCAGGAGTGCGGCGCCCAGAATGCAGGCGCAAAGAAGTATTTTATTTCGAATGCCGCGGAGCATGCAAACCACCTCGACGCTATTCTATGAAGATTCTGGCAAAATATACGCTTGGGGCTTGACAAACCGGTTCCGGATGCGTATAATAGTCATGCTTTCGGGGTGTGGCGAAGTTTGGTATCGCGCTTGGTTCGGGACCAAGAGGCCGCGGGTTCAAGTCCCGCCACTCCGACCATAAAGAGGCTACAAAAAAGATGTAGCCAAAGAAAACCCCGATTTTATCGGGGTTTTCGCCATTTATACGGCGAAATTTCAGCAAACGATTCTGTAGATATAAAAAAGGTATTTTCCCTTTGTAAGAGGTTTTGAACTCTCACACAACCAAATAATGATACGCAAGGCAGATAGAAATCAAAAATCTATCTGCTTTTTTTATTACCCTAAAAAGGAGAAATCAAATATGCTACAGAAAGAATTAGCCAAACGGCTCAAAGCTCGGTACGACACCAAGATGGACGG
>CAKTVG010000071.1 GCA_934622035.1 uncultured Oscillospiraceae bacterium
AGAATCGGACATGCTGCGCATTCTCGATGGCGCTGCGAAACGGCACGGGCTGTCCTATACCGAAAGCTGCTTTACCCAGTTGGATGGGAAGGTTCCACACAAGCCGCAGTCCCGCCCGTGAGGCCGTGTTTGGCCGCGTGTGGGGCTTTGCGGGAACCATCGGGCCGGACCGCAGGAAACCGCTTTGCGCGGCGTTGCGCGCCCGTTGCGGCGAAAAACGGGGCAAACAAAAAGACGGGTTACGGGGTATAGCCGATTTCTTGCAGGACAGCAGGAGAAAGCACCGGGGTTGTTACCGCACCCCGGCACACTGCACAGCGTCCGGCAACGCCGGTCGCACAAGGCTTTGCGGGGTTTCGCAGTCAAATTCCAATCAGGGTTGCAAAAGCGGATTCCTCGATTTTCAGGGGTTGCGCAGATAGGAGGGATAATATGCCGCTGCCAAAGGACAAAAAGAAGTTTGCGCTCTGGCTGCATCCGCAGACGTTGGAGGAGATCTCCGAGGCTTATGCTGCCGACAACTGCCGCAGCAAGTCGGAGTTCATTGAAAAAGCCGTGAAGTTTTACCTGGCGCATCTGGATGCGCAGAACGAAAGCTCTGTCCTGCCGAATGTCTTTCTCTCGGCCATGAAGGGAATGCTTTCCGAGAGCGACAATCGCATCAGCCGCCTGCTCTTCAAGCTTGCGGTGGAGCTGGCCATGACTATGAACGTTGCTGCGGCAAGCTGCAATATCGACCGCGAGAGTCTTTCACGGCTGCGCGGCGAGTGCGTACAGGAGGTCAAGCGGCTGAACGGCGCGTTCTCCTTTGAGGACGCCTACCGCTGGCAGAAGGAGTGAGCATGGCACGGCTGGTGACAAAATTCAAATACCTCAAGCACGCGGGCAGGTACGCGAAGTACATCGCCACGCGCGAGGGTGTGGAGAAGCTCGACGACTCGAAAAAATTTCTTCCGGCGACGGAGAAGCAGAAAGCACTGGTTCAGAAAATTTTGAAAGACTTTCCGGACAGTAAGCGCTCATTAGAATATGAGGACTATCTGCGCGCACAGACGCAGGGCACAGCCTCGGAATTTATCGCACGAAGCCTCGAAGAAAACGCGGCAGAGCTGCTGCACCGCAGCGCCTACGCGGATTATATTGCGCTGCGTCCGCGCGCGCAGCGCTTCGGTGCGCACGGCCTGTTCACCGACGATGGCGTAGCCGTTCAGCTTTCTAAAGTCGAGGCAGAGCTGAATGCGCACAAGGGAAACGTCTACACGGCGATCATTTCTTTGCGCCGCGAGGATGCACAGCGGCTCGGCTTCGACAGCGGCGAGCGCTGGCGGGATTTTCTGCGCGGTCAAACACAGGCGCTCTCGGAGAGCTTGAAAATTCCGTTGCAGCATCTAAAATGGTACGCGGCTTTTCACGATGAGGGGAATCATCCGCACGTCCATCTCATTGCCTATTCGACGGACCCGCGCGAGGGCTATCTTTCCAAACAGGGGGTCAACCGGCTGCGGTCGTCTTTGGCGCGGGATATTTTTGCGCAGGAGCTGCTGTGCATTTATGAGGAACAGACGCAGCGGCGTGACGGCCTCAAGCAGGCTGCGGCAGAGCTTGTGCAGAGCGATGAGAATCCGAAAATCGAAGCGCTTCTGACGTCGCTGGCATCGCGGCTGCCAAAGGTTAAAGGCAAAAAACAATATGCCTATCTGCCCGCGCGGGAAAAGCGGTTGGTGGACGACATCGTGGATGCGCTTTCCAAGGATGCGCGTATTGCGGCGTTGTATGATTCGTGGTGTCAGAGCCGTGAAAAGATGCTCCATATTTATAATGAGAGTGCGCAGGAGCACAGGTCGCTTTCGGAAAACGAAACATTCCGGTCGATCAAGAATCAGATCATTCAGGAGGCGCTGCGGCGCGAAGATTTTTCGGCAAACGGTTCAGCGTTACGCCTGCTCACGCAGCTTGCGCAGATGATTCAAAACGATGCGGCATTTCAAAGTGAGAACGCTCATCGCACAGACCGCAAGCTGCGGCGGAAGCTGCAAGAAAAGAAGCAGGCGCAGGGACTGAAGATGGAGGAATAATTAAATGTATATTCATTTCACGGAGGCGCAAAAACAGGCGGCGCGGGAGACCGATCTCGTGGCATTTCTCCAACGCCGCGGGGAGGGATTAAAGCGCTCCGGCAGCGAATACGAATGGAAAGACGGAAGTGCCAAGGTTACGGTCCGAGGTAATCTGTGGTTTCACCAGTATGAGCGTGTCGGCGGCGATGCGATTGATTTCGTGCGGAGATTTTATGCGTTGGACTATCCGGAAGCGGTAGAGCTTTTGCTGGACGGCCGCTCCGGCTTTGAAAAACCGACGAAACACGCTGCAATACAACAGAAACCAACAAAAGAATTTCTGCTTCCGAAGCGAAACAACACAATGCGCCGCGTCTACGCCTACCTCTTGCAGCAGCGCGGCATTGCCCGCGAGGTGCTGAACGCATTCGTGCGGGAGCGAATGATCTACGAATCCGCCGAGCACCACAACGCCGTGTTCGTCGGATATGACCAAGACGGCGTTGCCCGCCATGCGCACAAGCGCGCGACAAACTCTCAGAGCAGCTACAAGGGCAATCAGGACGGCAGCCGACCGGAGTTTTCGTTTCATTGGTGCGGACAGAGCAACCGCCTTTATTTCTTTGAAGCGCCCATCGACCTTTTGAGCTTCATTTCTCTGAATAAAACCAATTGGCAGGATCACAGCTACGCCGCGGCCTGCGGTGTTTCCGACCATGTGCTTTGGCAGATGATGAAGGACAATTCAAAACTCAACCACGTCTGCCTCTGTCTGGATAATGACGAGGCCGGGCAAACCGCAAGTCAAAGAATTGCTGCAAAACTGAACACGCATGGTATTTCAAACGAAGTCCTCATTCCGACCCGCAAGGATTGGAATGAGGACATTTTGCATTCACAGGAGGTCGTATGTCCAACCTTACGATTTTAATTCTCGTTGCCGTCGGGATGGCCTGCGTTCTCGGTGGCATCACGCTGGTCACGCACCTGTACAATCTCAACGGCATCAAGGCCAAAACCGTCGGAAACGGTCAGCACGGCACGGCGTGTTGGGCAACGAAACGCGAAATCCGCAGAACCTATCATTTTGTTTCTTTCACGCCGAAGAAGTGGCGCGCGCAGGCCGCAAATGGTGACAGCCCAACAGACAAAAATGGGAAGCCTCTCCCGCAGGGCATCGTGGTCGGCTGCACCGGCAACACGACCGCGCTGGTGGACACCGGCGACGTCCACGTCCTCATGATCGGCGCGGCAGGTGTCGGCAAGACGGCCTTCTGGCTGTATCCGTGTATCGAATACGCCTGTGCCAGCGGCATGAGCTTCCTCTCCACGGACACCAAGGGCGATGTATTCCGGAACTACGGCGGTGTCGCAGAACGCTACGGCTACCGCGTTTCCGTGATTGATCTGCGCAATCCCACACGTTCAAGCGGCAACAACCTTTTGCACCTCGTGAACCGTTATATGGATCTGGCGATTGCCTTTCCGGATGAACTGACCCACCGCGCAAAGGCGGAAAAGTATGCAAAGATCATCTCCAAGACGATTATCCTTTCCGGCATGGAGGCCGGTTCCTTTGGAGAAAACTCGTATTTTTATGACGCTGCCGAGGGACTATTAACCGCGACGATTCTTTTAGTTGCAGAGTTCTGTGCGCCGCCGAAGCGGCACATTGTTTCCGTGTTCAAGCTGATTCAGGAGCTTCTCGCGCCTGCGCAGAATGGGGAGAATCAGTTCCAGCA
>CAKTVG010000072.1 GCA_934622035.1 uncultured Oscillospiraceae bacterium
GCGGTCATGCAGTCGCTTTCGGGATGCGACATGGATTTCCTTGTCTACTGTTCTCCAAAGCCGGAGGAAACGCTTGCTCTGTGCCGTACCTGCCGTGCCAACGTGTTGGTGATGGAGGTCATCCGACAGGGCCTCTGGAAGCTGAGCGAGAGACTCAGGCTCTGCAGTGCTGTAAGGCGGCTCGGTTGGGCCTGCAAGGTCCTGCTTCTGGTAGATGAGAGCACAGACGAACTGCTTGCTTCTGAGGTGCGGCAGACGGTGAAGGATCAGCTGGCCGATGGTTTTATCTATGCGTCGGTATCGCCAACCTACCTCGCAGGCGTAATCGACACGCTTTGATGAAAGGATGGGTGAGAAAAGCCCGGCTATGTGTTCCGCAGCGGCACCGGAAAGCTGAAATATGCCAATGAGGAGTGGAAGCCCGGAAGCTGGGCGGAGGCCATTTGGAACGACGACTGGATGGAGATGAACAACATCAGCGCCGGCGCATGCTATAAGCTGCACGACGAGTCAGACACCAATCTGGGCGGCCTTTGGCTGAACCGGCTCGAGATCACCAATTTGAATCTGTCCGTGAAGGCGCCTGTCGCGGGCGAAAGCCCGGCGCCGGACAGCGATTACTGCAAGATCGACGGCCTGCCGCCGTAGATGAAGCTCGAGCGCGTCGATTGGCTGAAGTGCTTTGACGACTGGACCTATTATTCCGATAAGCCCTTTACCTTCCAGGCAGGAAAAACGTCGGACGGTGAGAGCTGCGAATACCAGTGCTTTATCTATGTATCCTATGACATCGGCGGCGTCGGCGTTGCGAAGGGAGCCAAGCTTTATCTCAACGACACGCTGTGCAAGCTGGACTGGGAGAAAAAGTTCTTCTGGACTGAAACCATGACCGCCAAGGGCACCCCCGTACAGGAGGATCCCGTTATCACGGCCAAGGCAGGTGCCAACGGCACAATCACGCCCTCCGGCAGCGTCACCGTCAAGGCCGGCGCGGATCAAGCCTTTGCCATCCAACCGAACAGCGGCTATACCGTCTCCAAGGTGCTGGTAGACGGAACGGACGTCGGCACGGTGACGTCGTACACCTTCAAGAACGTCACGGCCAACCATACCATCGAGGCGGTTTTTGCGAAGGTGGAAGCAAAGCCGACCAATCCCTTCGTCGACGTTGCCGAGGGAACATACTACTATGACCCGGTGCTTTGGGCGGTGGCAAACGGCATTACCTCCGGCGCGGATGCGACGCATTTTGAGCCCGAGGGCACCTGCACCCGTGCGCACGCCGTGACCTTCCTGTGGCGCGCATCGGGTCAGCCCGAACCGAAAACGACCAATATGCCGTTTCAGGACGTAAAGCCCGGCAGCTACTATGAAAAGGCCGTGCTCTGGGCCGTGGAAAACAAGATCACCAATGGTACCAGCACCACCACCTTCAGTCCGGACGATAGGTGCACCCGTGCACAGATCGTCACCTTTATCTACCGCGCAATGGTTTCCTGAACGAGGGTGCGCGCGGCGGGACAACCGCCGCGCATCCCCCGGGAGGCCCGATACGGAGGAACGCCACTTTACAGCATAAGGAGGGATCATCTTGCAGGTCGTAATTCAAAAGATGCCGGAAAATCTGCCGGAATTTGAACTGCTTGCCGCCGAGGGGCGGCAGCCAGAGCGCATCTGCGCCCTGTTTCTGTGCGCGCTGGCGCTGTTTGACCGAAATAAGGAGGCCGGCGCTGCCGCAATGAACCTTCTGCGCGGCCCGAAGCCCATGACGCCGTATGACTGCCAGTTTCTGCGCGACCGACTGCGCGGCAAGCCCTATCTGCCGCTTGCGTATTTTGAAGGCTCGACGCCGGAAAACGGGTATCAGCCGCAGGTGCCGTACGCGCTGAACGTGCTCGCAGACCCCAGACCACAGGATTTGGAACCAGGCTATCTGCGTGTGTTCCTTAAAACGGCGGGCGCAGATTCGCCGCGGCCCATGAAGCTGCGGCAGAAGGCCTCGACCGGCGAATGGTTCCTTTGGGAATACTCCAGCATTCTCAGCGGCATCCGTATTCCTGCGGCGGAAGACCCATGGAGCTGACAGGCACAGGAAACGGCGCGCTGCGCAGCAGCCCATGAGCGTAGCGGCTGTTCCAAATGGGAGATCAACGTGAAAAAATCACGGAAAATTTCACTACTTATCATGCTGGCGACCGCGTTTGTTATGCTGGCGGGCGTTCTGCTGTATCGGTATTTTATCGGGAGCCGGATACAGGACGGAGGCAGAATGGAAAACCCGGATGCGTACCGGGCGGGAAAAGAGCTGATCGAATTTCGCTGGCAGCAAACCCATACGAATTCTTCCCGTTGCTTTACGATGCATTTTTATCTGGAGAACGACCTTCCCGTGCTGACCGGACGGTTCATGAGCCCGGATGGCGGCGAGACGAGAGGAAACGGGAAGGATGCGTCTTCGACCCCGATCCCATGGCAACTTACCTGGGTGCAATGGTTTGAGCTGCAGAATACGCTGGCGGAGGCTGCGCTGCCTGCGTATGAAAAGCCGTCCCAGGATGCTGCAGAGGAGGCCGGCAGCGAAATCTGCATCGTCTGGCGCACCGAGGACGGAGAGCGATCCGAAAAGTGCAGCGGCGAGAACGCCGCCGCGCTGGAGGCCTTGGTGCTTCGCATTGCAGAGGAGGCCTGCCGCACATCGCAGCTTGAGGCGGGGCTGCCGAGGCCTGCTCCAAAAGGCGGCTGAGCGCCCCTTGCGCGCAGCGCTGAACGACAGTACGTTTTTGCGCAGGGCACACTGCTGTGCACTCTGCGGAATCACGAAAAAAATGAACCACAAATATGTAAGGAGGATCTATTATGAAAGGACATGTGTTTTTAAAGGTTACGGGCATTTTAATGATTATTGCATCTGCATTTTCCATCATTGTGGGTGTATTGGTCGCCGGAATCGGTGCACTTGCTGCGGGGCTGGGTGCGGCCTCCGGACTGAAGTTTTCTTTCTGGGCGGCGCTGTTTTTGACGTTGGCCGGCGGCATCTGCCAGCTGATTGCCGGAATCAAGGGCATCAAGCACAGTAAGCGCAGCGAAAAAGCCGGCAGACTCATCGCCTGGGGCGTCGTCGTGGCTGTGTTCAGTATTTTGAGCATCGTGATGAATTTGATCAACGACGGCGACTTTAGCATCGTCAGCGTCCTGACGGGCGTGGCCGTTCCGGCTCTGTACATCTTCGGTGCAGTGCTCAATGCCAAGGCAGACGCGCCCTACAGCGCATAATTTAGCAAGCAGACGCAAAGGAGATCGAGGTATATATGGGACTGTTCGATAAAAAATATTGCGACATTTGCGGAGAAAAGATCGGCTTACTTGGAAACCGCAAGCTGGAAAACGGAAATCTCTGCAAAAACTGCGCCAGAAAGCTCTCCCCGTGGTTCTCCGACCGGCGCGGCAGCACCGTAGAGGAAATCCGTGCGCAGCTTGCCTACCGGGCGGAGAATCAGGAAAAGGTCGCAGCCTTCCATACGACCAGAACTCTCGGCGCGGACACAAGGGTGCTTCTTGACGAGGATGCCGGAAAATTCATGGTGACCCGGGCCAGAAATCTTGCGGAGGCCAACCCGGATGTTCTGGACTTTGCGGACGTGACCGGCTGCAACCTCGACATTGACGAGAGCAGCACGGAG
>CAKTVG010000073.1 GCA_934622035.1 uncultured Oscillospiraceae bacterium
GCCTCATGGCTGGCAGAGCTGGCAAAAGGGCGGTACGGCGAGTACGCTTTGAGCGTCCTTACGGCGCTGCTGGGCGTCGCCTGCTCGCTTATTCCGTATTTCATCATCATTCGAATTATTGCCGCACTGGTAAACGGCACGGCGGAGCTTTCCCGTTGCCTGACCCTCTGCGCGTGGATGGCGGGCTTTTGGGTGCTGCGCTATGTGCTGCACAGCGTTTCCACCTCCCTTTCCCACCATGCCACCTTCCATGTGCTGGCGGGTATCCGCACACGGCTGCTGGACAAGCTGGCGACGCTGCCTCTTGGCTCGGTGTTGGACCGTTCCTCCGGCTCCTATAAGAACATTATCGTGGAGCGGGTGGATTCCATTGAAACCACACTCGCGCATCTTCTGCCGGAGATGACGGCCAACATCGTGGGCGCGCTGGCGGTGCTGGTGCTGCTGTTCCTCAAGGACTGGCGTATGGGGCTTTCCATGCTGATCGTCGTGCCGCTGGGCATTCTCTGCTTTATGTCCATGTTCAGCGGCTACAACGAGAAGTTTCAGCGAACGGTCACCGCGACAAAGGCGCTGAACGACACGGCTGTGGAATACATCAGCGGCATTGAGGTCATCAAGGCCTTCGGCCAGTCCAAAACCAGCTACGCAAAGTTTGTCTCCGCTGCAAAGGAAGGTGCGGACTGCTTTATCGACTGGATGCGCGGGAGTCTCTTCGGGCAGGTGGCCGGAATGGCAATTCTTCCATCGACACTTCTCGGCATCTTGCCGGTGGGCTGCCTTCTCTATATGCACGGCACACTGTCGGCGGAGACGTTTCTGACGGTCATCGTGCTTTCGTTCGGCGTTATGCAGCCGCTGATCACCGCTTTTTCCTACACCGACGACATTGCACAGGTCAAGACCATCGTGGGCGAGGTGGCGGAGGTTCTGTCCGGCGAGGATATGCAGCGCCCGGAAAGCGCGGAAAAGCTGCCTGCGGACAACGCCATTGACCTGAAAAATGCCCGCTTTGCCTATCACGACAAGGAGGTACTCCACGGAATCAATCTGCATATTGCCCCGGGGACAGTCAACGCACTGGTGGGCCCTTCGGGCAGCGGGAAGTCTACGATTGCCCGGCTTATCGCCTCCCTGTGGGATGTAAAGGACGGTGCCATTGAGCTGGGCGGCGTGGATATCCGTACACTTCCACTGGCGGAGTGCACGAAGCGCATTGCCTATGTCTCCCAGGACAACTATCTCTTTGACCTTTCAGTGATGGACAACATCCGCATGGGCAGAAAGGGCGCAAGCGATGAAGAGGTCCTCGACGCCGCGAAGAAATGCGGCTGCCATGAGTTTATCCTGGGGCTGGAAAACGGCTATCAGACGGTCTGCGGCGCTTCCGGCGGACACCTCTCCGGCGGCGAGCGGCAGCGTATTTCCATTGCCCGTGCCATTCTCAAGGACGCACCCATCGTCATTCTGGATGAGGCGACATCGTACACCGACCCGGAGAATGAGGCGGTCATCCAGTCCGCGCTGGCAAAGCTGGTGCGGGGCAAAACGCTGCTGGTCATTGCCCACCGGCTTTCCACCATCGCCGATGCAGATCAGATCATTGTCGTGAATCAGGGAAGAATCGAAGCCACCGGCACGCAGGCGGAGCTTCTTGCGTCCTGCCCGCTTTATCAAACCATGTGGGAGGCCCACATCAGCGTCAAAGATGACGGGGAGGTGGCGTAATGCTCCAGACACTGAAAAAGTTCTTTGATTTCTGCGGTGAGGACAACCGCAGAATGTTCATCGCCTCTATCTGGCTGGGTGTGGTCAGCGCCATCTGCTCCGCTATGCGTATTCCGGCAGCCGCCATCGTCATTCAGGCGCTGCTGGAAAGGAACGTCACTATGGCAACTTTATGGACGAGCCTCGGCATCCTCGTCGCATCCCTGATCGTGACCATCGCCATCAACATGAAGGCAACCATGCTCCAGACCCGCGCGGGCTACCGCGCCTGCGCCAACAAGCGCATTGAGATCGCCGAGCATCTGCGGTATCTGCCTATGGGCTGGTTCAATGACAACAGCCTCGGCGAGGTCACGTCCGTCACCACCAACACCATGGAGAATATGGCCAATGTCGCCACCCGCGTGGTGATGGTCACCACCCGCGGCTTTCTGACCTCCGGCATCATCGCGGCGATGATGTTCCTCTTTGACTGGCGCATGGGGCTTATCACGCTTACCGGATTGGTGCTGTTCTTTGCCGTCAACGCCGCCATGCAGCGCTCGGAGCAAAATCTTGCCCAGCGCAAGTTCAACGCTGACGAACGCCTTGTCTCCAAGGTGTTGGAATATGTGCAGGGCATCGCCGAGGTCAAGAATTTCGACCTGACCCACGACTCCGCCACGCAGGTACACGGCGCGGTGGAGGAGGCTCGGAGGGCATCCTTTGCCATGGAGATCCCGTCGGTGCTTTATATGCTGGCGCAGTTTGTTGTCAACAAGCTCACCGGCGTTGCCGTCTGCGCTGCCGCCATCGTATTCTATTTCGGCGGCACCATGGAGCTGTCGAACTGCCTTTTGATGCTCATCTGCTCGTTCATTCTCTTTGAGCAGTTGGACTCTGCTGGGAGCTTTTCCTCCCTGTTCCGCTCCATTGACATCGGTGTAGATAAGGCAAATGCGATTCTGCGCGTAGAACCCATGGACATCGACGGCGAGGAGCTGTCGCCGGAGCGCGAGGACATTGCCCTTTCCCATGTGGACTTCTCCTATGATAGCAAGCCCATTCTGCATGATGTGTCGTTGACCATTCCGGAGAAAACCACCGTCGCCATCGTCGGCCCGTCCGGCAGCGGCAAGACCACGCTGTGCAATCTCATGGCGCGGTTCTGGGACGTGCAGTCAGGCAGCGTGAGCCTTGGCGGACGGGATGTGCGGGAATACAGCTACGACAGCCTCATCCGCAATTTTTCCTTCGTGTTCCAGCGGGTCTATCTGTTCTCGGATACCATTGCCAACAATATCCGCTTCGGAAAGCCGAATGCCTCCATGGAGGAGATAAAGGCTGCGGCGAAAAAAGCGCGCTGCTATGACTTTATCATGGCGCTGCCGGAGGGCTTTGATACCGTCATCGGCGAGGGCGGCGCAACCCTCTCCGGCGGCGAGCGCCAGCGCATTTCCATCGCCAGGGCCATCATGAAGGACGCGCCTGTCATCATTCTCGACGAGGCCACCGCCAATGTTGACCCCGAAAATGAAAAGGAACTGATGGAGGCCGTTGCAGAATTGACCCACGATAAGACGGTCATCATGATCGCCCATCGGCTGAAAACCGTGCACAACGCCGACAAAATATTCGTTGTCGATCACGGCGAGATCGTCCAGCAGGGTACGCACGACGAGCTGATGGCTGTTGACGGACTCTACCGTCGCTTTGTGGTGGAACGCAAGCAGGCTGCCGGATGGAAGGTCTGAAGAAACACAATCTAAAAAATATGAAAAGAAGCTCGTATCAGCTATTGACCGATACGAGCTTCTCCGTTTATTCTCTGTTTCCGGTAATGTAGTAATCGCAGTATTCCCCGCCGTTTGCCAGTGTCTGCTTTCTGTGCAGCACGCCGTGCTGAAGCGTGATCATCACTTCATCAAGTTCGCAGAACAACGGCATGAGTTCGGAAAC
>CAKTVG010000074.1 GCA_934622035.1 uncultured Oscillospiraceae bacterium
ATGGAAATTGGCGGCATCCGGGTATACAGGAGTTCAAATATGGAGAAGAACCGGTTTGTCTGGATTGAGGGCACGACTGTCTGTTCGCTGACTACTACATGTGATGCAAAAGAGATTGAAGTAGTTGTCTCTTCATTCTGGAAACAATAAGATATTGTGAAGGCTCTGTGAAATTCTTTCTGTAAATATCAGCCTTCCGTGATACGACCAAGGTTAGATGGGGCTCTTAAACATTCTCTTTCGATGAGTGAAATGAGTTGTCTGTAAAGCAAAAATCATAGGTCCTTCGTTGCCGCCATCCTAAAATGATATTATGATTGTCATAAGGGGCCGTTGCAGAAATTAAACCTGCACAGCCCCTTTAATGAACCTCTTTAGCTGAAAAGCATGGGCTCTGATGGTGAACATGTAAGCGTCAATCTCTTACCATCCTGCGCTCCGGCTGGCAAACTCCGATAATAACCATTCTGCCGACCACTCAGTCGAAAGACCATGCATCGGAGTAGAGAATGGATACGATGTACGTGGAGGATGTTCCCTATTACGCATCTTGCAGGCTGCACGGGCAGACAGCAGATATCCGCATCTATGCTGAAGGCGAGATTAATCGATTCGATGGAGGTCAACCGATTCGTGTTATTGACTTCGATATATATGTGGACGATGTTTATCAGAGAAGAACATGTCGAAAGTACGACGCAAAATATGACCGCTATTACGGAAATATCGATATTTCCCCAAATATTAACATCGATTCGAATCAGATCACCATCGTACCCTGTTGGGATGAAGGCTACGAGAGCAAGTGGTTACTGAGTATTTTTTAATGGGCGAACTGTGGCGAGTACGATGATAGTCAGCAGTTGCTGGGGTGGAACTAAATGGCAATGGTGTGGTGACGGCAGTTATGGCTTGAAGTACAAGAGTTTTGTTGAGAATGGGGTTGGTATTCTGGAAAAAAGCGGTTCTTTCATACGAAATGCCTCTCCACATATTTGTAAAATGAGTTAGTGTTCAGATATTTTTTACTGTCTGCGGTAGGCTGACAATTATATAGGCTCATAATTAATATTGTTTTCACGAATTCTTCATGTTTTCTGCATGGAGAATTCACTTTTATACTATCATTTTCTGCAGTAAAATCTAATCAGCGAAGGAAAGTAGTGGCCACTCAAACTTCAGCTAAACACATCTAAACAAAAAAGGAAGGTAATTATTATGGCAGTAGTTCAGAGTAGTAATGGTGGCGGCGTCAATGTCCGTTCCTCCAAGAGTGTGAGTTCTAGTCGCCTTGGTACGATCCCTGAAGGTAAGCAGATTAATGTCGTGACTTGTGATGCTACGTGGGCAACGCTTGTCTACAATGGTACTCCGGCATTCGTGCAAAGGCAGTTCATTGTTGGAGAAGCTGATGATTATGGCGCAGGCTTGGGTGAAAATGGGCGCGCACTTTGCAATGCAGACAGCGTTAATGTCCGGAGTCAGCCTACTGTCAATTCTGCAGTAAACGGCTCTAAGTTGGATAAGGGCGATTCCGTTACCGCATATGAGTATTCTTTTGACGGTACCTATGTCTGGTATCGTATCGGCAGTAATCGCTGGGTCAGGGGTGATTTTCTTGCTCCGGCCGAGGGGTATTCTAGCGAAGGTGATGGTGGTACTGGACGCAAGCCGGAGAATATGCACGAAATGTACGGGCCTAGTACTCAGGTCCTGCGATCGGGAAGCCGGGGGCAAGCTGTTTTCAACCTGCAGTGTACACTTATTGTCAGCGGTGATCTTGAACGAGTTCCTAACGATGATTTTTATAACGCTGATGGTATCTTTGGAACAAAAACTGAGCTTGCAGTATGCCAGTTCCAGGCAAAACACGGTCTCACCAATGATGGTATTGTTGGAGAGCGAACAAAGAAAAAACTCTGGGAAAATGAAGGCGGTACGAAGGCAGTTCTTGCAATGTGTTCGGCTGTAATCTGAGTTTAAAGTGAACGCAAACAATGCTCCTTTCATGAATCACTCATGGAGAGAGCATTGTTTGTTATGTGACCAGCTTGGACAGCAATTAAGCGCCGCTTAAAATCTTTCATAGGACTCGCAATCAGATGTATATTCAAATGCTTTGATTACCTCACCCGTCTCCGCCTGAAGCCGGACAACGTATTGTCTTTGTTCAACGCCATCCCAATGCGTAAAGAAGAATTTCCAAAGAGGTTGGTTAGGATCGCTGATGTCAAAATACGATTCGGTTCCGGCGTTTTGAACCCATTCATCCGAACGCCCGAAGGAATCGATCAGAACGCCGCGGGCGATTTCTAAAGCAGTCTCCTCAGGAAGATCGGATTGAGCCGGAATGCCGTAAACGCATCTTGTGTAGTCATAGTGAGCGAGGACATCAAAACTGAAAGGATTCAGACGCATGGCGGCCTCAACCTTGGGGATAAAGACTTGGGAATAGACTGCTCTCTCCTCGTGTGTGAACCACATAAAAGGGCGTCCTACTTCTTTCACATAGCTTGCGTATGCACCGAAATCGAGTATGTCAGGAAGAACTTCGCTCATCAGCAAGCCACATTCGTTGTATCCCAATGAAAAGCATTCTTCCATATCCGGAAAAGGGTAAACAAAGACATCAATCCAATGAATATCCGGATGGGCAACGGCCTGATATTGAAATTGTTCCGCGACCTTCGGCGTATACCCGTATAAACCGGTCATCAGATGACGCGCGGCGAGGATGACGTCATCTGATGATGTGGGATGACTGGGAACGGTATACCAGTCAGGAACGGTGATATTGTCGTTGAGTGAGCCGTCTCCCAAATAGCTAAGCGAAAAGCAGGCGTCGGATGGAAACGGAGGATAAACCGAAACATGGGTGGCGATTGATCCATCTTCAATGGAAGTCTCATATCGAAGAGCCTGCGCTTCGGCCTCTGTATATCCAAACATGCCAACCATGAGATGATAAGCAGAGTTAGCGGCCTTCTCTTCCGGAAAGCAGTCCATGATTTCAGCGTGAGCACAGAAGGCAGTGAGGCTAAGAAGCAGAAACAAAAGAAGCAAAATTATTTGTTTTTTCATGGTGTTTATACTCCTGTTACAATATATTTGCCCCTTGATTTACGGCAACCAGTCGTAGGCATGGGACATCTCGTTGCCTAAGCTGTAGAATGAAGAGGTAACGGCATGACGATTGCTCCAAGGACTCTGCGTCCGTTGAAAGTCAGTCAGCCAGCCTGTTACAATATATTTGCCCCCAAGGAGACCAGGCGATAGCCCTGATTCGGCGCATCGTAAAGGATCAGGGAAAGCCCCCGGTTCGCTGCCTTGTACGGGAAAAAAGGCGACAGGCAAGCTCTTGGAGAGAGGAGTAAAAAAATAGCATCATCTCCAAGAAGGACAAGCCGCTCGCTGTTGTCTTCTCGCAAAAGGAGAACATA
>CAKTVG010000075.1 GCA_934622035.1 uncultured Oscillospiraceae bacterium
GATCACAGCTTGATCTTTGAGGCGCAGCCTTGATCTAAGCAGATCACAGCCTGATCTGAGAGGATCTGAATGCGATCTAGGTGGGGAGCGGTGAGGAAGCGGAGGAGGAATGCGACTGCAGCTTTTTGGTATTCACCGCCGAGCCATATGTGTCCTCCCCCTCTTTTAGACTTTTACCGAGCCGTCCGTTTTTTACAGACATGCCGAAGCCGCACGCTTCTTTAACCTCAAAGCATGCGGCCTTTCGTTTTAAACTATAGTGGTACTCAGAGCATACGCTGAGGGCAAGCCTCTGATGTAACGGGGGTGGTGTTCAGTATGCCGACACCGACGTTTCCTCGTTACAATCAAGCGTGTGGCGCAGTGATTTACCCTTGAGCAGCAGCGTGTAGTTATTTGTCGACAGCCTTTCTACTACGGACTCGGCAAGTGTTGTTTTCCCCAGGTTTTCAAGCCATATATCGGGGGACTTCTGGGAGGTAACAATCACCGTTTTCTTGCCGTAGCGGTCATTTAGTATGTCGTAGAGAGCCTCCAGTTCATCAGCGCTGTATTCGGTAAGACAGAAGTCATCGAGTACCAGTACGCACAATCTGAGCAAGGACTGGCGACGGGTTTTATATGCCGGCGTACCCTTGAGCTCCCGCAGCAGTGCCGTCAAATCCGAGGCGGTGTAAAACCTACCGCCCATACCGTGCAGACAGCTCTCCCTGAGCAGGGCTGAGGCTATATAGCTCTTACCGGTGCCGGTACCGCCGAATATGGTGACGTTACGTCCGCTACGTATAAAATCCAAGGATGACAGTGTCAGTAACGTTTTCTGAAAGGTTGCATCCCGACCTTCATTGCTTACAATCTGCGAGAGCATGGCGCGTAATGGTATACGGGCCAGACGCAACAGCGTTTCCTGATGTCTGCGGTCGCGACCGTTTTTCTCGGCCGTAAGCATCACCTCAAGTACATCCTCAATTCCCATGTCGCCAAAGCCCTCGGGTCGGTCGGAAAAGTTTTTCCACACCTCCGCCGCATCACGACATTGCAGGGATTTTAAAAGCTCAAGACATTTTGTGAAATTGACGGAATTCATATCAGCAGGCCTCCTTGAGACGGTTGTCGGAAACCTTGTCAGAGACAGCGTTTAAGGCCAGGCTTACATGCTCATACCTGCGTTTGATTGCCTCTGTTCCCTGCAAATACTCCCCTGATGTAGATACTCCTGCTTTCTTACACACTCCGTAGGTAGGCCACCTTAGTGACGGCAGACGACAGTAGATCACATCCTTACAGAGGGCATCGTAATGCTCGAGGCTATAGGTTTCATCCTGCGGACCGTCATATTGCACGTTTTCCGCTTCAAATGCCTTGATGATCCTTTCAGTCACCGCCGGATATCCGATATAGGCGCGGCTTTTTACGACAGCACTGTTGAGACAATCATAAAGACTCGTGCATCCCTTGGCCAGGGACAGTACCTTTACCACCTGCTTAATCGCTTCGCTTTTGCGCACATGGCGACTTAACAGCTGCGCCGCCCATGCTTTCACCTCATTCCCCACGGCTGCGGCCCACTGCAGTAAAAACTCATCCTGCTCCAGGCGGTAACGTTCATAGGATAAAATGCGTTCATCGGTGTAAAATGAGGGGTGTGCAGATAGTCCCGCTACCTCATCCCGTCGTTCATAGCTTGCTATTATGCGGCTGTGGGATAAAAATCGGACTACCTTCGGGAGCGTTTCAACTATCACCGAGTTTCCGATCCATTTGGACGGTAGTGCGTATTGGTGCTTGCCAAGTTCAATCACGCCGGTCGACGGTACCGTCTGCACATTGCTCTGCGCATCGCTATAGTCCCAACTCTCCGGTATCCTCAATACCTCCTGCTCCTTGGCAAAAAGCTCCTTACGGCTCAGTTTAAGGGCCCGAACCTCATGACTGTTGATGGTATCGATTAAAGGCTGCAGCGCCTTGTTCACCTCTCCCACGCTGCCGTACCTAACCTCTCCTTGCTTAATTTGATAACGAAGTCTTGCTAAGGCCGAGCGGGTGACGATTTTTACCGCCGCCTCTACTGCGCCCTTGTCCTTGGGTTTATGAGGTCTACATGCATGTAGCTCCATACCGAAAAAGCGACACAGCGACAGCATTTTGTCATTGGCTATGCCGCCGTAGGATGAGGCCTTGACCACGGCGCCCTTGAAGTTATCCACCACCAGCATCTTCGGTACTCCGCCCAGCTCATGCAGACAATCCGTGACGGCCGGTATTACGTCCTCAAGCTTTTGTGAGGCTATGGCTCTGGCCGTTATATAACGCGATGCCGGCAGCGTAAGCACCATCACCTGGGCGCTTTTCCCTTCGCTTTCATCTCCGTACGGTACCGTAACGCCGGTGAAGTCCAATTGGATCTCTCCGCCCATCTCATGGTGTTTTCTAAATGTCACCGGTACCTTGGTCCCAATGTATTTCCCCCAAAGTCTTACCACGCTCTTGGGCGCATACATCGCCAAATGTTCCTTCTCCGCCTTGGCACGGTTCTCATCACTAAAATATACGCTCTCGACAACCTCTGTCCTGGTCAGCTCACATTTGATTTCAGTACCGCTCCCTCCGTGCTCGCGGGATGCCGCATACATCTCCTGCATCTTGGCATAGTCCGGCTGCAGATAATCGCATGCCTGTCCGTCTACCTTACCGCGTACCTCCCGACGATACCACTTCTCCGAAAACTCCTTCGGAGTCATCGTACGTATGGCCTCCTCCGTCATTCCCAAACTGCGGGCCTTACTCAATGCACGCGACGCTACTCCGTGTGAACAGCCGTACTTCTCCTCCAGCTTGCACGGACGCATCGTAAAACTGTCTATCACCAAATTTTGTACTACTACCAAATCCATATAGCTTCCCCTCCCGGGACGATTCTTTCTTTTTCCTCGCATTTACGCGCCTCCTTAAAAATTCAGAAGGCAAATGTAATGCAATCTGCAAGTTCAGCTCAAAGACTCGAGGAAAAATTTGGGAAGGAGGGAGAAGCGGTGAGGGTAAACGCGAACTTAAGCGATCATCTTGCCGAGATCTTTTCGATCATCTTTAAGGATCCCCAACATACGCCACAATCCTCTATATCTGCTTATGATTTCAGAAAGAGATAGTTCCGTTTCTGAAGTGACGATTATGTAGTA
>CAKTVG010000076.1 GCA_934622035.1 uncultured Oscillospiraceae bacterium
TAGTGTAGTGCTGGCGGTCTATCTCTTGTTTTCGGTTGCTTGCTTCCTTACCGTACATGAGCATTCGCGCCGGGGTTATCGTTGCCGTAGCCCTCAAGCAGGTTGATGACACCCCAGATGCCGAGACCGGCACCGATGGCAATCACCAGCGTCTGAAGGACCGTTACCGCAGAAGAGAAAAAAGCCATATACATACCTCCGTATCATAAAAGGCCGCCATATCCGGCAGCCGTCAGTTGGGTTTCATCCGTCAGCTCCTCCAGGATCACTTCCTCCTCGCCCGGGTTATCGCTCATGTCGATTTCCCAGACCTGGCTTTCTTCCTCCAGCCGAAGCCTCAGTTGTCGGGAAAGATACTTTTCAATGTGGAAGGCGTTCTTTGGATCAGAGTCTGACAGATACTTGTAGTTGGGATGCGATGTGATGTCGTACTTGTCCGAGAGGAAGGGCCTGACGCCCCGCACCTGCAGGATGCATTTGCCGCCGTCCATAACGGCGATCTCGTCCACTGACATCAGGGATTTGCCGAGCTTCTGATAGTTCAATGAATGGCTGGTTTCCCGGCCCCGGCTTTCGCCGGTATTGAACGTATCAATGGTTTCCTTGCCCAGGAGCTCCTCCATCTCCTTGAGCGTTGTCTTTTCCTTGCCGCCGAGAAACAGCAGCGTGTCACAGTTGCCGACAATGGTATCCGCGTTATCCTTGTAGATCGCCTTGAGCTGGGACTGCGCCTGGAGGACAATACAGGCGGAAATCTCACGGCTGCGGATGGTGGCGATCAGCTTTTCAAAGTTGGGGATCTGCCCGATGTTCGCAAACTCGTCGATCAGGCAGCGGACATGCACCGGCAGGCGGCCTCCGTGCACATCATCCGCCATTTCGCAGAGCAGATTGAACATCTGAGAGTACGCCATGCTGATGAGGAAGTTGAAGCTGGCATCCGTGTCCGACATGATGAGGAACAGGGCTGTCCGTTTTTCCCCGATGGTGTCCAGGTGAAGCTCATCGTAGGCTGTGATCTCCCGGAGCTCTTCGATATCGAACACCGCGAGGCGTGCGCCGCAGCTCACCAGGATGCTCTTCGCCGTTTTGCCGGCAGCCATTTTGTATTTGGCATACTGGCGGACAGCGAAGTGTCCTGGCTTCCGTTTGCCCAGATCCGCGAACTTCAGATCCACCTCATTCTGATAATCCTCATCATCCTCACGAGCATCCATCTTGTTGAGCATGTCGATCAGGGTCGCAAAGTTTTGCTCCTCAGGCGGCAGCTCATAGTGGATATATCCGATCAGGGCGATGTAGAGCAGCGTTTCCGCTTTCACCCAGAAGTCATCGCCGCCTTTTCCTTCACCCTTGGTGTTGGAGATCAGGACGGTGACGAGCTTCAGGATGTCCTTTTCAGAATGAATATAGGCGAACGGATTGTAGTGCATCGACTTTTGGAAGTTGATCGTATTGAAGGCACGCACGTCATATCCGGCGGCGACCAGCATTTTTCCGGTCTCAACGATCAGGGTGCCCTTCGGGTCAGTGACCACGATGGAAGTGCCTTTCGTTTTCGTGCACTGCATGATGTTGGGCTTGATAAAAAACCGGGTTTTACCGGAACCGGAGCCGCCGACCACCAGCACGTTTTTGTTCCGTGCGTTGCGCGGATCCTTGGGGCGGCTGCTCATCGTCAGGCTTTCCGTTTTCGTGAGGATCACGTTATTCCAGGGATCCGCATCAATGAACGGCGCAATATCGGAGTGCGTACCCCAGCGGGCGGAGCCGTACTCTTCATTGCGCCGATACTTTTTTGCGTTCCGGCTTTTCTCATAGACCAGCAGACGCAGCACGCAACCGATCACCAGACCGATCAGAAGATCGGAGAGGTGAAAGCTCGGCAGCGGAGACTGAAAGGCGGCGGTAAAGCCGTCCATAAGGTGGAGAAATTTCTGGGAGGTGTCAGCGCCCTCGGCTAAGCGCCAGGCTTCTCCCAGCTTGGTCGCATAGAGACCGATCAGGATGTAAGGAAGATTCAGGATCAGTTGCTTTTTCAGCTTATCGCTCATCGCTGCATCCCCTTATCCCGGACACGATCCTTTTTGCGGCCCGGCAGCATCTCCTTGAGCGGATCAACGACCTGTTCAATGGGCGGATGCTCCCGTTTATGTTTTTTCACATAGCTGGCAGCATAGGCGGACATGGCCTGGTCAATGGCGCTTCGGTCACGGGCCTTGAAAAACAGCATGTAGCGCTGCTTTCCCTCCGGGGATACGCCTTTCTTGATGGCGTAGTCCACGCCATACTGCTTGGCGATGTGGTCGAAGGTTTTCACCTCAGCCTTGTCGGCCAGTTCCGTCTTTTCAACACCCTGATTCTGGGCAATCAGCTCCTTGACCGTCTGCTTGCCCTGGGGCTTTACGTCGTGATGCTCCTTGAGCTTTCCCTTGGAATACCGCAGGAACTTCATGAAGGCTGTAGCCAGTGTTCGCGCTGTCAGCTTGCTGCTGTTGATGATCAGAGTGACCGATTTGTTTTCAATCTCTTCCTGCATGGGAATCTCCCTTCTGTGTCAGAATGGAAAAGGAGATGCCAGGGAGGCACCTCCAGTCGGTGAAGGAAATACAGACGCTTCATGAGCGCCTCTCTCCTTGCTTATTTCGTTTTGCGCCGTCTGCGGATCAGACCCACCGTGCCGCTGATCGCCATCAGGCCAAGGCCGGCCCACATGACACCGGTGACCGCGATGTGCACGCCGGTCTGGATGGTTGTATAATTGACGAACTGCTTCAGCTTTTCAGGCACCGTATAGTATTCATCCAGCTTCAGCTTGATGACCTCGCCGGAAACGCTGTAGCCCTCCAGGGTTTCAATCTCCCGGATGAGATAGGTGCCGGGCTTCAGATCTTTAATCTGCACCATACCGTCCTTTCCGGATTCGTAGGTGCCCAGATCCTTGCCGTTTTCATCCTCCAGGCGGAACTTCACCCCTGCCAGAGGATTGCCGGAGCTGTCGGTTTTCTTAAACTCGTAGTGATTCGGGATATTGACGCACAGGATGGGCTTCGGCTCCTTCCAGCCGTCGTGCACCTGGAAGCGGATATCCTCCATCTTTGAGTAGCCTTCCGGAGCAGCGTTTTCCCGGATGATCCATTCACCGTAATCGAAGTTTCGGAAGATGATCACACCGT
>CAKTVG010000077.1 GCA_934622035.1 uncultured Oscillospiraceae bacterium
TGCGTTTTAATTTCATCATAATCGCCTCGATGATACAATTATAGTATACCCATACAACAACATCACGTCAATCTCAACTTCATCATTTCTGTGTAAATGATGAAGTTGAAGAAGAAAATGATAACGCAGCGCGTTCCAAACTCGCCCTCCTGCTTGCATTTCTGCAAGATTTCAGGAGGGCCTTTTTGTTTTCTTGAACATGCGCCGGATTTCACAGGCCTACGCCGATTTCACCGTATATTCAGGTGACAAGGAGAAATTGTCGCAGAAATTTTGAAAGGAGAAATGCCTATGAACCTATTTGAAGCCGTGAAGGCCGCCGTTACCCCGCGCATGGCGGCGGAGCGGTACGGACTGCCGGTCAGGCAGGGAAACATGATCTGCTGCCCCTTCCACGATGACCGCACACCCAGCATGAAGCTGAACGAGGATTACTTCTACTGCTTTGGCTGCGGAGCCTACGGCGATGTCATCGCGCTGGCCGCTCAGCTCTTTGACCTCCCACCGGCAGAGGCGGCCAAGAAGCTGGCGGCGGATTTCGGCATTACAGACCAGAAGCCGTCCGTTCTGGCGAAGCTGAAGCGCAACAAATCGCAGACGGAGCTGGAAAGCCACAGCTTCCGCGTGCTGGGGGATTATCTGCAAATCTTGCGGGACTGGAAGACGCATTGCGCGCCGCAATCGCTGGAGGACGCCATCGACCCGCGCTATGCGGAGGCATGTCATATGCTGGAGCGCATCGAAAATATGCTGGACATCCTGACCTATGGCACGCCGAAGGAGCGGGCCGAGGTGGTGGCCGATTTGCAGAAGGACAACCGGCTGGCGCTGATGGAGGCGCGGAACCAGCAGATCAGGGAGGACGAGCATGGAACGAAATGAACCGCCCCGCTGGCTGCAGGACAAGCACTTCAACGAGGTGCTGTTCTGCGAGGACTTCCTGGCGGCGCACCCGATGGTGTGCGTCGGCGGCAGCTTTTTCACGGTGGAAGGCCGCTTATCTGACGAAGAGAGCATCCGAAAACAGATTTATGAGATGCTTCGCCCGCATTTCACCAGCGGCACGGCCCGCCGCGCCACAAGCCTGCTGGAAACGCTCAAGCTGGAAGCCTACACGCCGGAGCTGCCCATTCAGGAGGATCGGATCCATGTGGCAAACGGCACGCTGTTTTTCAATGGCGAGTTTCGCGCAGAAAAGGAGTTCTGCCGCAACCGGCTCCCCATCCGATATGACCCCAACGCGCCGCAGCCGGTGATCTGGCTGCGGTTTTTGTCTGACCTGCTGGAACCGGAGGACATTCTGACCTTGCAGGAATACCTCGGCTACTGCCTGATTCCGACGAACCGCGGGCAGGTGATGATGCTGCTCAAGGGCAACGGCGGCGAGGGCAAGAGCCGCATCGGCGTGGTGATGCAGAAGCTGCTGGGCGGCAACCTGAAAAACGGCAGCATCGCCAAGGTGGAGCGCAGCCCCTTCGCCCGCGCCGATCTGGAGCACGAGCTGCTGATGGTGGACGACGACATGAAGCTGGAAGCGCTGAAATCCACCCACTATCTCAAGTCCCTCATCACTGCCGAAATGCCGATGGACTTGGAGCGCAAGGGCGAGCAGAGCTATCAGGGCAAGATGTATGTCCGGTTTCTTGCCTTTTCCAACGGCGATCTGGAGTCGCTTTACGACCACTCGGACGGCTTTTACCGGCGGCAGCTCATCCTGTCCGTGAAGAAAAAGCCGCCGAATCGGGAGGATGATCCTTTTCTCGCGGACAAGCTCTGTGAGGAGTGCGAGGGCATCTTCCTCTGGTGTCTGGAGGGTCTGCGCCGCTTGCAGGCCAACAACTTTCGGTTCACGGAGAGCAGCCGGACGAAGTCCAACCGCGAGGATGCACGGCGGGAGGCCGACAATGTGCTGCTGTTTCTCCGCTCCGAGGGCTACATCCGCCTGAAGGCCGACAGCACCATTCCCTCCGCCGCGCTGTACGCCATCTACACCATGTGGTGCAATGACAACGCCTACAAGCCGCTTGCCGCGCGAACGGTGAGCATGACGCTCAAAAAGCACGCCGACGAGTTCGGCTTGGAGCATGACAACCACATCCAGAACGCCCTCGGCAAGCGGGTCAACGGCTTCTGGGGCATCGAGGCGCTGGTTACGCCGCCGATTTTATGAGCATGAACACGAAACGCACCATCCCATCCATCCCAAGTATCCGGGATAGATGGGCGGATGGGATGGAGAATTTTCAGTTTACCTGTGAAGGAGGATGCAATGGGAAGAATTTATTATAAGGAACTGCGGCGACCTGACCGGCACGCAGAAGCTGCTGATGACGCTGCTTCTGGTGGAGCGGTATGACATTTATGAGCTGAGCTGCCTTGCGCGGATGCGTCCGGAGGACGTGACTGCCGATCTGGCAGAGCTGAAACGGAAGGGGTATTTTCAGGACAAGTGAAAACCGGAAAGAAATTTGCGCGGCGGCGAAATGATTTTACGAAACCGCGCTGCTCGGAACTGTGTACCGGCTTCACGGATGCGCGTGGGTTTGCACGGTTTCCTGCGAAGTCACGCGGTTCCGGAAAGCTGATACCCCTCACTTACGAAGAAGGCATCGACCGCCGCTTTTCCAGCGGATTTCGTGAAAACAGAATATTACACCACACAGCGAAGCCGGTTTGCCAAAGAGTGCATCGGCTTCGCTGTTTTCATTATTCAAAAATAGGAGGAACGATATGAGCATCAGAAATGAGATCAAGGCGCAGATCGTCCGCGCCGGATTTACCATGCAGGAGCTGGTTGACCGGCTGGCCGAGGAATACGGCTGGAGCGACAGCGTGTCCAACCTGTCCGCCAAGCTGCAACGGGAGAGCATCCGCTATAAGGATGTCGTGGAGTTGGCCGACGTGCTGGACTGCGACATCGTGTGGGTGAAGCGAGGGACGCGCCGGTGAAAGCACAGTACGCCATTCTCCGCTTTGCCAAGTACAAGGGGCCGGAAATCGGGCATATCGAGGCCCACAACGAG
>CAKTVG010000078.1 GCA_934622035.1 uncultured Oscillospiraceae bacterium
ACTGTCTTGAAGCATGCGGACAAATACCATGTGAAACACATCATCAAATTCGGCGACTACAATGTCGGCCGGGAAGGTCAGTTGCTAACACTCCCCAACTACATGCAGTTCCTCCTGGACCTGGAGCCAGAAAAAATCGTCCTCGAACCAATCGACGTGGATGCCGTCAACGCCCTAGCAAAGAAGATCCTTGGCTAATTTGAGAACCCGCTTCGTGCCTTGAGACTATGATGGAACGGAATGAAAGATGTAAGTGTTTACTTTGTAAGCGTGTATTCTTACGATATTGACCCCCTCGAAGAGGGCAGGGCTTTCAAAGATCAGTCTCTGTTTGCTTGCAAACAGGCAGCGGCATAATTGCAAAGATATTACTTTTTCTTTCTCATCGACTCTCCTTGGTTATGAGTAGCTTTCCATAAGACAGGGACTTCGTATCGTATGGAAAACCGTTCAGGCTTCCTGACTATGGAAAAGGAGGGACGGTTATGATGAAGAAATCCTGCAGGAACGCATTGAAAGAGGCGCTGGATATCTATGAGTCCGCCGCTCTATAATATCGGTTGGCGGCCGATAAGATGATGGAGAATATTGACCAGTTCTGGGAAGATGATGACGGGGAGAGGATGCGCAAGGCTAGTAATGCGTACGATGACAGCATCCTCACCCTTGCAGATGCAATACGCTTCGCCCTGGTCACTCCGGATGAATACGATGTCTCCCTCCGGGCACGCACCGAGCGCGTCAACGCCTGGTGCCGGCAGCTGGGCAAACGCAATGTCTGCCTGGTCTCCATCCACACCAATGCTGCCGGTAATGGCAAGCAGTGGATGAACGTCCGCGGCTGGACCTGCTACACAAGTAAAGGGCAGACGGCCGGTGACCAGCTTGCCGATTGCCTGTACCAGGCCGCTGCGCTCTGGCTCCCCGGCCACAAGCTCTGGAAAGACTACTCCGATGGAGATCCCGACTGGGAAAGCGACTTCTACATCCTGAAGAATACCCTCTGTGCCGCCGCCCTCACCGAGAATCTCTTCCACGACAACTCTGACGACTGCCTCTTCCTGGAATCTGACGAAGGCCGCCGGGCAATCGTCGCCCTGCACGTTGAGGGGATTGTCAATTATGTGCTGAGGCGCTACTGATGATGTCATCCTGAGCAACGCGAAAGATCTTTACCAGCCTGCCGAAGGATCTCCATCATCCCGTCACTTCCATCAGTTCCTGCAACCGGAAAATCAACCTGACGTACTATGAGAATATGCTAAAGCGAGGCGAAATTGAGCTATAGCTTGAAAAGGTTCTCAAGGATAAAGTGCTGCGCGTTGGCATCATAAGAAACAGCAAGATACTGCCCTTGAGAGCCATCTCTCCATGCGGATGTCATGCCGATGGATGTTCCGAGTTCTGTCGGAACTTTGTATTTGTGGCCGTCGCTACTTTGCTGTTCCACCAGATACCCTACTAATACCAGCCATTGAGTAACCTTTGATGCGGCCAGAGGCTGCATATTTTCAGGAATCACTTTGTTGATCTCCTTGACGAACATAGCGATACCCGTTCTCTCGGCAATATAGACCTTTGAAACAATCTCAGGAGTAAGCTGGAATTCCAATTCATATCGCTTCTGACGGGAGGATGTTTTCTTCCCAGCATCTTCAAGCAGGTGTGACACATAGAATAGGCAACGGGAAATGTGAACGTTGTTCACGATGTCGATATCAGGAAGTGTACTACCATCAAGCGGATTCATCCCGTTAGCGAGTTTGTTAATCCAGTCAATTGCGACTTTCAGTTTATTCTGGTCAATGTCGGAGGCCATAGTCTAATCAATGTTATGGGTGATGCACATGCTTCAATTCACCACAGAGGGAGAATTGATTTACAAAGATACGCAAAATGCGCGATAGTAAGAACTGTCACTAGAATTAATGTGCCTATTTCTCTATGTGGCCTTGAATATTCCATTGCAGAAGAAAGAGTACTAATGAGACATTGTAAGATTGAATCTGTAGATTATATAGATGATTATATAGATTACAAAAAAGAGCGTCTTCATATTACAAATCTGCAGGACCCAATTCAGTATGAGTATTGTGATGAAAATGAGCCCGATAGCGAAATTGGAGAAGGAAAAATTGAATAAGCATAAGAAGTATCTCAAGTTCAATCCATCAACCAGAATCATCCTCATCAAGCATATAATCACTTGTACAATCTTCACGCCGTTAGTGTTCCTAATATCAATCTAAAACCACATTTCGGATTGCATAAATTCTAATTGGTAAATTTGCCAATTAGAATAACATTCTCTATATTTGCCCAAAGTTAAATTTTCCTGTGGGGTGCACCACATTAAAAACGCTTGGAAAATTATGGACAAGAATCTTAAAAAATTCATGGCGACCGAGACGAGGTCTCGTGCCCAAATCCTCGACAGACACTTTGTCGAGGTACAGACGCCAGATGGCGAACTCTTCAAAATCATGTCCGACATTGCCAAGTACGATAGTGATGAGTACAAAGGCTATGTCCTTCATCTGATAGAATTTATTTTCGATCGGAACTTCTCCGATAACAAAGAACAGATGGCAAACCGCATTAGCCGCGATTTTCTACTTAATGCCGTACCATCAATGGGCATGGACTCCGGTAGCCGACAAGCCGAACGTGTTCGCATTGGTAAGCGCATCAAGGAACTTCGTGAGGCCAAAAAGATGGAAGCACGCGATCTGGCCCTGCTCACAGGCATTGATGCTGCCAACCTCTCCCGCATTGAACAGGGCAAGTACTCCACCGGCGTGGACATCCTCTCCCGTATATGCGTTATCCTTGACGCACATTTGGATTTGATTCCCAACAGCTAAAAGTAATCTTACCATGCCTGGTATAAAATATCACTATGCTCTTGATGAGCAAAACCACCTAGTATATTGTAACATCTAAATATTGCATAAAACTAAAAATAATTGTATCTTTGTTGTATCACATACAGCACGA
>CAKTVG010000079.1 GCA_934622035.1 uncultured Oscillospiraceae bacterium
ATAGAATTTCATTTGGATATTCCGCTTTCGGTTTGCCATGCGCCGCCTCCGTTCTTTATAAGGGTTTGGGACTATCTCAACAAGCAATTTTGATTTTTCGGGCAAGGGACCTGAAAATTCAAAAATTCGCAAGTGGGTACTCGCTTGCTGTGCTTGCTATCTACTTCGTACCCCGTATTTCTTCCGCTACCAATACTACAATCGGAGAAGTGCCTTTTGGCCACATCTGCGGATTTTTGCAAAAGAAAAACGCCATGAACTACCTGTTCATAGCGTTCCTTACGCCGTATTCAATTTTCTCCCTCGCTGTCCGCTCTCGCATCCAATATTGCCTGTGCCGTCGCTGTAAGGATTTTGATTTCTGCATCCGTCAGCTCGTCCAACAGTATTTCAAACTGCCGCCGCTCCGTAGACTTATCTGCGGCTTCGTTGCCGTAAAGGATCTGATCGACAGAGATATGATAGCGGGACACCAGCTCTAAAAATACCTGTACGCTGGGATGCTGACCTTTGTTTTCGATGTTGGCAAGATAGCGCGGCGAGATAAACAGCGCATCGGCCGCCTTATTCCTAGATTCTTTCTGCTTTGTGCGACTGGCTTTGATTTCCAAACCATACGGCTTGAAGTCAATTTTTGCAATAGGACGTTTTTCTTTCTTGGCTCTTTTAGGCATAATTCAATCACCCTATTACATTCTACAGTTCCACTATCTTGCAGAATATGCCTTATTTATTCATTGTATTGGCTCGAATAATTCATATTCCGTTTCTTGTAACAATTCAACTGGCTATATATAATAAAAACGCCAAATTGATTCAGCCTTGTTCTATCCCCAAAAAATTATTTTACCTCTTGACTCTCACGTTACGTCATAGCGTATGATAAGGCTATGTTCGGACATGAGAAACAAATTGGAGGCTTTACCATGAGAATAACAGCGATCCGGTCTGACCGGATTTATCGAGATATGATGACTGCACTTCCCGACAAAAAGGAAAATATTTATCGGAATCAACTGATGAAGCCCTTTGAATTTAAGTGGGCGTGTGTTGGGATTCCTCTAACGGCAGCGCAAGAGGGTGGCTATGATGTGGTTTCTGCCGCCACAATGAGCGGCTTCTATGCCCCGGTACAGATCACGGAGGAACGCCAGGCAGAAATTGAAAAAATCAGCAGCGATACTTTTTGGGCAAGCTGTGAGGCCAGCATCCGTAATACGCTTCTTGACTTTGAGCAGCACGGCATTCAACTCCCGAAGCAGGAGTATGTGTTTACGGTCATGCTGAGCGACCCGCAAAGTCCCATGACAGCGATGACAGGAGATTACTGCGGCGATGGAGGGATTCCCGGTTATATCATCGGCTCTATTGTGCCGAATGAGCGGTCGCTCGGTCTGCTCCCTGTGGCGTTGGCACATGAAACAAATCACAATGTCCGCTGGCAGTTTATACAATGGAGCAATCATATTACGCTGGCTGACATGATCGTATCGGAGGGACTGGCAGAAACATTTGCTGCTAAAATGTTTGGTGAGGATAAAGTCGGCAAATGGGTCAGCGAAACGACACCGGAGGTGCTGCGGAAAACCATCAAACCACTTGTTCGTGAAAACCTTGAGACACATGATTTTCAGACGCTTTCTTCATATCTTTACGGGGATGAGATCATGTCCCTGCGCGGTGGTCAGCCCATTGGTATGCCATACTGCGGCGGATATGCCTGCGGGTATGCGCTGATCGGCCATTATCTGAAAAAAACCGGAGCATCTATTTACGAGGCGACCATTACGCCGACAGAAGAAATTTTGAAGCAATCGGAGGATTTCTGGAAATGAAAGTCAGCGACGTGGCAAAACTGACGGGTGTTACCGTTCGTACCTTACATTACTATGATGAAATCGGCTTACTTCCGCCAAGTGAAGTCACAAGCAGCGGCTACCGGGTTTACAACGATGCTGATTTGGAGGTTTTACAGCAAATTTTGTTTTTCCGGGAGCTTGACTTTTCGCTGGAGGAAATCCGGGGAATCATGCAGAATCCAGCTTATGAAAAAGAGACTGCTTTGCAAAATCAGAAAGCACTTCTGGTGCAAAAGCGGGACAGACTGGACAGGCTGATCGCTCTTGTGGATAAGACATTGAAGGGAGAACGCGACATGAGTTTCAAACAGTTTGATACAACAAAGATAGAAGAGGCAAAACAGCAATATGCGGCAGAGGTCAAGCAGCGTTGGGGAAACACCGTTGCCTATGCTGAGTATGAAAAGAAGTCGGCCAGCTATAATACTGTTCAACAAAAGATGCTGGATGGCGAAGGCGCGGCGATTTTGAATGAGTTTGGCAAGAATCGCTCACTCCCGCCAGACAGCGTAGAAGTGCAGGAGCTTGTGAAAAAGTGGCAGGCTTACATTACGGACAACTACTACAACTGCACAAAGGAGATCCTTTCCTGCCTGGGTCAGATGTATGTGGGTGATGAGCGCTTCACGCAGCACATCGACCAGTATGGTGTCGGGACGGCAGCTTTTATGGCGGCGGCAATAGAAGTCTACACAAGCTGAAAGCCAGGTCACTATGAGAGAAAGCTGAAATAAAAGCAAAGAGAAGGGTACTTCGCCCTATGCAAACAGAATTTATACGCTGCCCGATTTGTAGAAACAAAACGAGGGTACAAATCCGAGACGATACAGAATTGAAGAATTTTCCTTTGTTTTGTCCGAAGTGCAGGCAAGTCACTCTAATCAATATTACACAATTCAAAATAACAGTTATCAAAGAGCCAGACGCATAGACGCAGAGCCGATAACCCGTAGCCAACAGGCACACGGTTTATCGGCTCTT
>CAKTVG010000080.1 GCA_934622035.1 uncultured Oscillospiraceae bacterium
TTTTTGATTACAATTTTGGTCGTTTTCATTGACAAACTCGCTTTCTGCCCTTACAATAGGGCGCAACTAAGGATTGGCTTGCTGCCGATCGGTCCCCTGCAGGTGTGCGAGACCTGCAGGGGATTTTTTATTCTCACAGAGCGACGATGACCTTGCCGCTCTCGATCTCAGCAGCGAGATTTTCCTCGAGGAACGTCTTGATGGTGTTGCGGGCGGTCAGACGCCACATACCGCCATCCGCCTCGATGAACGAAATGCCGCGGTCGCTGATACGGATGAGGAAGGTGCTCTCCGGCTGCTCGACCTCCTGGAAGGTGCGGTAGGGTCGGAGCTTGACGATTGGACGGATCGCCTCATTGGTCTGGAGCGCGACGCCCTTCTGCGTGGTCACGGTGGTGGCGACGCCGTTGTCGTTGTAGATGACCTTGGCGCCGAGGGAGATATCATTGACGAGCTTCATCGCATAGAGCGAATCCGGCGTTTCCTGAAACCGAGTACGCAGCGCGATCTGCGCCTCCTCAAAGCCAAGCGTCACCTTTGCATCCCAGCCGGGGACATCGGTCGCGTCGGCCGAATAGAAGACAGTGCGGTGGCAGCGCTGCTCGTAGTCGGGCTGGGAGAAGCAGATCACATTGGTGGGCGAAGGGATATTGACGAAGAGCGCGGGGGTGTTGGCATCTGCCAGATGGATGGCCTCGGTGCGGATCATCTTCACGATGGAATCCAGGCTGTGCAGGGGAACGGTGTCCGGCGCGATGGGAGTCTCGATGACCTCCTGTGCGCCCTTCGAGGTGATGATATATGCGCGAGCACCGAGGTTCTGAGCCTCCGGGCGCATATTCTCGAGCACATACTGAATGGCTTCTTTGAGCATGGGGATGTACTTCCTTTCTTAAAACTAAGCGGGGTGAATGAGCTTGAGCATGGGCGGAGCTTCCTGCTCGCTGGCATCGACTGCCAACTGCCCGGGGATCTGCGGGACCATCTCGACGATGGATTCCTCATCGACGACATAGAGAGACGTGGTGACGGGATTGGTGGGTGCCAACGTAGACTTGGCCACATAGTTCACAGCGATGTTCTGGCGCGTATCGTCCGGCTTGAGCGTAAGGGTAACGGTGATTTTGCGCGCCGCGGTTGCCGATGTGTTTGGGTCCATAATGTTGCCGATCGCTTTGGTCACCTCGTAATCGGTAACTTCCTTAAATGCACCGCGAGCCATATCCAGAACGGACTTCTGAACAAGATCTTTCATAGGTCTTCCTCCTTTCTTGCGTAATAAGGACGCCTGCCCTCTGCCGGACGCCGCAGCCGGGAGGGTAATCCGCTGCGGTGCCGGCAATAGAAAGGAGACTAACTGAGCGTGCCGGGAACACGCCCGGCAGAGGGCAGGATCTTTTTATGCGCTGAGAATGTTGCGGTGCAGGGGATCGTGCGGCCGCATAGAGTGCAGCAGCTCCTTGACGCCCTGAGCACCTTTCAGATCAGCAATGAGGGAATAGGTGTTTCCGTGCCGGCGGGCAAATACAGCGCCGCAGAGGGGGCAGACATGAGCATTTGTCCCGTTGATCTCAAGCGCTATCATGGCACTATCACAGAATGCACAGCGGATCATTGGGCATCTCCCCCTCCCTTTGCGAATCTGCCGAGGGCGCTCATGTCAACGGTGATACCGTTCTCTTTCGCCATCAGATCCTCAATAGCTGGACCCGAGGCGGCACAAACCGCGCACAGCACAGAAAGCGGGGTCTTGGTCGATTTGGCAACATTGATGCTGAGCATGGTCCACAGCATCCTTATGTCGTCTTTGTGCCCGGTCAGCAGTACACTGAGGCTGCCATTTGCATCGCGCTCGATTGAAACTTTGCAATCCTTATTCATTGCCGCCTCCTTCCTGGACAAGAAAGACATAGGCCGTCCGGACGCCGTACTCTCGCGCGGTCTGATGATCCGCGAAGAACACGTCCAGGCGCTGGGCTTTGATGGCGCCGCCGCAGTCCTCGGCGACGTACCGGGCACGGCTGCCATCAGGATAAATGACCTCGATGGTCGTGCCGTAGGGAATGACGCTCGGATCGACCGCAACGGTGCGGCCTTCGGTGGCCACCGTGCCGGTGGCCGTGATGCCGTCGTTCTTGCCGCAGCAGGCCGAGCACGGGCAATAGGCCGTCAGCTCAAACAGACCGAGCGGCTCAGCGGTAAGATCCGCGCAGCCGGAAGCGGGCACATCCTCGCCGGGCAGCTTGTCCTCTGCGGCCTGCGGCGCGGCGGGCGGTGTATCCGGCATGACCGGCTCATCCAACGCGGCCACGGTGGTCAGCAACAGAATGACGATGATCAGACCGATGGTGGCGCAGATGGTATCACGGGTGTTCTTGCTCACGCTGACTCACCTCCTCGTGCTATGAACTCGATCATTGCATCCGCATCGACCAAGTATTTCCGGCCACAGCGTGTCACCGGAACTTTTCCACTTGCAATCAGGCGTCGGATCGCGTGTACGGTGACCTGCGTTTTCGGGTCCTGCTCGCGGATAATATCCATCACGCCCGACGCGGTTCTCATTCGTACCATAGCTACGGCTCCTTTTTCTCCGGCGCCGCGGCGTCAATGGCTCGCCTTACGATCTCCAGAACGATGCGGCATTCTTCATAGCTGATTGCGGTATCGGCTTTTGTGAGGATATCGAAGATCCTTGAAGCCGCTTTCATCAGATTCGCCATACGAACGGGGCGTATGTAGTAGCCGCGCTCAGCGACGATTTTCTCCTGCTC
>CAKTVG010000081.1 GCA_934622035.1 uncultured Oscillospiraceae bacterium
GTAAAAAACTGACTTCGCGGATCCTGAAATACCGATGCTGCCAGCTCGCCGATCTCGCCGATACGCAGCCCGGCGGTGTCCTGCCCGTTCAGGCGGCAAAAGCCCTTCAGCTCTCCCTCGTAAAATTGTGGGATTAGTCCGTTGATGCACCGCAGCAGCGTAGATTTTCCGCATCCGCTGCCTCCGCAAAGCACCACACAGCGTCCCGACGGGATGCCGCCGCCGATTTCTTGCAAGGCGGGCTGTTTTTCTTCTGCATATTGAAATTCGAATTCAAAATCTATCATTGCAAACTCTTTTCTTGTTAGTTAGCTATCTCTAACTAACGGTCGTAAGAAACGGACGGATGACCCGCCCGAATCAACTTTTCGGATTTATTGCAAGGTATCGCATAGCTGCCGCCAGCCGGCGTTGGTAAAATCAAGGATCGCCTGTAAGCAGGTAAGCATTCTGCCTTCCTCCATATGCTGATTCAGCAGCTGACGGAAGTACCAAAATTGTGAGCCCATCAAAAGGCGGATCGCATCAGCGTTTGGCGCTTTCCCATAGATATGCGAAAAGAATTCCACCGTTTGTTCCGCTTTTTGATCCATCAGCTTATGCAGCATGGTTTCCATGGAGCTGCCATCGCTGCGGCAGAAAAACAAAGTGCAGTCGTCATGGTGCTCGGTCAGCAACCGAAAATATACTTGTTCCTCGGTGTTTATGGCACTGAGAATGTCTTCCGGCTGCGCGCTGCACTTTGCTTTTTCGTATTCTTCAGCAATGGGTGTAAACAAGGTTCTCATCGTCTCAAAAAAGTCCTGAAGCAAACTGCCAAACAACGCATCTTTGTTTTTGTACCTTGTGTAGATCGCTCCCGTGGTGACACCGGCTTTTTCAGCGATCTTGTGCAGAGAGGCTTTCTGAAAACCGTAAGCAAGAAACTCCGAATAGGCAGCCTGAATGATCCCATCATCCAGGGAATGGTCCTTATTGGCCATGTCGTCACTCCTCTGTGCCCAAATAATAATGACATTATCGATAACGACATTATTATAGCATTCTTTTTGCTGCTTGTCAATGAGAAGCCTTAAATAAAACAACAAGGAATCTCGTCTCTTTTTGATTTTTTTCTTTCAGAAAAAACAACAAAACAGAGGGCTGTCCTCATCCATCAGATTGTTTTCAGTAAAATGAAAGAATCGCAAAAGATCCCCAAAAGTAAGCATCCCAAACAGCATAAAAATGAGCCATTGTCAGCACCTGAAATAACCGCTACCATTAGTTTGTCCAAGACTAATGAGATAGCAGAAAGGTGCTAAGAATGGCTCGAATCAAGTATATCAAAGATCTCTACGAGCGATTTACCCCTCGGTTTCTGTGCCACCCTGGAATTTGAAGGTCAACCGCCCATCGGAGTGGACAGTCACTGTGTCGATGATGGTCAACCAGAGCTTTTCGTCAAACTCAGTAAGGGCATCCAATTCCTGCACCTCAAACATAAATGCGCCGATAGCTTCTGTCTGGGCTTCCCGTGCTGCCTTTGTGTCACGGAGTTGCTCAAGCTGAGCCTTGTCTCTTTCGTACCGCTCTACAAAGCCGTTGTATCGGGCGGCATATTCTTCCTGGCTCTGCGCCGTATGCGAATTCTCTGCAATGCACCGTTTTGTTAGTTCGGTTACAACCTCGATCTCTTCAAGCAGGCTCTCAATTTCTGCGTCAATGCCAGTGCAGTCTGTCAGCGTGGTTTGCATCAAACGGCAGTCCTCAAGGATGTTGTCCTTGCTGTCGATAATGGCGTTGAGGGCGGCCACGAACCCTGCTTTAATGGTTTTTTCGTCCAGGTGCGGCGTCTCGCATTTGTGCTCACCCTTGAATTTGCCGTTGCATTGCCAGATGACCCTGCGATATTTCGAGGTTGAATTCCAGACTTTTGAACCGAAGTAGGAACCGCAGTCCCCGCAGACGATGCGTGAGGAGAAAATGCTCTTTCCGCTGTACTGGCGGCTGATTCGCTTGCGCCGAGCAAGTTCCGTCTGAACTTTGTCGAACTCTTCCGGCGTAATGATCGGCTCGTGGCTGTGTTCCACATAATACTGCGGCACCTCGCCCTCATTGATCTTTCTTTTTTTCGTGAGGAAATCGACCGTGAAGCATTTCTGAAGGAGCGCGGCACCCTTGTACTTCTCATTTTGGAGGATGCTTTCCACTGTACTGGTCTGCCAGCGTTGTTTACCCGATGGGGTTGGAATCCCATCCGCTGTCAGCTCCTTTGCAATGGCTCCCGGTGTCAGCCCCTCCATGAATCGAGCATAGATTCTGCGGACGATGACCGCCTCTTCCGGTACGACTTCGGGGAAACCGTCCGCACCCTTGCGGTAACCGAGGAACTGCTTGTATGGCAGGTTGACCTTCCCGTCGGCGAAGCGTTTTCTCTGCCCCCAGGTTACATTCTCCGAAATGGAGCGGCTCTCTTCCTGGGCAAGGCTCGACATGATGGTGAGCAGCAGTTCACCCTTTCCGTCAAAGGTGTAAATGTTCTCCTTTTCAAAGTAGACCTGGACGCCTTTCTCTTTGAGCTTGCGTATGGTGACCAGGCTATCCACGGTGTTTCGAGCAAAACGGCTAACTGACTTTGTAACGATGAGGTCGATTTTTCCCGCCAAGGCATCCTCGATCATTTCATTGAAGCCTGCACGGTGCTTAGTGTTCGTACCGGAAATGCCCTCGTCGGTATAGACCTTTACGAATGTCCATTCCGGGTTCCGCTTAATGTACTGCGTGTAGTA
>CAKTVG010000082.1 GCA_934622035.1 uncultured Oscillospiraceae bacterium
CCCTGTTGGCACACGATTTTGCTCCGCAAAGTCTAGTGTGTTATACCTTTGCTTCCGGCTGACGCGGAAAAGGGGTTGGCGGTGTACTCTGCGGTGTGGCAGAGTGTGGCGACAAACGCTTTTTCGCGGCAGTAGGACAGGCGGATTTTGTGACGTGAGTTACGGCGCAAATGCAGGATTTTTGAGAAGCAAAATCCGACTGGCCGGAAAAGGAAGCAGAGGTATATAAAAGCCCCGTCCCGCCGCAGCGACGCTCCTTCGTCCTATGGCATCTCTTTCCGAAGCGTATCCAGCGATCGATCCTCCAGAAGCTTCGTCCGGTTTTCGCTCAGATGAAAATGAATTGCCGCGCCGGTCAGCGTGTGCTCAATATCGTCCGTGAAACCGAACCGATACAGCAGATACGTCTGCTCCCGCGGCTCCAGCTTGTCCAGCGCCGCATAAAGCTCCCACAGGGTCTCCGCTTTGATGTATGCCTGCTCCGGAGGCAGCACATACGGATCGGCAATCGCCTCGATCCGCAGCAGCCGCTCGTCACCGGGCAGAATCTCATCGAGGTATACTCGCTCAAAGCCACGGCCCTCCACGCCGTCCTTCACTTTCGCGGTCGTCATGCGATGCTCAAAGGACATCTGCGCCGTATGTACAAGGTCGAGCATGGCGTTCTTGATGGCAGGCGCGGCATAGGTCAGAAACTTGAGCTTTCGCGCCGGATCAAAGCCGTCAACGGCACGCAGCAGCCCGATGCTGCCTTCCTGCACCAGATCATCCACGTCAATATTCAGGTCGCTGCCTTCCAGCGCCGAACTTCGGTATACGAGGTCAGCCGTCTGAACGATGAAGCCCATGTTCTTTTCAACAAGAAGCTCCCGCGCGGCCTCGTCACCTTTCTGAGCCAATACGCAGAGCCGTTCATTGGTCATGCTGGTCAGATTCATCGCTTGCCGCCGTTCCGGTCATGGAGAGGAACAACTTCCTGACCTGTTCCATGTCAACACCGGGCAGATGGGAAACGGAGGCCGCCACCGCGTCCGCAACCTGCTCCTTCGTGATTCTCCGGTTCAGCTTTTGGCCGCCCTTGGTCAGCTCTGCATAGATACTCTTCATCGCCTGCGCCGTAAGCTGGCGCGTGGGCGGCATCTCCATCTCAGCTTCCTTTTTCACGGCGCGGACAGCTTTCATGAAGGAGTTTTGGATAGAACTCAAATCCGCTTGGTCGATTGGCGTCCGCAGACTTTTAACCTCGTCTGCGGCTTGCGGCGCTGCGCCCAACATGGACGAAACCATCGAATAAAGCTGGTTCTGCGCGGCAAATCCCGCGGTCAGCTCGTTGTCAAGATACCGGGCGATCTGGTATGTGGTGTCGGCAAACTGCGGGTTTTCAAGAAGGTAGCTGACGATTTTCGGACTGACCTTCTGCGTGTAGAGATTCCGCGCCGCCTCGACGGATAGGCCCAACTCCGAGATGTCATAGTTTTTGCGACCCGGCTCGTCCACCTCGCCCAGCAGGAAGTCGGTGGATACCTCAAACGCGCGGGCGATGCGGATGATGCTCTCGTCGCCCAGCTTGTCCGTCTTGCCGCTGATGAAGCGGCTCAGTGCACTTTCGGAGCAGCCGATCTTCGCGGCCAGCTCTGCCTGCGTGACTTTCCGGGACTTCATCAGGTCTTGGATGCGGTCGCGGATCTTTCCGGGGAGATATACAGTTTCGTTGTCCATTTGGCGTACCTCCTTCTTGTGAGCTCTTCCGTCAGGATTTTTCAACATAATACAATTATAGCATACGCATGCCGCAATATCTCGTTCAATTTCATCATTTCTGCGCAAATGATAAAATTGCCGAAGAAAATGATAACGCAGCGTGTTCAAAATCACCGCCCTCCTGCTTGCATTTCTGCAAGATTTCAGGAGGGCTTTTTTGTTTTCTTGAACATGTGCCGGATTTCACGGGTCTACGCCAATTTTTCCGTATATTCAGGTGACAAGGAGAAATTGTCAGAAAATTTTGAAAGGAGAAATGCCTATGAACCTATTTGAAGCCGTAAAAGCCGCCGTCACCCCGCGCATGGCGGCAGAGCGGTACGGACTACCGGTCAAACAAGGGAGTATGACCTGCTGTCCGTTTCACGACGACCGGACGCCCAGCATGAAGCTGAATGAGGAGTACTTCTACTGCTTCGGCTGCGGGGCCCACGGCGATGTCGTCGCGCTGATCGCCCAACTCTTCAACATCCCACCGGCAGGGGCAGCCAAGAAGCTGGCGGCGGACTTCGGTATCGCCGAACAGAAGCCGTCCGTTCTCGCAAAGCTACAGCGGGGGAAATCGCAGGCGGAAGCCGAGCGGCGCTGCTTCCGCGTGCTGGGGGATTACCTGCGCATCTTGCAGGACTGGAAGGAGCACTGTGCCCCGCAATCGCCGGAGGACGCCATCGACCCGCGCTATGCGGAAGCCTGTCACATGCTGGAGCGCATCGAGAATATGCTGGACATCCTGACCCTCGGCACACCGAAAGAGCGGGCCGAGGTGGTGGCCGACTTGCAGAAGGACGACCGGCTCATGCGGATGGAGGCGCGAAACCGGCAAATTAAGGAGGAAGCACATGGAACGAAATGAACCGCCGCGCTGGCTACAGGACAAGCATCTCAACGAAGTCCTGTTCTGCGAGGATTTTCTATCGGCGCACCCGATGGTCTGCGTGGACGGCAGCTTTTTCACCGTGGAGGGCCGCGTTGCCGACGAAGAGGG
>CAKTVG010000083.1 GCA_934622035.1 uncultured Oscillospiraceae bacterium
CCCAGCAGGGCGTCGCGCAGAGCGACGCCCTTTACTTTGCTATAGCAAAGGACTACACTCCGGTTTGTAACCATAAAAAAAGAGAAAGACCAACCCACCGACCAAAGTTCGCTGATCTTCCTCATAGCCACAGTTCCTTACACGTCCCATTGCTGTTCCGTATCAGGTGGACTGTTTAACCACGTACTATGATAGAAGTTCAACTCCCGAATATCAAGTTTAATTTTTGGAAATCTTCCGACCAGAGGCTCTTTGACCTCGCGCTGGCCGGCATCCGGCTTCATCAGGTACGCTGTCCGAAATGCGGTGCCATCGGCTGTTGCACGCCCTTCAAAAGCTATCAACGGATGATGATCACCACCTCCGGCGGTAGACGCATCAACACCTGGGTCGTGGTTCCCCGTGTCAGGTGCTCCTCCTGTGGACACACCCACGCGCTGATCCCCGAAAATCTGATTCCCTACGGATCTTACTCCGTCCGCTTTGTTTTCACGATTCTGCTCTCATACCTCCATCGTCATGGCTCTGTCAGCGAGTTCTGTGATCACTGGCAGATCTCCATTTCCACTCTTTACGGGTGGATCCATCTCTTCAGCCGCCATTACTCGCTGCTTGCGGATGTGTTCCACCGTATCCATTGGGTAACGGAACAAGCACTCCATGAACTCATGAAAACGCCCGATTTTCTGGACCGCTTCTTCCGTCAGTTCCGTTTTGCCTTCCTTCAGGCTTCTTTTGTGACGCCCTCTCGGCAGACAGTATCAGGCTCCGGTTTTTCACCGGGACCTGGTACATAATTCCGAAATGTACGTTCCCGTCCTCCCGGTCTAGGATTACCCATAGAAAAGGAGGTTTTACTATCATGACAAAACGCAAATCTACGATCACGCCATTTGAGGAGGCTCACTTCCGGTTTGGACTGATCGCTCCTGTTATCCAGAACGTGTATCCTGACGCCAGCGCCAGAGCTTATTACCGGAGGGTTACTGAAAAGCCTATCCTCTGTCCCGACGGCATCGCCCGAGAGTATAAGCCGGCCACCCTGGAGAAGTGGACGACTCTCTATCGGGCAAAGGGCATCGATGGCCTGACGCCGGAGGAGCGGTCCGACAAAGGCACCACCCGTGTCCTGAATGACACAGCGATCGAAGAGATCTACAGGATAAGGGAGAAGTATCCACGCATCACTGGAGTGATGATCCACGATCTACTGATTCAGGATGGCTTTATCAATGCTGACGTCAGCACACGCGCCGTGCAGCGGTTTATCAAGGCCAATGACCTGAAAAGCGCCCGTAACCCGAATGTCAAAGACCGTAAGGCATTTGAGACGCCCGAATTCGGTTGCCTGTGGCAGTCGGACTCGTGCTACCTTCCTGCCATTACGGAGAATGGAGAGAAGCGGCGGACCTATGTGATCATGATCATCGATGACCACTCCAGGATGATCGTCGGAGGTCAGATCTTTTACAATGATAACGCCTACAACTATCAGAAGGTCCTCCGTCAGGCGATCGCCACCTATGGGCTTCCGGACAAGCTCTACCTCGATAACGGAAGCACCTACTCGAACCGACAGCTCACCCACATCCTGGATTCCCTGGGCATCGTGGAAATCCATACGCCCGTCAGGGACGGGGCCGCCAAGGGAAAGGTTGAGAGGAACTTCAGAACCCTGAAGATGCGGTGGCTCGATGTTCTAGACCTCTCGCAGATCCACTCACTGGAGCAGTTCAACGAGAGCCTCCGCGCCTACATCCGGCAGCACAACACAACCGTGCATTCCGGAACAGGCGAGACCCCGCTGAACCGTTATCTCAAGACTCAGAACCATGTAAAGGAACCGAAGTCCAGCGAATGGCTCGGCGAATGCTTCCAGAACAGCATCTCGCGCACCGTCCACAATGATTCCTGCGTCTCCATCGACGGCGTTTCCTATGACTGCCCACAGCAATTCATCGGAACCAAGGTCGAGATCCGTTACCTTCCGGACCACATGGAGGATGCCTACATCCTCTTCGATGACGTTCACTATCCGATCCACCCGACCGATAAGGTCGCAAACAGTAAGATCAGGAGAAACAATCCGGCGCTTCGGATCCACTACCCTGAAGAAAGCGCATCATGATGGATCTCAAAACGTTCTACGGTTTATCGATGGATCCCTTTGCCAAAGGTGCCCTCCCCACGAAGGATGCGTTTCAGTCAAATGACCTGAAAGCACTCCTGAACCGGTTGCGGTATCTCGTAAACGTCCGGGGCGTCGGCGTATTTACGGCCTCCCCCGGAATGGGAAAGTCCTACGGTATCCGATGCTTCCAGAAAGAACTGAATGAGAACCTCTACAAGGTCGTGTACCTCTGTCTGACGACCATTTCCGTTGCAGAGTTCTACAAACAGATCTGCGACTCGCTCGGACTGGATGTCCGTGGCGGAAAGACCGTTATGTTCAAGACCATACAGGAGCAGATCTACTACCTGTATAAGGAGAAGCGGCAGCCTCTCGTACTGATCCTCGATGAAGCACAGTACCTCAGCCCCGGAATCCTCCGGGATCTCAAGATGCTGATGAACTTCGAGTATGATTCCCTGAACTGCTTCACGCTGATCCTCAGCGCAGAACCGTACTTCAACAAAACTCTGGAGAAGCCCGTGAATGAAGCGCTACGCCAGCG
>CAKTVG010000084.1 GCA_934622035.1 uncultured Oscillospiraceae bacterium
TCGGAGATGACGGTGTGATCACATGGACGTTCAACGGAAAAGGCAAATGCACCATGGAGAATGCGTACATGAAGCAGGATGGCACCTATACCATTGACGGTGACCAGCTTACGGTAACACTGGAGACTTGGAGCGAACCGTCTACTTACACGTTCTCCGTGGACGGCAGCAGCCTTACCATGAATGAGAACTCCGGTTACGGCATCAGCGGCACCTTTGCCAAAAAATAAGCTGCACAGGAGCTGACGCGAATAGAAACAACGAAAAATGTCTCAGATATGCACTCACATTTTTCGCCGGAACCGTATGTTAGTTCTGCTGATCGGCAGATTTGCACATTCCTGAAGGATACTGGGAGGGAATTATGAAACAGACGAAGGCCAAAACTCTATGCCTGCTTCTTGCGGCACTGATGCTGCTCAGCAGCCTCACCGCCTGCGGAAAGGATAAGGAGAAAGACTCCAATTTGATTAAGCTCGGTGACTATGAGCTGCTCTACAAGGGCGCGTGCATCATGGAAGATTCTGACGGAAATGACGCGATCGTTCTGTCACTTGACTTTACAAACAACAGCAAGGAGAATGCTTCGTATCTTTGGAGCGTCGATGAAACGCTCATGCAGAACGGCACAGAACTGGAAGTTGCTACAGTCTATACCGATTACAATACCTTTACCACAGTGATCGAAAACCAGTTTGAGGAAGTTGCGCCGGGTGCAACGCTGGAGGTGCAGACCGCCTTCGTGCTGAACAACGCGTCCGACGAAATCGAGGCGACCTTTGAGGAACTGCTCGGCAGCAAAAGCGGTACCATTACCATTGACCCATCCACGCTCACGCGGGAAAGAGGCGTCAATGCCGGCACGGAGCCCACACTGCCTTCCGCAACGGCCGACGACGCTCTGCTTGAGTGGTGGAACGGTGAATGGTACGGCTGGTGGAAGATGACCGACTGCTCCGGCTCATATGAGAGCATGGAAGGTCAGTGGTGGGATATCTGCGGCGTGATCGAGATCGACGCAGACCGCACGGGCACCGTGACGCTCTGGGATGAGGACTACACCAAGGACGAAGCCATGGTATCGGCAGCGGTCAGCCTGAGCGACACCGGTACTGGCGAGCATGGCACGCTGACATCCGAGGGCGGCTGGTTTACAGATGTGGCCCTCGCGCACGCCGACTGGATCGTCGACCCGGGCTTGCAGGAGCTTGCGGATATCATCTGCATCGACGGCCGGTACGAAAACGGCGACGATACGTACCGCTATGAGATCTACCTGCGCCCGTGGGGACTCTATTGGGATGATGTGGAGGAGGAAAACCGCCCATATCTCTATGCTGACTGGTATCTGCCGCTGATCGACGCGGGCAAGTCCATGCCTGACAGCATCGGAGCGGATGCTCCGGTCGGAAGCGGCAATATGGGCACTACGACGTAAACCTTGGCGGAGATACTTCTGGCGGAGACGGCATTGTAACTGAAGAACAGGTACAGAAGGGCTATGTCTGGATGAACGAGGTCAATAAGAATATTTTCGACGCAACTTACGATGATATTGCTGCCTACTTCGGTGTAAAAGGCCGGTTTGTCAAGGAAGAGTACAGCGACCACATGAAGGCAAACTACCGCTACTACAAATGGATCTCTGCTGTGATATGGCAGAAAATGGACAATGTATCAGAAGAAGCAACCGCAAACGCCTACGTCGCCGCGGGGCTCCGGCTTACGGAGCAAACAGATCGTTTTACCCATAAGACGACCTCCAGCCGGAAGATTGAGCGCAGCTCCTCCAGCGGAGGAAGCAGTCGCAGCGAATCCGGCGGCGGCGGTTCCGGCCGAAGCGGAAAATTTTGATCTGAAAGGAGCGGCTATGAAAACAACACACAAGCAAGTACTTGCGCTGTTGCTGGCGGTGGCTCTGCTGCTGTTGCTTTGTGCCTGCGCGCAAGTTCAGCAGCTCAAGGGCACCGACAGTGCCACATTGCCTGAAACGCTTGCCGGGCAAGCCTCGGGAACGCAATCGGAGGATCCCACGCAGCACAGCGAGATTACGGAATCACAGCGGGCGCAGCATAGCGAGGCCACAGAACCGCAGCAGGCGCACTACGTTGGCTCAGAGGAAGGCAAAAACTCGCTGCTACGGCTACGGGATAAGATTGATTTTTCGCAGACGATGTTCGGGATGGCATATCTCGGCTATGTCGGCGGGCTTTTTGAGGAGGGATTTGAGGCAGGTTTTCCCGCATGGCTTTGGGAAACCAATGCGGCCCTGCTGCTTGAATACCCCTTCATCGCGGAGATCGATGCGGAGCACATCATCGGCGGTGCGGGGCATCTGTACTGCATCGTGCCGGTCGACGAAAACGCAACAGTTGTGATCAACCGTGTGCAGTGGAATGAAAAAACGAAGACCGATGAGGTCACAGATGTACTCTACCGGTCAGAGAGCGGCGAACCGGTGCTGCTCTTTGCAAATCTTGACGGCATTGCATATGAGGCCGACACCCAGGTCTTCATCACCGACAACAACGGGAACACCTGCGAATGGTACCCATCGCTCGATGCGATGAGCTATCTTGCGCCGTGTATATCGGAAGCTGGCGACTATCTTTCGTTTGACTTTACGGAATATGCCTGGTACAA
>CAKTVG010000085.1 GCA_934622035.1 uncultured Oscillospiraceae bacterium
TAGGGGATGTCGTTCATGCGGCGATAGACGTTCGCGCGGGGGTTGTCCCAGGAGCGGAAGACGGCCTTGATGGCCTCCATGAGCTGCACAGCCGGATCGGCGGGGAATTCCTCGCCCTTTTCCTGCTTGTAGTGCTCCTTGAAGAGGGCGACCAGCTTCTTCATATCGTCGGCATCGAGGTCGATGTCGTTCTTGACGCCCTTGGCTTCCTTCACCTCGTCGATGATGACCTCAAAGGTCTTCTTAGACAGCTCCATGACGACGTCGGAGAACATCTGGATGAAGCGGCGATAGGAATCGTAAACAAAACGGGTAAACGCAGGCGTGGGGTTGCCGGCGATGAGACCGGCAGCGACCTCGTCGTTCATGCCGAGGTTCAGGATGGTGTCCATCATGCCGGGCATGGAAGCGCGTGCGCCGGAGCGGACGGAGACGAGCAGAGGATTCTTTGCGTCGCCGAATTTCTTGCCATTGATCTTTTCGATCTCCGCGAGAGCCGCGTAGACCTGCGTCTGGATTTCTTCATTGATGCTGCGGCCGTCCTCGTAATACTGCGTGCAGGCTTCGGTGGAAATGGTGAAGCCCTGCGGAACAGGCATTCCGAGGTTGGTCATCTCAGCGAGGTTGGCGCCCTTGCCGCCAAGCAGCTCCCGCATGGAGCCATTGCCCTCTGAGAAAAGGTAAACATACTTCATTGATCTGGTAAACCCCTTTCTTTTTGTGGAAACAGCGTTTCACTGCCGTTTCAATCGTTTTTGTTCTTTTATGATCTCACTGCATAGAAAAATATAGCACAGTTTCTCTGATTTTGCAATTATTTTCCGCAAAAAATTCCGGAAAGAACCGAAATTAAATTAAATAAAAAACTTTTTGATAACAAAAATATTTTTGTATATTTCGCCGAAGGATTTACCAAAATGAATTCTGCGCAGCACGGAATTGCAAAAAGAAGCGCTTGCCGAAAAGCCCAAAAGGGCTTTTCGGCAAGCGCTCTGCATCAGCCGGCGCGTTTCGGCAGGCGGATGGTCAGGACAATTTCGGAATCCGTCTCCTCCTGCGAGGCCTCGGCGCGGATGCCCGCGCTGCGGATCAGGTCGAGATTGTGGTTGACGCTGTTGATAAACAGCCGCACGTCGCGCACGATCAGCTTCCGGATTCCCTTTTTCGGCTCCTGCCGCCGCTGCTTTTCCAGCAGCGCCTCGATGTACTCCTCCGTTTTCGCCACGTTGAGCTGCTGCCGGACCACCACCGCCAGCGCTGCCAGACGCTCCTCCTCCGTCGGCAGGCGCAGCAATGCCCGCGCGTGCCGCTCGGACAGCCCGTTCTCCCGCAGCGCATCCAGCACCGCCGGGCTGTGGCGCAGCAGACGCAGCTTGTTGGCCACGGCGCTCTGGCTTTTGCCGACGCGTGCGGCCGCCTGCTCCTGATTCAGACCATACTGGCGCATCAGCCGCGCCAGCCCCTGCGCCTCCTCGATGTAGTCCAAGTCGCGCCGCTGCAAGTTTTCTACCAGCGCAACCATGCCGGACTGCTCCTCGTCCACCGTGAGCAAAATGCAGGGCACCTCCGTCAATCCTGCAATTTTTGCCGCACGGAGGCGGCGTTCCCCGGCAACCAGCTCATACTCCCCGTTCCTGCGGCGTACCGTCAGCGGCTGCAATATCCCATACGTTCGGATACTGGCCGCCAGCTCCTGCAAACCGCCGCTGTCGAAGATCTTGCGCGGTTGCGACGGATTCGGGTAAATCGCCTCCACCGGCAGATAGAGGATTTTGCCGCTCTCCAGCAATCCTCTGCCCCTTCGCATCTGTATACCTCCTTTGTGTCTCATACGGCGCTTTTGCGCCGTGGTCTCCCCGACTTCTATTCTACCCGCTTTCTCTGCGAAATTCCGCGAAACGCAGACGCGGATCCACAATAAATTGCGTTTTTGCAAAGATATTTCCACAATATCTTGGGAAATATGCGGGAAATAGTTCTTCCTGGCGAAATGGCCCGGCGCGGCAAACTGTTGGCGCCGGAAAAATTTATTTCGGGAGGGTGTTGCAAAATCGCCCGTTTTATTGTTTTAATAAACGGAGGGAAAATGCTTGCGCCCCTCTGCTTTCGTGGCGTTCCTTCCCTGCGGAACGCCCACACCTGAACCGGCCATCACTCTTGTGGTTCGGGCGGGGGAAGGCCGCCTCCGGTTTTTCCGGAGACGGCCTGATTTCGTTTATCCGAGGGGAGAACAGATTGTGGCCTACCCGCAAATTCCGCACGCATTATCGCAATAACGTTTGCACTGCATAGGGCGCGGCAGGGCCGCGCACATGCGCATAATTCCGTGTTTTATTGCATTTGCTCACGACTCGAGCATTTCCTATTTAGATATCGCAAAAGAACCTGTAATTGATGAAAATTCGGAAGAATCCGCAGGAAAGTATTTGAATTTTCCGTATTATGCAGGCGGGGAGCGGCGAATAGCTCATCATATTGAATAAAAATATTAGAAAATTATAGATAAATTTGTAAATTTGTGCAAACAAA
>CAKTVG010000086.1 GCA_934622035.1 uncultured Oscillospiraceae bacterium
TGGCGTCGGCATTCTCGCGCTGCGTGATGTGCCGCTCCATCACGCCGAGCAGCTTCTGCGTCGTGTCGTCGCCGGTACGGCGCAGGAAGTTTCCATTTGCGTCATAGATGGCCACGCTGTTGACGAGCTGCGTGGCGTCCTCCGTCGTCACGGCCTCCATCAGATTGCCGGCAGCCTTCAAAACCAGGCTTTCCGCGCTGACGCCGCGCTCCTTGACAAGCAGCCCCGAAGGCGTATAGCGGATAGCGTATTGCTTTCCGCTGCTCTCCGATGCCAGCGCCCAAGCCGTCGAGATAATGCGGTCAAGCGCGACGCCGGAAAACTTTCGGTCAAGCAGCACGCCTGTGGACGGCAGACCTGCCACAGGGATGCCGCGGTCCGCGCACACCCGGCGAGTGATCGCCTCCGGCGTCGTTCGGACGAATTTGTATGTGCCGTCGTTCCGCTTGCAATAGATGCCGTAGTCGTAGCAGGTCAGAGAGATCGTCTTCTGCTCTGAGCCTGCCGTGCGGCGCAGCACGATGCCGACGAAAAGCCGTGTCCCCGCATCGTCCGAAAAAGTGATGATGTCCCCGATCTCCGGAATGGGCAGCCCCGCCGTCTCGTCGAAGATCATCTCCAGCGTGAGCTGCCTGACCGGCGTGCTCTTATCGCCGCTCCACGACCAGGATACCGCGAGGTCCGTGATACGCCGGGTACCGCTCTTTTTTGTCAGATCCAGCTCCATCTCAACCGCCTCCCATCAGGATGGACCTCGGCGGGATGCGGATGGTCTGCCCGACATAGATCAGATGCGGATTTTTGATGCTGTTATACTTGGCCAGCGCGTTATAGTAGGCGGCCGTACCGCTGCCGTAATACCGCCGGCAGAGCATACTGAGCGTATCGCCGGAGATAACCTTATGGGTGATCTCGCTATCCGGAGAGCCTCCTGTGCGTCCGGCGTTGCCGGTGTAGAAAGCCGCATAGGCGTCCGAAACCTCCCGCGCTTCGAGATCGACGTGCTCCCGCAGGCGGATGGTGCAGTAGACGTCGCCGGAGCCGTCCTTTTCGCTCTCGGTGACCTCTTCGATGTAAACGCTCGCATTGATCTCCGTGCCGGTGATGATCAGCCGGACCGGCGATTTCCCGACCGCCCATGCCTTGAGGATATCGAGGTAGTATTGAGGAGAGGCTACCGCGCCGGCCTCGCAGAAGGGATAGTCCTGCGCGGGCAGCAGGCAGGAGATCGTGCCGGCGTGCCTTGCGCGACCCCCGGGCAGATAGACATCTCCGAGCTGTGAGATGTTGACCGTTTCCATGTTCTTTCCTGTCCCCCACTCGTAGGAATCCGGCGTGACCGGAAGCGTCAGCATGACGCTGTCTTTGATAAAGCAAAACTGCATGGCATCAACCTCTCATTCCAGCCATCTCCATCCGCTGCAGCAGCGCCTGCGCCACGCGGTCGATGTCGGCATCCTCGCGGATCACTGTGCCGTTCATTATGATCTGGACGCCGCCGACACCGTTTTTCTCGCTGCGGGCCTCCACGGCCGTCTGCACACGCTCGCCCTGATGAAGGAGAGCCGGGAAATTATCATAGGGAACGTAGTCGATGCCGGTGGCATATCCGCCTCCGGCGTAGACCGCGCTGCGCGGAACTTCGCTGGGCGCAGTATAGCTGTCAGAGGAATCGGTGATAACATAGAAGCCTGCCATGCCCGCCGCGCGGCCCTTACTGAACTCCTGCCCGAGCGTATAGCCGGCGTCCCAGTACGAATCATTGAGCGCCGTATCGCCGCGCACCGAGTCGATCAGGCTCAGCTCCTGCGCGAGCACCTCGTCCTTACCCTCGTTGGCGTTGTACTCATTCATGCCGTCGATCTTGGCTTTCATGATGATGCGCCCCATCTCGGCAGCATCCCCTTCAGCCTCGGCAGTCTTGTATTCCTCACTGCTCATCGCCGCATTGACGGCATCACGGATGTACTGCTCCTTGGCATTTTCCAGGGATGCCTTCCATGCGCCAATGGCTTTGTACGCCTCCTGCATCTCCTGTCCGCTCTCACCGCCGAGCCAGTCCTTCTGCGCCTCGAGACCCTGCATACGCGCGGTGTTATACCCCTCGCCCATGGCATTGTCGAGCTCCTGCTGCAGGCCCTCGATGGTGGAGGTGATGCCGCTGAAGGTCTTGGACTGCGCCTCCATTGAGCCGGAAAAGCTCTCTGTGAGTGCGTCAAGAATGATCCGCGCGGCATCCTGACCGGCGATCTTCCCTTTGGAGATCATGCTGTACACCGCGCCTTGATCCACGCCATAGGCATCTGCGAGCATTCCGACCGCGCCGATCCCTCGGTCGTTGAGAATGTTGAGGTATTCGAGCGTGGTCTTGTTGCTGGACTTCATGCGGCCGATGGCGGTAGCAACGGCGTTCATATCGCTTGTGGAC
>CAKTVG010000087.1 GCA_934622035.1 uncultured Oscillospiraceae bacterium
AGCGCCGTGGCCCGGTGGGGGCTTCAATTTCTGAATGCCGCGCCGGACGCCAAGGTGCTGGACTGCGGCTGCGGCGGAGGGGCGAACATCAAGAGACTTCTGAAAAAGTGCCCGCAGGGTATCGTGAAGGGCATCGACTATTCGCCCGTCAGTGTGGAGAAATCCAAAAAGGTCAACGAGACCGCCATCGCGGAGGGCCGCTGCACCGTTCTGCAAGGCAGCGTGGCGGATATGATCTTTGCCGATGGCTGGTTCGATGCGGTAACGGCCTTTGAAACCGTCTATTTCTGGCCCGATCTGCCCCAGTGCTTCCGGGAGGTTTATCGGGTGCTGAAGCCCGGCGGAACATTTCTCATCTGCAACGAAAGCAATGGCGACTCGGACAAGGACGAGAGGTGGACGGAGATTATCGGCGGCATGACCATCTACAAGGATGCCGAACTAAAGGCGTATCTGGAGCAGGCAGGCTTTCACGAGGTACAGATACACAAAAAGAAAAACTGGCTCTGCGTCACGGCGCAGAAATGAGGGGGCTAAATCATGAGTACCCCTACGGCAATTACCCTGTATTTGAGAGATATGATCATATGCAATATCAGATTCGTGATCCGAAGGGCTTTGCCGAAATGCTGACATATATTGCTGAGCATGGCGGTATGCCGAAGCTGCCATTTGTCAGAAAGTGAGAGATACCCATGAAATACAAAATCGAGAAAAACACGGTGCAGGAAACGCTGATTATTCCGCTATTTGCCCGGAAGGTGTGTTCGGAGCTGTATCCAAATCTCTATCGGGACGAAACGGCGGTGCGGCTGATTGACAATATTGACTACGACTTTTCCGAGGCAGAGAAAAATTCCCGCAGCCTGATGCAGCGGTTCGGTGCGCTGGAGGTGGCCATGCGGCAGAATGACCTTGCCTTCGAGGTGCGGGATTATCTGAAAGACCATCCCAAAGCGGCGGTTGTCAATCTGGGCTGCGGGCTGGACGGTACCGGCAAAGCCTGCGACAACGGAAGCTGCAAAATCTACAATCTGGACTTTCCTGATGTCATCGCCGTGCGCAACGAGCTGCTGCCCGCCGGAGATCGGGAACAAAACGTTCCATGTGATTTAAACGACACGGCGTGGTTTTCTCAAATTGATGCTTCAAACGGTGCGGTGTTCTTTGCCTCCGGCGTGTTCTATTATTTTCTGACCGAGCAGGTCAAGACGCTGGTGCGGGCCATGGCAGGCGCCTTCCCCGGCGGTGTGCTGGTGTTTGACGCTGCGAATCGGACGGCGGTGAAAATGATTGCGAAAACATGGCTCAAAAGCGCGAAAATCAAGGACGTGGGCGCGTATTTTGCGGTTTCCGACGCGCCCAAAGAGATTGGTGCGTGGGACAGCCGTTTACGGGTCTCGAGCCGCGGCTATATGCTGGGCTACAATGATTTGAAGGACCCGTCCGTCAGCGGCTTTTTCCTGTTTCTGGCAAAGGTTGGGGACAACGGGATGAAAATGCAGATCGTGAAGATTCGACTTGGAGGCAGAAAATGAGAATGCTGGTATACGGCGCGGCCTACCCGGTGTGGCAGGCACCGAAAGCTGGGAGGTATCTGCAATGAAGTATGCAGGGATGCCCATGGGGATGTGGGTATGAGGGACGCTTCACCAAATGCGGCATCTGTGTGCTGATGAAAAAGCTGGGGCTATATGACCTCACTCCCGCCCTGTGCCGTTTGGACTACACCATGAGCGAGGCGGGCGGCGTGACCGACTTTGTGCGGCAGCACACCCTTGCCTCCGGTGGGCCGTACTGTGACTGCGGGTACAAGAAGAAGGGCTTCGTGAAAGCTGGGACGGAGGCAGGGCGATGAAAGCAGAAGAACAAGGAGCGTTTATTCGACGCTGCATCTGAGGCTTGTTTGACAGAGAACCATGCCGACGGCAATCGACGGCGAATACTGCGACTACTACATTACATGAAACAGAAAACGGAGAAGCTCGTATCAGTCAATGGCTGATATGAGCTTCTCATAGTTTTTTCAGATTGTGCCGCTTCACACCTTCCACCCGGCGGCCTGCTGGCGCTCTACCACGAAGTGGCGGTAGAGGCCGTCCGCGGCAACCAACTCGTCGTGGGTGCCCTGCTGGACGATCTCGCCGTGATCGACCACAAATATTCTGTCGGCATTGCGCACGGTTTTCAGCCGGTGGGCGATCATGATGACGGTTTTCTCCTGGGTCAGTTCGGAAACGGCTTCCATCAGTTCCTTTTCATTTTCCGGGTCCACATTGGCCGTAGCTTCGTTCCGATTAGCACATGCTCCACGGTTACGGTGTATTGTTCATATTCTGTTTTCGGGAATCTTTATGAAATCTTCAAAATTGCCCGGTATG
>CAKTVG010000088.1 GCA_934622035.1 uncultured Oscillospiraceae bacterium
TGCTGAAGGCAGAGACGGTAAAGACTGTGCTCTCCATCATGCTCACCTGCGGGATGTACGACGGCTCGGGCCGCTTTGCCGCCGAGGTCGGCGTGCCGACCAAGTCGGGTGTCGGCGGCGGACTGATGGCGGCGGTACATGGCCGCGCGGGCATCGGCATCTATAGCCCCGCGCTCGACGCCAAGGGAAACTGTGTGGCAGGCTGCGAGATGATGCGCTATCTTTCGTGCGAGCTGGGTCTGCATATGTTTCAAAACTGTTCAACATAAGATCAATGAGAGAAAGTGAGTTTGTCCGATGCCCGTGCTGCGGTGAAAAGACGCGGACGAAAATAAGAGGGGAATTCGATCTCATCATATTGATACTGCTTAAGGAAGTTGCATCTGTGATAGTCCGAGTTGAGATAATAGGCGTCCGTGAAACTGACCATTTCATAAAGGGCGGCACGGGAAGAAACACGGAAGAGACTGACACTTGTTTTCAGATTTAGACGGCTCATCACGTCGGAAAGGGGCCCGGTATCCATGTAGGAGTACATAACGACGGGATAGGGAAGAAGCATATCCGCGGTCACCCAGTTCTCTTTAAGCCGGAAGAGCGGGTTTTTCGGCCCGACCATAACACACAGATCCAAACGAGTGATCGGGTGAAATTCCAGCTTCATCACATTGAGCTGTTCTGTAAAGGCACTCATGTGGCAGTCGTAGATGCAGCACAGACCGATGTCGGAGAGATTGTTGGCGATCAGGCTCATGATATCGGTGCTGGAATCCTCGCGCAGGTCGATTTGGATCCCATCCTCGCTATATTTGTTGTAAATGTCTTTGAGGAACATGCTGAGAAAGTTGTAGCCATTCGACGCGATGCGGAGCCGCTGATTGGCTTGCCTGCCCTTCTGATAGACCATGTTGTCTATGAGGCGGATCTGCTCGCAAATCGGTGTGATATAGGCAAGAAACGTTTTGCCGAAGGGGGTCAGCACAACGCCCTTTGCGGTGCGGATAAAAAGGCTGCGGCCAAGCTCCTGCTCCAAATTTTTTATTGCAGTCGAAATAACGGATTGGGAGACAAAGGACATGCTGGCGACCTTGTTGATCGAACCGTATTCCGCCACCTTGACCATGTATTTGATTTGATTGAGCGTCATTGCGTGTTCCTCCCATGCTGCAAAAGATTTTGAAAGGTGATTTAGAAATGATTTTTTCCGATATTCAGCAAAAGCAGGTCGTGCAGATCCTGCACGAGGAGCTGCTTCCCGCGATGGGCTGTACGGAGCCGATCGCGATCGCCTATGCCGCGGCAGTTGCCCGGGAGACATTAGGCAAGGCCCCGGCCCGCGTAGAGATATCCGTCAGCGGAAACATCATAAAAAACGCGAAGAGCGTCGTTGTCCCCAATACCAATGGCCTCAAGGGGATCCCTGCCGCGGCTGCGGCGGGCATCGCGGCAGGGCAGGCCGAGCGGAAACTGGAGGTCATCAGCAGCATAACGGAGCGGCAGCAGGCGGACATTGCGTCTCTTTTGAAGAGCTGCCCCATCGAGGTGCGTGCAAGCCGGAGCGGCGCGATCTTCGACATTGAGATCAAGGTCTACGCGGAGGGACATTCGGCAGAGGTCGAAATTCGCGACTTCCACACCAATATTGTCCGAATCGAAAAGGATGGACAAGCTCTGCCGGCGGAGAATAAGACGGAAATGCGGGGGGAAAGCGGCCTTACCGACCGCTCGTTCCTGTCGGTGGAGAGCATTCTGGATTATGCGCGCAGCTGCGATCTCGCGGAGGTTCGCGCACTGCTTGCGCGGCAGATGCAGTACAACCGCGCGATCGCTGAGGAGGGCATGGAGCACCGCTGGGGCGCGGGCATCGGAAGGACGATCTGGGATTCGGCTCCCGAGAACCTCCGCTGCCGTCTCCGAGCGGCGGCCGCCGCCGGATCGGACGCCCGCATGAGCGGGTGCGAAATGCCGGTGGTGATCGTATCCGGAAGCGGAAATCAGGGCCTTACCGCATCGGTCCCTGTGATGGCCTACGCCAAGGAGATCGGTGCGGACGCCGAGCAGGAGATGAGAGCCGTTCTGCTCTCGGATCTGCTGACGATTCATTTGAAATCCGGCATCGGACGCCTGAGCGCGTACTGCGGCGCAGTGAGCGCCGGCTGCTCGGCAGGCGCGGCTATCGCCTTCCTGGACGGAGCGGATTACCCGCAGATCGCGCACACGTTGGAAAACGCTCTCGCCATTGCATCGGGCATTGTCTGCGATGGCGCAAAGCCTTCCTGTGCGGCAAAGATCGCGGCGGCGGTGGATGCGGGCATTACCGGATGGGAAATGTGTAAAAGCGGCCGCAACTTTCATGCCGGCGACGGG
>CAKTVG010000089.1 GCA_934622035.1 uncultured Oscillospiraceae bacterium
GCCGGGGTTCTGTTACTCTTGTCAAGAGTAACGCAAAAGCACTTTTGACAGCCTGCGGCCATCAAAAGATGCTATTGCGCTCTCCGAGGGGGCTATGGGGCGTTGCCCCGGCAACTGCGTTTGCCTCCCCAGCAGGGCTGCCCTTTGAAAAGGTCACCCTGCACCCCGCCGAAACTTCTGTGACGGTGTGTGACGATGGTGACGGTATTTTTGATACCGCACCCGCTCATAGAAATATCGTCACACCGTCACATATCGTCACGATCGCTCTGTCGCTGCAAGCTTTACAGTGCGCTCGTTCCGATTGCGGCTGCTTTCATATCGGATGCCGTACTCATTCAGCAGCCGTCCGGCGTTGACATTCAGCCGCCTTGTCAGGGCATTGGGCTTTATATCCACGCCGAGAAGTGCCGAAAGCTCTGTGGGCGTTCCCGCCCAATCCTTACCAGCCGAAGAAAGAAAAGCTGAAACCTGTTCCAGCAGCGGCTCCGGCGGCGCTTTCCAAAGCTCCGTTTCCACACGCTCCAGCTCCCATGCAAGTGTTTCCTCGTTGCGGAAAAGGTGCAGCCGCTGATCCGGCTGATCTCTTCCGGATACATCAAGGCAAGCAGCGTTGCCGGTACGCTTTTCCTTGGTGAGCAGAAACGCTCCATCCGCCGCACCCAACAGCCCGTTGGTGCCGGAGATCATATCAAACTTATCGTCTGCCTGCTGCTTTCGGGTGTGATGGACGAGGAGCAGACAGATGCCATAGCTGTCTGCCAACGCTTTCAGCCGGGTGATAATTTGATAGTCGTTAGCGTAGCTGTAGTTGTCCCCGCCGACCTCACGCACCTTCTGAAGTGTGTCAATGATGATAAGGGAAGTGTCTGGGTGCTCCCGCAGAAAATTGGTGAGCTGTTCATCCAAGCCACTGCCGAGCTGACCGGCAGAAACAGAGAAGAACAGGCTCTCATTTTCTGTCGTGCCGAACATCCGGTAAGAGCGCTCCTGCAAGCGCCGGTAGTCATCCTCAAGTGCAAGATACAGCACCGTACCTTTGTGGGCGGGATAATTCCACAGCGGCGTGCCGGTGCTGATATGATAGGCAAGCTGAGTCATCAGGAAGCTCTTGCCCAGTTTCGGAGCACCGACAAAAAGATAAGTACCTCGGTAGAGCAGGCCGTCCACAAGGGGCGGCTTGCTCTGGTACACATTGTCCAACAGTTCGGACATTGACACGGTTTTCAAGTAGGACGGGTCCATCATTCGCAGAATTTCTCTCTGCATTTCATCAAACCCCTTGAAATTCGGGTCATAATCGGTTAAACTATTACCAACAAGGTTTTGGGATGACTGCTCCGTATCTGCGCCAACAGATACAACGGGAGCGGTCATTTCTTTTTCTTTGGTCATTCAGATTCCTCCTTCATTCCGCTGAGAATATCGGCGATCATTTCGATTAAGTCAAGCATCTCATCATTGGCTGCACTGCCGGTCTCAATGCGCTGCAATTCCGAAAGCACCTCTGCGAGTTGATTTCGCAATGCCTTGAATACTCTGGGATTGCCCTGCACCACTACATCCTTGTGAGTGAGCCGCCGGGTGATATAGTCCTGCTTGGTCAGCCCGGAGAGCTGCACATAGCGTTCGATTTGGGCATCTTCCTCCGGTGATACCCGGAAGGCAACTGTCTTATTGCGCCAGCGATTATGCTCGTCTCTGTTCTTCAGTGACATTATTTGTACCGTCCTTTCTGAATTGATTGAGCTTATCCGCCATATCGCTTTGCGTGGATGGGAACAGGTGAGCGTAGTTATAAGTGATATTGATGCTTTCGTGTCCCACCCGGTCAGCAATCGCTACCGCTGAATACCCCATTTCAATCAGAAGCGAGATATGACTATGTCTCAAATCGTGGATTCTGATCCTCTTGACCCCTGCGGCCTTGGCGCCTCTGTCCATTTCGTGATGAAGATAGCTTTTCGTAACTTCAAACAGCCGGTCATTTTTGCCGATTCGGTAGAGCTGTTTTATATAGTCCTGCATTTCCTCACAGAGGAACTCCGGCATCTTGATGGTACGGTTGCTTTTCGGCGTTTTCGGGTCAGTGATAATGTCCCGGCCACCGATACGCTGATAGGATTTGTTGACTGTGACCGTCTGCCGATCAAAATCAAAATCTGCCGGGGTCAGTGCCAGCAGTTCTCCCTCCCGGATGCCGCACCAATACAGCATTTCAAAGGCATAGAAGGAAACAGGCTTGTCCATCATTTCTTCGGAGAATTTCTTGTATTCCTCCTGCGTCCAGAAAAGCATCTCTCTTGCTTTGGCCTT
>CAKTVG010000090.1 GCA_934622035.1 uncultured Oscillospiraceae bacterium
TTGATTTGCAGCATGCAGACCGTGGCCAGCTTTCTGCCCATGGTGAATTGCCGCCCGCTGCGAAACTCAAAGCTGCCGGGTGCAATGAAGTCTTTGGTGCTAAGTCCTGTAAGCGGGAGCCAGCGCCAATCAAACTGAAAGGCTTCATTGGGATCGTCCATGTGGAGGATACCGTGCAGCAGTTTTAGCCTGTCGTACCCATCCAGCGGTTCTGCGCGAACCCCCAGACGCTTGAAACGCATGAGCAAATCCAGCTCGATACGCTCCAGCCGTGGCTTGGCGGTCTTGATGCCGTCCGCTTCGATTCCAAAGGTAACGTATTTTGCCTTGTTCAGTCCGTGGCTGCCCTTGGCTGTCTGATTTTGCAGCATCAGCGAATACTCCTCGCGGATGCTGTCAAACGCATCGCCCTGCATGGGAATGATGATGTGCTGTTCAACAGACGCTTCGCCGGACGGAAGATTGACGAAGGAGAACTGCACATGGATACCGGGCGCAAATGAGTTGAGAATATCGCACCAGCCGTCGAAGATGGCTTCCTGATCTTCCGTCTGAGCCAGTTGGTAGTTGATGTCGTAAAAGCGCACGGTCTTGGTGTAGTGGGTATCATCCACGCGGCAGATGCCGTCAGGGTACATGCGCTGATACGGGATGGTCTGCTGGGCGCTGTGCGGCATGCGCTCGTTCTTTTTTGCCTGTTTCATCAGCTCGGCAAGCTGCTTTTTTTCAGCCCGTGAGAGCTTCAGCTTGGGCTTCTTTTTATCCTTTGCGGTGCTTTTTCTGAACAATGCGGGATACCTCCTGTTCGTATTGAATCTGCCGCGTGATGGCGGCGTAGAGATTGTCGGTCTTGTATGGACGGCGTTTGGGACGCACAAAGCGGCTCTGGATGTAATGATGCAGCACCTTTTCAAGCGGCTGACCATTCTTTTCGTACATGCCCAGCAGGAAGAACGGAAGCATAACGGCGATCATGGACAGCACCGCTCCGCTTCCGGGCAGCCGCTCTCTGAGCAAAAAGAAAAGCGGCAATCCAACCAGGACGCCGCCGCCAAAGCAAATGAGTTGTCGTTTGGTCAGGTTAAAAACCACTTTGGTTTTGACCTGAGCTAAGTCTTTCGGAACGGGGACAAAAGCCATACCATCATTCCTTCCTGTTAATGCGCATTGAAGATACTGCGCGCCAGACTGCTGGTCTTAAACAGCGTAAAGCATAGCAACACCGTGTAGCCGATGCACGTCCAGATGGCCTTGATCACATCCGTATCGACGGAAATAGTCTGCACCAGTACCGCGTACACCGCCACGCAGATGATGATGAGAAACGCCTGGAAGCCCAGAGCGAACAGGCTGCGCAGATAGTTTTGACCCATCTGGCCCCATTCGCGGTTGCTCATGGTCGCCATGGGGATGGGTGCAATGGATGTCACAAGATAGATTTCGATCATGCGCCCATACACGATCACAAAGATGCAGATGGTCAAGACCCATGAGATTATTCCAACCAGCAAGCTCTGGAACCATAAGCTGAACAGCGGTCCGATTTCCATTTCCATGAGCCGCGCTTCCATGTTGGTCACGACGCTGGACAGATCCATGTCGGTGTTTGACACAATGACGCCCGCCGCGTTATTGACCACATGCTGCGCCACATCAAAAACCGCCATAACGATGTTCCATGTGTTGGTGACAATCGTGACGGCCACAAAGGTTTTGAAAATCCACTTGAAGAACATGAATGTTTCAAAATCGTGCATGTTGTTGCGGTCGATAATCATCTGGATCAGCTCATAGGTCATCACAAAGGTCAGAATGATGCCCGCAATGGGCACAATGACGGTTTCTGACAGGCTTTGAATCATGCTGAATACACCGGCGTTCCATCCCTGCGGAGTCGTGCCCACGGTTGTCGCAATCTCGGAAACCTGTTCGTTTACGCTGTCAAACAGCCCTGTCAGATTGCCCATGATGCTGCCGATCAGCATTTCTTTCAACCATTCTGTAACCTTATTCCACAAAAAGTCCAATGACGGTTCACCTCCTTCGGGAAGAAATCGGGGCTTCCTTGCTTCTCGGAAAGCCCCGACCCATAGATTAACCGAACAGTCCGGACAGGAGAGGAACCAGCGTAGTGCCAATCACCGCAATGCCCGCGCCCGCCATGAGCTGTTTGATTCCCTGAGATTTTACTGATGTGCGATAAAGAAGTAATAGAAGTGTAAAAAATTTTGCCGTTCCTATCCGGCACTTGCGCATTGT
>CAKTVG010000091.1 GCA_934622035.1 uncultured Oscillospiraceae bacterium
GTCGTACCAGCTTCGCAGCCATGTGGCGACGGTATACTCATCGGCACGGCTGACGTCAATACCCTTGACCGATTCCAGCGCGGCACTCAATTTCGCCTTGCATTCTGCTTGTGTCTTGCCGAGAACATTTTTAATGATCCGCTTACCTGTCTCGGGATGGTAGCCCGCGGTGTAGCGACCTTCCCAGCGTCCATCGGACCGCTTGCGAATGCTGCCCTCTCCGTTGGCGCGTTTCTTAGCCATGTGTATAATCCGCCTTTCTGCGAAAGGCACCGACGGGGTTATGAAACCTGCGGCCTTTCGCACATTTTCAAAATTTGTTACAATATCCACGGAGAGTTCGGTACACTACAGAACCCGTGGAGGTGAGTGGTGGGGCTGTATAGCGGCAACCCCGCATGTGTATATGGTTCGGTCGTCCGTTAAGGCATCAACGATTGGCGCAAACAAGCAGCCCGTAAACTTATCTCTTTCAAATCGACTCGATTTTGCCGGATGACCAGTCACTGCCGAACCTTTCCAATCTATCTTGGGAGGTATATGTGGCATTTAAGATTTTTCGCAAAAACTGCTGTGGACTGGATGTTCACAAGACCTGGATTTACGCCTGTGTCGGAATTACCGATCCAACCGGACGTACAGAGTATAAGCAGGCTCGCTTTTCCTCCTTTACAAAAGGCTTGCAGGAACTGGCTGACTGGCTTGTCAAATACGACTGTAACGATGTTTGCATGGAATCCTCCGGTAAGTTCTGGATACCGGTGTTCAATATCCTTGAAAAGACCTGCTGGGTCTCCTTAGCGCATCCCAAATACACAAAACCACAAAAAGGAAACAAGATAGACCGTAAGGATGCCAAGTGGATTTGCGACCTGTATATGTGTGATATGGTCAAGCCCAGCTTTATTCCTCCGCCGGATATTCGCCAGTTGCGTGACTTGATGCGCTACCGTATGAAGCTCACCAATGTGGAGACCAGCGAAAAGAACCGGGCATTGAATTGTCTCACCGTTTCCAATTTGAAACTGGATGATGTGTTCTCCGACGTGTTTGGTAAATCCTCCCGTTCCATTATCCACCACATTTTGGAGCATCCCGGTGAAGCCTTTGATGTCGCGCCGTTCATCGACAGGCGCTGCAAGCACCCCGTTGAAGAAGTTCAGGCAACTGTCGATGGGGCCATATCCCACGAACAGGCTGTAAAGCTTTGGGAATGCTTGCAGCACCTGGATGAGCTGGAAACCCATAAAACCAATATCGAAAAAGAAATCCTTCGTTTGGCGCAGCAGTACCCTTATCAACTGGAACTGCTGCAAACTGTCCCCGGTTTTTCCGGAAACATTATGACCGCTATCGCACTCAGCGTAAGACGTAGGCATATTGGTGAAACCGGTTTTTCCGGAAACATTATGACCGCTATCGCACTGATCTCGGAAATCGGTGCGGATATGTCGGTGTTTCCTTCCGCAAAGCATCTGGTTTCATGGGCGGGCTGCTGCCCTCGCAACGACCAAAGCTCCAAAAAGGTCAAGTCCACTCGCATTTCCCGTGCCGGCGTGTACTTAAAACCTTTGTTGGTACAGGTCGCTAACGCTGTGATTAAGTCCGACAAATACCCGGAATGCAAAGAACGCTATCGCAGAATCAAGGCTCGCCGTGGTCACAAGAAAGCGATTATCGCTGTCTGCCGTATGCTCCTGACCGCTATCTGGAACATACTCTCCAAGCTGGAACCCTATTCTGCCGCAGGCTACCTGGAAGATAAGCTGACAGAACATTCTGTCGTAATTTCCAAGGCCCAGGGGCTTGAGCTCCTCCGCAAGAGAGGCTATATCTTCAAGGATGAGGTTGATCCTGCCCCTGCTTGACGCTTTTTCCCATACTTCTATTTGGCCGCCTTAATGACGGCTTGGTTTCTTGCGCCCTTTTTTGAGGGGGTACTTAAATTACAGTGTTTCAAACTTTGTTTCCTCGGCTTTGTCGGTTCTCCCTCCGCGGTGTGACGGCGGAGGGGCGGGCGCGATGCGCCCATCTCAATCATACCATCCCGCGGCGCATCCCGCAAGCCCTCCCCGACATTTGCGCCGAAATGACCGGAAGCCGAAGGAAAAAGGAAGCGCGGAGACCATCGGTCTCCGCGCTTGCGGACGGTATTGGCTTTCGGCGGCTTACCCGCGGACGGGGATGAGGTCGCGATAGTGGAGATACATGATCTGTCCGGTGTACGGGTTGATGCCGGGGAG
>CAKTVG010000092.1 GCA_934622035.1 uncultured Oscillospiraceae bacterium
ATCCAATAAACGGCAACTCGCATCAAATTAATCTGGTGGCCGTCAAAGACCTCTCCCTCATCGACCAGCGCACCAATGGATTGTGCGTATTCCATGAAGGCTCCGAGTGTCCGGTCATAGGTCAACATCGCAAATATGGTTGCCAGTAGGCCAAGGTAGGTAATGCTCCCCCATGGCCGTCCGAATAGAAGTGGGAGAATCAAAAACATAAAGGCGTGCGTATGGAACAGAATCGCGATTGCAACTAATAGATAAAAACGCACATACTTCTTCTCCTCGGCATAGGGAATACTCAATAAAAGGAAAAATATTGCGAAGCATTGCTTCAGAGCGGCAACATATACAATGTAGGTGCCGAGGGAGAAAAAAATCAGCATACTGAATGCAGGATGAACAGAATATTTCTTGAACAGCTTTACAACGGCGAAGCTACTCAAAAGAGCTGGGAGAAGAAAATAAATATGATAGTTATCCGAGATGTCGTGCGAAATGTCTCTCCATAGATTTGATAGCGGGTTGCCCGTCAGATCTAACAGTCCTCCGCTTTCAAGAAATGCTCGCGCACCATCAGAATTATTCCATGCAAAGATATAGTTCCATGTGTCATTGTAACTCGTTCTCAAGAACGAAAAGCACGTCAACCACACGGTCACAGCAATCATAAAGATATCGGCTTTGCGTAGCATGAAATGCCGACATCCGGTCTGAGGCCCCTCTAACTGCGCAGGCGTCGGATAATAGACTTGGGACAAGTACATCAGAAAGACGCAGCCCCAATAAAGTAAAATCAGTTGCCGCATCCTCAGTCCCTCGCTGTCACAGGAAGCATAAGTCCCTCTATGGTCTGCGCCACCACAATGCGTTTGTCGAATTTCCGCTCGATGAGAGCGCGTCCGCAGCGGCCCATTTGCTCCTGCTCATTCTGTGTTTCAGAAGCAAACTCACGAAAGAAATCGGTCAAAGCATCCGCATCCTGCGCGGGGCAGAGATACCCGCTGACACCGTCCTCCACTGCCTCACGGCAGCCGGGGATATCGCTGGTGATGAGCGCACGGCCAGTGGCGGCACCCTCCAGCAGAACGTTGGACATACCCTCATGGTAGGAGGGCAGCACGACGCAGTCCGCAGCTTCGTAGAACGGATGCACGTCCGTCTGGAAGCCGTGGAACTTGATGACGCTATCAGCGACTAACTGATCGACGGTTTCTTTGTAGGCATCCTCGTAGAAGCCCACCACATCAAAGGCGATCCTTTCGCCAAGCTCCGTCTTGATGGTTTTCGCGGCGGCGAAGAACTCGTCCACGCCCTTTTCCTTCATAATGCGTCCGACAAACAGGAAACTGCACACGCCGTCATCCTTCGTGGGGACATAGGGATACTCGTCCAGATTGATGCCAGCGCCGGGGAGCACCTTCATCTGCTGGGCGGAGATGATGTTTTTATGCAGAAAGAACTGCGCGTTCTCCTCGTTCTCGAAGAACACCGTTCCGGCCTTCCGCAGGGCGCTGCGGTACATCACAGACACCACACTCGACAGCACTGGTTTTTCAAACGCCGTGCCGAGGCCCTGCACATTGGTGACATAGGGAATGCCCTTGGCTTTGCAGGCGCTGCCCATGTAGATGTTGGGCTTGATGGAATAGGTGATGACCAGATCCGGCTGGATCTCGTCCAGCATCTTGCGGTAGGTTTTCAGCAGCTTCATGTCCTTGAAAGGATTGATGCTGCGGCGGTCAATCTCTGTGTCGATGCAGCGAAGTCCCATGGCCTGCAAATCGTCCTCGTGGCCCACAAAGGGCGTGCTGAGAATGACCTCATGCTCCTGCATCAGCGCCTCCACCAGCTCCTTGCGGAAGCGGTAGAACATATAGGAATGATTGGTTGCGATCAGAATTCTCATTTCTTGCTCTCCGTCTTATGCAGCTCTCCCGTGCCGCCCTCGACCACGCCGTCGCCTCGCAGGGCGGAAATGGCTGTCCCGAAAAAGCAGCGGCAGTCAAAGGCAAAGCTCATGCGCCGCACATATTCTCCGTCCAGACGGGCCTTGTCCGCAATCTCCAGCTCGTCCCGGCCGCAGATTTGCGCCCAGCCGGAAAGGCCGGGCTTCACATCGTTGGCACCGTATTTGTCACGCTCTGCCAGTAAATCCTCCTGATTCCAGAGGGCAGGCCGGGGACCGAT
>CAKTVG010000093.1 GCA_934622035.1 uncultured Oscillospiraceae bacterium
TGGGATCATTTAATGGCGCATCCCAACGAGCTGACATTCTATGTCCGTTACTATTATTCCATTTCATTTCAAAAGTATGCGTATACCGAACACATGGCACGGTATAAAAACCTGTTTGAAAAGATGAAAACCGCTTTCCCGGACTCGGTCGATGTCCAAAAGGTGCTGCACCACATCCTCGACACCCTGCTCGGTGAAGCGATGAAACAAATTGAGAACCCCAAGGTGGATAACAGCATTGCGGGTGTGCTGAGTTTCCGGCTGATCTTTTCCGTAGTGAAAAGCTATGTGAAGCAAACCAAGCTGGAGCCGCAGGAATAAAGAAATTACGAAAGGAGTGAGCCGAAGTGGAACAGAAAAAGAAAATCAAAATAATCATCATCGTTCTTGCCTGCCTGCTCGGACTTAGCCTTTTAGCCCTCGGCGGTACGCTTATATACAACAAAATAGCGAACACCACCCCTGCCACCGTGACTGTGCCGGATAATCTGATTACGCCGGATGAGGACACGACCAAGCCCGACAGCAGTGAGAGCAGCAGCCAAGCGCCGGACAGCTTCGATACACAGACACCGAACAGCTCCGCCGCCACTTCTTCCTCCGCCGTGCAGCCTACCCAAAGCACGACCGCCGAAACCAAAAAGGCGGCGACCATTGAACTGTATAATAAACAGCCGGAGGAAAACACAGCGTTTGCAGTGGGCAATATGTTCCCCGGCGATGCCAACACAAAATACTTCCGTGTGCGGGTGTCCTATCACGATACAATCACCGTGCATTACAAAGCCACTGTTCGTCCCGGCTATGAAAAATTAGCCGAAGTGTTGAAGCTGCGGGTCAAGCTGCTCTCCACGGGCGAAACGATGTATGACGGTTTAATGCGGGATATGCCCGAAAGTCTGACGCACAAATTGGCATCCAAGAAATCTACCACCGACGAGCTGTATTACGAAATCACAGCTTATTTAGATACAAGCGTAGGCAATGACTATCAGAATAAGGACTTGATTGCCGACTTCCGTTGGTGGGTCGAGGAAACAGGAAACCTCGATGATTCTCCGCAGACAGGCGATACCTCCAACATCCTGCTGTGGGCGGTGCTTGCAGCCTGCTCCGGCAGTATGATGCTCCTCCTGCTTGTAACCCGTAGGCGTAAGGAGGATGAGGAAAATGGCTGAAACAAAAACCGCTAAAAAGCTGACGGGCGGCATTGTTGCCATCATCGTCCTTGCCGTTTGCCTTTGCATTACTACCTTTGCCCTTGTGTATGCTTCCGTTTCCGTTGAGAATAACCTGTTCCACACGGGCGAGGTTAGAATAAACCTCAACGACGGCAAGCCCGTCATTCAGGAACACGAATTTCTGTTTGAGCCGGGTATGACCGTTGTAAAGGACTTCTTCATTGAAAACGACAGCACTTGGGATGTGTATTACCGCCTTTACCTTGATAATGTTTCGGGCGGTCTTGCCGATGTGCTGACCGTGACGATAAAGGACGGCGATAAGACGCTCTACTCCGGCACGGCAAACGAGCTGACAAAGCAAAATGTTGTCGCCGCCGATGATACCCTCAAAATCGGGCAGCGCCGCAATTTGACCGTAGTGTTCCACTACCCCGAAAGCAGTGGCAACGACACCCAAAACCTCGACCTCACCTTTACGATGTGCGCCGAGGCAACGCAAACGAAAAACAACCCGAATAAGCTGTTTAACTAAAAGGATGATCCCGGAATGTCAATATTCAAAAAACGAAAATGGCAAAATACCCCAAAAAATCGGGGGGGGGGTACTGTCAACCTCTACGATAAAGGAGGTGCGGCAGATGCCCGATAACGGTACTGAAAAATGTGTATGCTGCGGCTGCGATACCGGCGTTCCGTTTGATATGCCTGTTTCCGAACGCAAGTATTATGAGGTCGGCAGCGGTCAGCTCTGCGGAAACTGTTACATAAAGCTGCACATTTATCCGGATGAATCGTATAGTCCGGAGCGGGATAAAGAAATGAATCTGCTCCTGCGTCTATGCCGAAACGATAAGGAGTGAGCAAATGAAAGCATTAAAAATAATCCGAAGTATATTTGTGTGGCTGATGGTGGCGCTTGCCGTTTTTATGATGATATTCACCATTGTTTCGGTATCCACCTTTGACCGTGC
>CAKTVG010000094.1 GCA_934622035.1 uncultured Oscillospiraceae bacterium
ACGATGCGCAGCGGACAGTCCATACGCGGAATACGGTGAGACACGGATCTGGCGTCGTTGTTGTCGTAAGAGTATTCTGGCTGGATGCTGCCCTCGCGCAGACAGACCTCGAATATGGTAGTGGCGGGATTGAGCTTGATTCTATCCTTTCCGGCATAAGCCGTAGGTGTCTCTACATTAAATATCTTGAACGACTTCGTGGCAGGCAACGGGAAGTTCTCGAAGTATACGAGCGCATCGTGCAGCGACGGTGCATTGTCGCTCCATGACGAGCCGTCGCCGTCTGCCTTTGAGCCATTGGGGGCGACATACAGACGCACAACGTCCTTGCCGTCGCGACGCAACAGAGCCGGACGGAAATTGACTACGTCGGAGTAATAGGCTCCGATGGTATAGGAATCGAATATGTTGCCTACGATGTCGGCAGCTGGGAAGAACAGCAGTTCGGCATCAAACATATACTGGGGCAGTCCTGACGAGCGCAGTGAAGCGCCGTTCTTGGTGGGCCAGTAGTAGTCGACAGAGGTCCACGACGATTGCAGTCCGAGACAGTCGATTATCTGATTCCACGAGCCATACTGCGCTGCGCCATTGTCGTTGAGCTTGAAGACGCAGTCGGCGACATTGGCTCCGAGTGATATTGTGCCCGACTGGTAGACGTTGTTCCATACTGCCGAGTTGGGCGATGAGAGTGCATTGTTGTAGAAACGCACGTTGGCGGCAGTGGCATTTGATGCATATATCTGTGCTTGCTGGGTTGCCGAACTTGCCAGAGAGCCCTCCGGGCGCTTGATGCCGTTGTTCCAGATGATGTTGTTTACGGCATAGCAGTAGCCATTGACGTACACTCCACCAGTGTGCGAAGCGTTGTCGTCCGACTCGTCTGTAGAGGTTGAGGTGTAGTTGTTGACAATGGTGTTGTGTATGAGGTTGCCCGACTGGTCGGCATAGACGGCACCGTTGGCGGTGTTCTCGTTGTTGGCTACTACCGACAGGGCGAGTATGGCATGGTCAGCCACCTTGCCCTTCTTCATGTAGACGCCACCACCGTTGTGCGCCTTGTTGTTGGTGACGATGCAACGCGACACGATGCCGAAGCCATCGATGTAGACTCCGCCACCGTCGCCGGTAGTATTCACATTATTATATATAAGGCATTTCTCGACACGTCCGCCACCGTTGTACACGGCAGCGCCTCGTCCGGCGGCAGAGCAGTAGCGCACCACGCAGTTGCGCAATATGGCATTCTCGCCCATAAGCACTCCGGCTCCGTCGTTGGGCAAATAGCCTTCGCTGACCGTACCGGCTTCGACAGTGAGTTTGCCGCCCTCGATGGTGACACCGTCGAGCACGGTCTCCTTGTCGAACATTGCCACCTTATTGTCAGCCGTGCCCACTCCATCGGATGATATGGGTGCAAACCACACCACATGATACGATCCGCTGTTGATGATCCACTCGCCCTTGGTGCTGTTCCAGTCCGAGAGTTTGTAGGATTGCCCTTGGAATATGGTGCGATACTTGTCGCGGAACTTCCATGTATATTGAGGATCGCGGTTGGGGTGGGTATCGTCAGAACCGTAGTAATAGCCATCGCGCTCGTCGATAGAGGTCTCCGTGCCACGGAATCCGCCAAAGACATTGATACCGCTGTGCATGAGAAACGCCACGGGACTGTTGCTGTCTTCGGTGATATGGGCACTGGGGGCGTATGTTCCGGCTGCCACCCACACCTCGCCACGCTGACCTGTGCCGTCGTTGAGAGCGTTGATGGCTTTCTGTGGTGATGCGAAGGCGGTAGCCCAAGTACGTCCGTTGTTGTCGTCGCTGCCTCCATCGGCGGCTGTCTTGACGTAGCGGCGGCGCGAAGCGGGCACCTTGGCATAGGCGTAGGCACCTATATCGATGGTGGTAGTTTTGTTGTCGTCAGTGCCGAAACGGTTGTCGGCGCTGAGCGCACGGTCGCCCCAAGTTTTAGAATTGTACTGTGTGGGGTCGCCTTTGGCAATAAGTGCCGAACCGTAGTCAATGGCATACGACCACTTGGGATAATCGGTAGTGGTCCAGATATAGCTACGGTCGTATCTGGCAGATGTAACCGGATCCTTGAAGTTGGGCGTTG
>CAKTVG010000095.1 GCA_934622035.1 uncultured Oscillospiraceae bacterium
GACGACCGTTATTGCTACAAGAGCCCTGCTCCTGATGTCATCATGGGTCTCACCACCAAGTTCATCTATAAGAACTGGGATTTCAGTGCAGCCTTCCATGCATCTATCGGCAACTATGTGTACTACGATTTCTTGAGCGATAAGGCTAATTTGAGTTTGATATGGGAAAAAGGTGCTTTCACTAATACAACAGCAGATGCCGTCAATCTTGGTTTTTGGGGTAAAACTCTCAACCCGACTCAGCAAAGTGACTATTTCGTGCGCAATGCTTCTTACTTGAAGTGTACCAACATGACATTGGGTTATAGTTTCCCTGCATTGATCAAGGCTGGTGCCGAGAAGATTTGCAGCGGACGAATCTATTTCACCGTTCAGAACCCATTCATCATTACCAAGTACAAGGGTATTGACCCAGAAATCCAGGGTGGTATCGATAATGGTCGTTACCCACGTCCTATCAGCTTCCAGCTTGGTTTGAATCTTAACTTCTAAAATATTAAAAAGGAGATAATTATGAAAAAGATATTTATAAAGACTGCAATGGCAAGTATGTTGTGCATGGGCTTTGTCTCTTGTGCTGACGAACTGAATATCAAGTCCATTGATCCACAGTCTTCCCCAACATATACCGTACAGGGCCTTTTGGCCAAGCAGTATGCTACTCTTGGTCTAACCGGTCAGAAAGGTCCTGATGGATCTTCAGACTTTTCTACTGGAGACCCCGAGGGTGAATACGGATTTATCCGTACAGTATTCAACCTGCAAGAGTTGATGACAGACGAAACAGCATGGGCATGGCAGGAAAATCCAGGCATCACTCCTATTACCAGCATGAGTTGGACCAAGGATAATGTGCGTGTAGACTATGCATACCAGCGCCTCATTTTTAATGTAACCTTATACAACCAGTTTATTTCAGAGCAGACTGGTAGTCTGAGCGACGACCAAGTTGCAGAAGTCCGTTTCCTCCGTGCGCTAAACTACTATTATTTCCTCGACCTGTTTCGCAAGGCTCCTTTCAAGGACACCTTCGACAACAATCTCCCTATCGAGAAAAGTGGCAAGGATCTCTACGAATGGTTGGATAATGAGTTGACCACCATCGAGCCTCTGATGGCTGAGGTAGGTGCCTATAATACTGCCAAGGACTTCGGACGTGCCGACCGTGGTGCAGCATACGCGCTTCATGCCCGCTTGGCTCTTAACTCTGAAGTTTATACCGATGGTCAGGTAAAGGACTACCAGAAGGCTATTCATTATTGCGACGAGATTATCAACAGCGGTAAATACGATCTTTCTCGTGTGCCAAAGAATGGCTACAGCGGTTACCAGCAGTTGTTTATGGGCGACAATGACTGCAACCCAGAGGCTATGCAGGAAATCATCTTCCCTATCCGTCAGGATGGTGTGAAAACTGAGTCGTATGCAGGAACTTCATACCTCATAAATGCTTGTAATAAAGCAGGTATGCCTTATGCAAGCACAAGTGACCCTTGGAGTTGTCTGTTTGCCCGTGTAGACTTGGTGAAGAAGTTCTTCCCCAACGGGGATATTCCTATGGCTGCTAAAGAAGATATCCCTGAAAATGCAACACAAGAGAAGATTATAGCAAAAGATAATGAGAAGGGTATCAGTACAGCCGATGTCGTAGCAAAGGCTAAGGACGACCGCGCACTGTTCTATATGGGTGTCGGTGGCTGCGATGGCAAAGTACGTACTCTTGTACCAGGCGAAGCCATCAATGACTTCATGAATGGTGCGTCTATCGTAAAGTGGAGCAACATCCATGCAGACGGTTCAGTACAGCATCATCAGAAATTTTCAGACACAGACTTCCCTGTGTTCCGCTTGGCAGAAATCTATCTGACCCGTGCCGAGGCTAAGTACCGCCTCAACGGCAGTCAGGAAGGTTTGGCTGACATCCAGTATGTTCAGGGTCGTGCCAATCGTCCAGTGGACCAGCAAGCTACATCAGTAGACGAGAAGACTCTTATCGATGAATGGTGCCGTGAGTTCTATATGGAAGGCCGCCGTCGTTCTGATTTGGTTCGCTTTGGCTTGTTCAC
>CAKTVG010000096.1 GCA_934622035.1 uncultured Oscillospiraceae bacterium
GGTCGGAACTTACCCGACAAGGAATTTCGCTACCTTAGGACCGTTATAGTTACGGCCGCCGTTTACTGGGGCTTGAGTTCGCCGCTTCGATTTGACTCTAACGACTCCCCTTGACCTTCCAGCACCGGGCAGGTGTCAGCCCATATACTTCCCATTGCTGGTTCGCATGGACCTGTGTTTTTGGTAAACAGTTGCTTGGGCCATTTCTCTGCAACCCATGGGCCTCCCCATGGGCCATACTTCTCCCGAAGTTACGTATGCATTTTGCCGAGTTCCTTAACGCGAGTTCTTCCGAGCGCCTCTGCTTTCTCAGCTTGCCCACCTGTGTCGGTTTATAGTACGGTCCCATAACACATATACTTAGAAGGTATTTCCTGGCACGACAGCTACGCATCCTTCATCCTCCCGTAAGAGGACTCCCTCCAGACTCACCTCAACCACGGCATTTGACTCGTGACTTCAACGGCTCGTCTCTTCGACCGGGACTACCGACACCCGGCGATCTTTCGCTCTATGCTTCTCTCCATCATTGTGTTATGAGGCACGGGAATATTGACCCGTTTCCCATCGGCTACGACCTTCGTCCTCGCCTTAGGGGCCGGCTAACCCCTGGGTAGATTACCTTTACCCTGGAAACCTTAGGCTTTCGGCGGACAGGGATCTCACCTGTCTTTCCGTTACTCATGCCTGCATTCTCTCTTCCATCCCATCCACAATGGTTCTCACCACTGCTTCTTCTGTACATGGAATGCTCCCCTACCCACACATATTATCTATATGTGACGAAGCTTCGGTTGTGTGCTTAGCCCCGTTAAATTGTCGGTGCCCGAGTACTCGACCAGTGAGCTGTTACGCACTCTTTAAAGGTGTGGCTGCTTCTGAGCCAACCTCCTGGCTGTCTAGGCATTCGGACTTCCTTTCCCACTTGGCACACATTGGGGACCTTAGCTGTCGTTCTGGGCTGTTTCCCTTTTGGCCACGGCCCTTATCAGTCGCAGCCTGACTGCCATGCATTTTATCACGGCATTCTGAGTTTGGTTAAACTTGGTACCCAGCGACGGGCCCGCATCTATCCAGTGCTTTACCTCCGTGACAGTCCACATGACGCTAGCCCTAAAGCTATTTCGGGGAGTACCAGCTATCTCCAAGTTTGTTTAGTCTTTCGCTCCAATCCACAGCTCATCCCAACCCTTTTCAGCGGATTTAGGTTCGGCCCTCCACACCGTCTTACCGGTGCTTCAGCCTGGCCATAGATAGATCACTTGGCTTCGGGTCTATGCCATGCAACTTCTCGCCCTATTCAGACTCGGTTTCCCTTCGGCTCCACGACTCCTATCGCTTAACCTCGCTACATGTCATAACTCGCAGGCTCATTCTACAAAAGGCACGCCGTCACCCTTTCGGGCTTCGACCGCTTGTGGGTCCATGGTTTCAGGTTCTCTTTCACTCCCCTCCCGGGGTTCTTTTCACCTTTCCCTCACGGTACTATGCGCTATCGGTAGCTGCCGAGTATTTAGCCTTGGAGGGTGGTCCCCCCAGATTCCGACAGGATTCCTCGTGTCCCGCCGTACTCAGGTACGCATCTCATTGCCGTCCAGTTTTCGCCTACGGGGATTTCACCCTCTCTGTCTGACCGTCCCAGATCATTCGGCTAACCTTTCGCTTTCTTCAACTTTATCGATGCGCCCTACAACCCCTCTAATATCGCTACTAAAGGTTTGGGCTCTTCCCACTTCGCTCGCCGCTACTATGGGAATCTCATTTGATTTCTTCTCCTGCTGGTACTTAGATGGTTCACTTCCCAGCGTATTTCCCTAACACACTATTTATTCATGTGCTAGTAATAATCATTCCAGACTATTGGGTTACCCCATTCGGAAATCTTGGGATCATTGTCTGTTGGCGACTCCCCCAAGCTTTTCGCAGCTATCCGCGTCCTTCTTCGCCTGGCAGCTCCTAGGCATCCACGCATGGACCCTTCTTCACTTGACCATATTGTTCTTTCGATTCCTTCGCTAA
>CAKTVG010000097.1 GCA_934622035.1 uncultured Oscillospiraceae bacterium
GCCAGTCTGCGCCCCTGCGTCCATGTGAACGTGCTGCCGTCGTAATACTTCGTCGGATTTCCGCCGGAGTAGGTGATCGTATTGCCGCCGTACGCCGTCAGCAGGTCGCGCCACGCACTGTTGCCGTAGGTATAATAATTGGTCGTCGTGCTGCCAACTTTTTTGCTCTGAATATTGCCCGCGGTGTCGTAGGTGTACTCATATCTCGTTCCGCCGACCGTCGCCGAGGTAAGCTGCCCCTGCTGGTCGTAGCCATAGATTGCGCGGGTCGTCGTTGAGCTGCCCGAATCGAGGATCTTGACCAAACGGCCGTTGCTGTCGTAGTGGCAATTATCGCCATAGATCAGGTTGCCCGACGAATCGCGGTAATTGACGTAATCCGGCAGTGCGGTCGCGTAGCCGCTATCCGAACGGAAGTTATACGCCTTCGTCATGACGCTGCCGATGGCCTTGCTTCGCAGCTGATTCGCACCCTGATACGTGTAGGTCACGGGGATGCTCGAGTTCTGAACAGTCGCATTCAGGCTGGAGAGCAGGCCGGTCGTCGCATTGTAGGCATACTCAAGCGTCGTTGTCCCGCAGTCAGCACCGCGCACAGAACGCCGCTGATATACCTGGTTGCCGTCACCTATTTTCTTGTCGGCAGTATGATTGAATCATCATTCATAACTATGCGGTCTCCATACTGGATCATTCAAGCATTGTTTGATAAATCTTGTGGTATTTATCAATTTCATCTCTCGGGAAGAACCTGTTCCAATCCGAGAAATCAAAATCTGTATCAAACAGATACATAAGCCAATCCGGTGTTACCGAGCCCGACAGCGCTTTTACAGCTCTAAATTTTTCTGGAAGTTCAGCGTATCCGCCAACGAACTCTGTCAGCCATCTGCCTGTTGAATTGTCTCTTATGCACATTTTGCTCCCAACACCTACAGTTAGGCTATACTGTGGAAACGGGTATTGTAGGGGTACCGCAAAATTTCCTAACAATTCCGATAGATTTTTTCTGTATGCTTTTGCTGCTGCAAATCCAATGATATAACTATGTTCAGATCCAACGATTCCACTAAGATTGTCTGGAATTTTCTCATACAGATGTGGAAAGACGCGAATGTAACTGCCATCATTAGGAATCTGGTAGGCCCATTGATATATCTTATAACCGTTAGGAACTTTCATGCAGTAAAGATCCCCCAGCTTTGCTCTTTTCATTAAATGATCCTCCCAAATTCATATTAGCGGCTTCATAAATCGTTTGAACCCTTCATATATTGTAACTGGTTTAGGTGCAATACTGTTAATTTTATTATCAAGCAGTCCTCCATTTTTCTTCATTCCAAACGTATCTATAACCGCCTGCTCAACATAACGTGCACTCGTGCGATCGACTCCGTCAACATAGTGCTGAATAACTCTACCTTTTCTCGCCCATTCAGCCGAACGCCGCTCGAAGTTATTAGTGATCCCCACATAATCAATTATGCCATTAGAATTCAAGGAATAATAAACGTAATTATTGCCGCGTGGTAAGGTCTCTGCTGCATCTTGAATTTTTCTCATAGATTTACTGATATCTTGAACTGTATCAGCAATTTCAAGGCCTCGACGCACATAACTAACCGACGGAATCCCCGGTAGAAGTGAAATCGTATCTGCAACCGCCCAACCGAATCCTGCCCAAGAAGGATTGCTTACAAATTCTTCCCAGCTTAATGCCGCCATAAAGCAATCAAGTATATCCCAAAACTCGCCTGTCGGGTCAACGCGCATTACTGGGTTGTTCTCACAATATGAGAACATATTCGTACTGAGCAGACCAACCATGTCAGTGCTGGCGTAGCTATCGGCGTTTATGAAGCGGCCGATCTCGGGGTCGTAGTAACGCGACTGGAGATAGTAAAAACCTGTCTCGGCATCATAATAATAGCCGCGATAGCGGAGCGGGTTTGCTTCAGCTACCTCCAGATAATATGCATTCTGCTCATCAAGCCATCCGTTCGGCGT
>CAKTVG010000098.1 GCA_934622035.1 uncultured Oscillospiraceae bacterium
CGCAAGAAAAGCGCAAGCATAGCATTTTGGTACCAAAATGCGGCTTGCAGGGAGAACCCTGACCCCAATGCCGCCTGTGGGCGGAGAGTTGACGGTTGAACTACGGCACAAGTCAGAAAACGCACGTCGGCGCAGCCGTTTGCTCCGCGGCGTGGGGCGCGTCGTGCCGACGGGTGCGGTTTTGCAGGCTGACCGTGCATCCGTGCAGGTCTGCGCCACACAAACGCCGCGCTTGCCCACCGTGCGGCGTGAAGAAAATAGAATAAAAAACTTTGATTGGGTAATTCTTCCCGGCCATGCAAAAACAAATTTTGATCCTCAGAATGGGGAGCAGTGTGAGGAACGAAAATGTGCGTGAAGGAAGATTGGACTTGCGATTCGGCTGTGCTTGTGGTAATCGTGTGTGCTAACCGAAAACGAAGGAGGTAAACACGATGCCAAAACGACGAGCTAACGGCGAAGGCAACATTCGAAAGCGGAAAGACGGACGCTGGGAAGGCAGATATACGGCGGGCTATGATGCAAACGGAAAGGCGATCACGAAAAATGTGCTTGGTAAGACACAGGCAGAAGTCAAAGATAAATTGCGTGCGGCCATTGAGGACAGCAAGAAGCTCGATCCTGTGAAGGCTGGCAGCTATACGCTAGAACAATGGTTAAAGCTCTGGTATTCCATTTATGTCGAGCCGCAGGTGCGATACTCGACCAGAGAGTTTTACCACAACGCCATCGATCATCACATCATTCCGAAGCTTGGCAGTGTGAAGCTGGAAAAGTTGACGATGCTGCAAATCCAACAGTTTTACAACGAGCTGCTCAAGAGCGGCCGGGTGCAAAAGAAAAACCAGCCTGAGCTGAAAGAACACGGTCTAAGCCCCCGCATGGTGCAATGCGTTCATGTGGTGCTGAATAAGGCGTTGGAGTATGCAGTGGAAGAAAAATTGATCCTTGCGAATCCAGCAAAGAAATGCAAAATCCCGAAAAACACTCGCAAGGAAATGAAAATTCTGCCAGAAGCATTGATTGGTCCGTACCTGAGCACAGCGAAGGAGCATGGGATTCTCGCGCCGATGTATCTGGAGCTGACGACGGGTTTGCGGCGCGGGGAATTGCTGGCCCTGCGGTGGGAGGACTTGGACGTTCAGAACCGCACGTTGTCCATCAATAAAAGCGTTGCGCGACAGAACGGAAAGCTGGTCATCAGCACACCAAAAACGCCGAATTCTATCCGAACAGTGTTACTTCCAGAAGATACAGTAAATCTTCTCATAGAAGAACATGACCGCCACCCCGCAAATTCATATTTATTCCCATCTCCGCGCACGGGTGAAACGTGGGATCCGGACGGATTCCGCAGACTTCACGACAGGATCATCAAGGAGATTGGAGCAGAACACGTTCGTTTTCATGACATGCGGCACACGTTTGCGACGTTATCACTGAAAAGCGGCGTGGATGTACGAACTTTGTCTGAAACGCTGGGACATTTCAGTGCGGGATTCACGCTCAGCACCTACGTCCACTCGACACCCGGTATGAAACAGAGCGCGGCGGACGCGATCGGAAACACCATCCGAAACGCGATCTGACCCCAAAACCAAAGCGGCGGCTGCAACTTGCAGCCGCCGTTCAAACGTTCAAAATATTCGTGAAAACAGAGAAACTCGTGATGTTTTGTCAAATAAATCTCGATAAATCCACCGCGTTTTCGCGTAAACTGTACCCCAGGAAGTGGACAAGGAAAAGACCCATAGCGGCATGGAATATGGTAAACTGAGGGTAGGAAGAAGGAGACGGCTATGGGAACAAGGAAAAAATTCAGCGTGGCGGAACAGGAGCTTCTGCGTGCAAATCCGTACACGGAGAAGGTCACGGAACATCAGATTTCGTTCACGCTGGCGTTCAAGGAAGCCTTCTGGCGGCTGAGTGTGGAGGGATGCACCGGGAACATGGCG
>CAKTVG010000099.1 GCA_934622035.1 uncultured Oscillospiraceae bacterium
ACCTACGAGTTGCAGGTACAAGCCATAGACCTCATGGGTGAGCACTCTGCTATGACCAAGCCAGTGGAGGTGACCTACAACGCTGAGAAGATGATCATGATAGACGATAATGAGCATTATACAGGATTGGCTTATTATGGCAAGTGCACCAACGTCTCAGGCAATGACTTCACTATCGATCCAGGAGAAGGCGGCAACGTCCTACAGCACCGCGACGGAGGCATCTTCTGCCTCAAGTGGAACACCCCAGGTGTGAAGACTATCACCTTCAAGGATGGCAACGACGTGATAACCAAGCTGGTGAACGTCAAGCTTTTACCCGATTTGACTATCAACTTGCCAGAGCGAGTGATGCTCAACACTCCATTGACTGTCAGGGTGCCAGAGTGCTTCCAGACAGGAAAATATGATGACTTCGGTTTCAAGGAGAGCGAGGCTTACAAGGCCACCTTCGAGAAGGGCGACACCATCGCCACCATCGTATTCAAGGAGGTGGGCGAACAATCCCTACAGCCATACGTCAAGATAGAAAAGAACCTCACTCTTTCAGAACAGTTCAAGACTATGATTATAGACGAGACTATGCCTGCAGCCGAGATCAAGAGCGTGGAGTCGAACGACAAGTACTATCAGGTAAACTGGAGCACCGACGTGCCAAGCATGGTAAGCAAGGTGGAAGTGAGCCGAGAGACCAATCGTCTGAACCAGTTTGAGGTGCTCGACATCGTGCCTGTAGGAAATGCCACCTATGTAGACTTGACCAGCGACAACCGAGTTCAGCCTCAGCGTTATCGCATACGCCTCATCGCAGAGAACGAGATGCAGCACAGCGACTACTCTGCCGCTCACAACCCGCTGCATGTCATGATCAACAAGACTGCCGACAAGAAGGGCAACAACCTGATGTGGAATGCCTACGAGGGCTTGGAGGTGACGAGCTACATCATCATGAGAGGCTCGTCGGAGAAGAACCTGAAGGCCATTGCCACCATTTCGGGCAGCCAGCAGAACTATACCGACTATGATGCACCGGCAGGCGTTTCCTACTATGCCGTGAAGTTTGAGACCAACACCTCGGCAGGTGCCAAGGGTATGGGCAGAGTGGCGGCATCAGAAGATGTTTCCTCAAATGTCATCTCGTCAGAGGAAGCCATGCCTACCACACAGGCAACAACCCTCTATGCAGGAACAGTAGAAAGCATCGCCAAGCTGAGCAACAGCCAACAACAGCTCCACATGGTAGCTACGATTTTGCCTACTTACGTCACATTCAACAAGGTAAGCTGGAGTATCGTCAGCGGAGGCGAATATGCTTCCATCAGCCAGAGCGGATTGCTGACAGCCAAGGGAGGCAAGGGTGATGTCGTGGTAAGAGTCGTGACACTGGATGGTTCTAACCTGAGCAGTGAGATCACCATACCATGCGATGTGAATATCCTGGCAAGCGACATCGACGTGCGTGCATCAAAGAAGACGGTTGCCGTGGGCGACTATCTGCTGCTGAATGCTGTACTCACTCCGAAGAACACCACCATGAGCGAAGTGACCTGGAAGAGTGAGAATACCGACGTGGCAACCATAGACGAGAATGGCATTCTGAAAGCCATCAGCACTGGTACAGTCAAGATTACGGCTACGACAAAGGACGGAAGCAACCTGAGTGCCTTCATCAAGATCACCGTAACAGAGGCTTCAGGAATCCATGGTGTCACCATAGAGGATGAGAACGAGAACACTGAGTTCTACGACCTTGAAGGAAGAAAGATTCAAACCCCACATAAGGGACGCGTCTACATCACCAACAAGGGACAGAAAATAGCGTTCTGACAACACAACGAGTGGTGACAAGCCACTCCTACAAACTGCAAATGACCATGACCGGAGAGCAATCTCGGTCATGGTCATTTCGTTTATAAGGGGCTCAAGTTGAGTA
>CAKTVG010000100.1 GCA_934622035.1 uncultured Oscillospiraceae bacterium
TGCTCGCCGCAGATGCCCAGCTTGATTTCCGGGCGGGTCTGACGGCCCAGATCGGCAGCCATCTTCACAAGCTTGCCGACGCCGTTCTGATCCAGATGCGCAAACGGGTCGAACTCATAGATCTTATGATCGTAGTAGGCATCCAGGAACTTGCCTGCGTCGTCACGGCTGAAGCCGAAGGTCATCTGCGTCAGGTCATTGGTGCCGAAGGAGAAGAACTCGGCCTCGGTGGCAATTTCGTCCGCAGTCAGCGCAGCGCGCGGAATTTCGATCATGGTGCCGACGGTGTACTTCATCTTCACGCCGGCCTCGGCGATGAGCTTGTCCGCCGTTGCAACGACGACGTCCTTGACGAATTTCAGCTCCTTGACCTCGCCGACCAGCGGGATCATGATTTCCGGCTCGATGCGGTACCAGGGGTACTCGTGGTTGACCTTCATGGCTGCCTTGATGACGGCAGTGGTCTGCATCTCGGCGATTTCCGGATAGGTGACGGCCAGGCGGCAGCCGCGGTGGCCCATCATCGGGTTGAATTCATGCAGGGAAGCGATGACTTCCTTCAGCTCTTCCACGCTGATGTTCAGCTCGTCGGCGATCTCCACGATGTCCTCTTCCTTCGTGGGCAGGAACTCGTGCAGAGGGGGATCGAGGAAACGGACGGTCATCGGACGACCCTTCAGCTCGCGGTACATGGCGACGAAGTCACCCTGCTGATACGGCAGGATCTTCGCCAAAGCCGCCTTGCGGGCCTCGACGGTCTTGGCGACGATCATTTCGCGCATTGCCTTGATGCGGCTTGCCTCGAAGAACATATGCTCGGTGCGGCACAGGCCGATGCCCTCGGCGCCGAACTTGACCGCCTGCGCGGTGTCTCTGGGCGTATCGGCATTCGTGCGCACGCGCAGGACACGGAAGCTGTCGGCCCAGCGCATGAAGCGGTCAAAGTTGCCGCTGATGGTGGCCTCGACGGTCTGCACGGCGCAGCCGTAGATGTTGCCGGTGGAGCCGTCAATGGAGATCCAGTCGCCCTCGTGGTATTCCTTGTTGCCGATGGTGAAGTACTTCTCTTCCTCGTGCATGGTGATCTCGCCGCAGCCGGAGACGCAGCAGGTGCCCATGCCGCGGGCGACGACGGCAGCGTGAGAGGTCATGCCGCCGCGGACGGTCAGGATGCCCTGCGCCGCTGCCATGCCCTCGATGTCCTCGGGGCTGGTTTCCAGACGGACCAGAACGACCTTTTCGCCGTTGGCTGCCCAGGTCTTTGCGTCCTCTGCGGAGAAGACGACACGGCCGCAGGCTGCGCCGGGAGAAGCTGCAAGGCCCTTGCCGACGACCTCGGCGGCCTTCAGCGCGGCGGCGTCGAACTGCGGATGCAGCAGAGCGTCGAGCTGCTTCGGCTCCACGCGCATGACGGCCTCTTCGCGGGTGATCATGCCCTCGTCAACGAGGTCGCAGGCGATCTTCAGCGCGGCGGCGGCGGTGCGCTTGCCGTTGCGGGTCTGGAGCATATAGAGCTTGCCGTTTTCAATGGTGAACTCCATGTCCTGCATGTCGCGGTAGTGGTTTTCCAGGCGGTTCGCGATATCGACGAACTGCTCGTAAACCTGCGGCATGTCCTCCTGGAGCTTGGTGATCTTGCTGGGGGTGCGGATACCGGCGACGACATCCTCGCCCTGTGCATTGATGAGGTATTCGCCGAACAGCGCCTTTTCGCCGGTGGCGGGGTCGCGCGTGAAGGCGACGCCGGTGCCGGACTTATCGTTCAGGTTGCCGAAGACCATCGGCTGCACGTTAACGGCGGTGCCCCAGGAATAGGGGATGTCGTTCATGCGGCGATAGACGTTCGCGCGGGGGTTGTCCCAGGAGCGGAAGACGGCCTTGATGGCCTC
>CAKTVG010000101.1 GCA_934622035.1 uncultured Oscillospiraceae bacterium
TGTAAATGAGGATCGCACCGGGCTTTTTCACCTTCGTGCCGATGATGAAGTAGACGATGCCCTCCAGCAGGGCGAAGAACACCGGCATCAGAATGATGGTGATAGGCGTTGCGTACAGGATGGAACTGGCGAAGAAAATGACCACATTGATCAGAGCCAGCAGGACAACGGTGATGATGTCCTTGACTTTCAGCTTGTTAGCGGTTGCAGTGCTCATGGGAAAGACTCCTTTTTGAATGAAATATGGTTGAACGTCGCAGAGACGGCGATCACAGAATGAAACCGGCGGCAATGGATGCTGCCAGCAAAACGCAGAACACAATGTCCCATGTGGAGAAACAAAGTGACAGATAATTGCTTTTACTGCGTTTCAGATCAATGCCCCGCGTCTCGGCGGAGGCAGACAGCGTTTCGGCGATGCGGATGACCCGCAGCGCCATGGGGACGGTCAGAATTTCAAGATATGACGGAAGCGCCCGCAGCTTCTGAAGCGGGGTCACGAATGCGCCCCGGGTGCGGATGGATTGCCTGAGCAGCCGCATGTCGCCGGACAGCACAGGGAAGAAGCGAAAGATGACGGCCACGATCATGATGAGCCGCTCCGGCAGGCGCAGATTACGCAGTGCCGCCAGGGTACGGCTGGCCTCGTTGCGCCCGATCAGCGTCCGCATGGAGATGCCGATGGCGATGATCCGAGGAAACAGCACCAGCATGAAGGAAAACACCGTGCCCGGCAGCAGGGCGTTGGCTGTCCACAGTACTCCAAAGCTCAGCCCGCCTGCCAGTGCCGTTCCGATCCAGCCGTCAGTTGCGGTCAGCAGGATCAGTGCCGCATATGTGGTATAAACTAAGTGGTTGTTGGACGTGGAGATCACGACCAGCAGGGCCAGCCAGTAAAGCAGCTTCGTCACTGGGTGGAATCGTTCTTGATGCTGTTTTTCCGCCGGAGCATCGGATGGATGGAAGCGCTCCATATATTGCCGTACCGCTCGCAAATCCCGTTCCGAATGAACGGAAAATTCTGTTTCCGCGCGACCATCCGACAGCCCAATGCAGCGGTCGCAGGCATCTGCAATCAGCTCAAGGTCATGTGTAATGATGAGGACGGTCTTTTCCTTTCGCATCTCGCGGATCAGTTTCGCGCACCGCTCCAGACTTTCCGCGTCCTGTCCTGCTGTCGGCTCGTCCAGTATGACGATTGGCTTATCGGAGAGATACGCCATCATCAGTGTCAGACGCTGCATCTGTCCGCCGGAGAGGGAGAAGGGATGCCGGTCGCGGCAGTCCCACATATCCATGCTTTTCAGCAGCGCTTCCGTTTTCGCTTCAAACTCCGGTGTCACCGCATGGCCGTATTGCAGTTCGTGCAGAACGGAGTTGGTGAAGAACTGGAACTCCGCCTCCTGCAGGATGAACAGCACCCGCTTTTGCAGCTGCTTTGGGGTTTGCGCCCTTCCGAACAGCGAGATTTTGCCGCCGGATGGGCGGTAAAGCCCTGCGATCAGCTTGCCGATCGTCGTTTTGCCGCAGCCGTTGGCCCCCACAAGACCGACGATCTCATGCTCACGGACGGAAAAACTGACACCGGAGAGTGTATCTCCAGCCTTCCTGCCGTATGTATAGCGGACATCTGAGATGTCAAGCACCGTCGGCGCTGTTTTCGGCAGCGGCTCTTTCTCCGGCACTGTGATCTCCGCAAGGTCGAGCGTGCGCAGGGAAAGTGTTTGTCTCTGCTCCGTCGAGAGCGCCTTTGCCTCTGCGGCAGTGTATTTTCCTTTGATCTCGCCGTCTGCCATGACCCAATATTCATCGGCAATATCTGTAAGATAATAGAG
>CAKTVG010000102.1 GCA_934622035.1 uncultured Oscillospiraceae bacterium
AACAGCCATCTGGAGAATGGAGTTTTTCAGTTGCTGCGCAGTCATTCGTCGCCCTCCTCCGTAATGTCAATGCCAAGGATATCGGTGATCTGGGCAAGGATGCGGTCAATATCAGCGTTCAAGCTGGCCCGCTTCTCCTGGTACTGCTGAATCAGTTCCTTCGGCGGCAGGATTTCCTCCTCTTCGTGGGGATAGCCGCAGAGGTCGATGTTATAGCTTCGTGCTTTCAGTTCCTCGACGGTGTACTTCTTCGCCTTGTCGAAGCCGTCAATGGTGATCTCCTCACGGTTGCCCCACCACTCAACAGCCGGGGCAAAGTGCTCCAGCTTCATGGGCTTCGTCTTGGAGAAGTTCTTGTATCCCTCCGGCATATCCAGGCGATAGAACCAGGTCTCCGTCGTGGGATGCGTCCGGTCGAAGAAGAGAATATTCGTTGTGATAGAGGTGTACGGCGCAAAAACGCTGTGCGGCATACGGATGACCGTATGGAGGTTAAACTCGGACAGCAGCTTTTCCTTGATCGCCATTTTGGCATTATCCGTGCCGAACAGGAAGCCATCCGGCAGAATGATGGCACACCGGCCGTTCTGCTTCAGCCGATACATGATGACAGACATAAAGAGGTCGGCGGTTTCACTGCTGCGAAGGTCAGCCGGAAAATTCTGCTTCACACCCTCTTTTTCATTGCCTCCGTAAGGAGGATTCATCAGAATGACATCAAAGCGGTCGTTCTCCTTGTACTCACGCACATTCTTTTCCAGGCTGTTGCCGTGGATGATGCGAGGATTGTCGATGTCGTGGAGCAGCATATTTGTGGCACACAGAAGGAACGGAAGCGCCTTCTTTTCGATGCCGTAGATGGAGTTGCTGTAAACTGTTCTGTCCTCGACAGTCTGCACCTGTGCGTCCAGCACCTTCAGCGCAGAGGTAAGGAAGCCGCCGGTACCGCAGGCGAAGTCCGCAATGGACTCACCGAGCTTCGGCTTGATCATCTGCACCATAAAGTCCGTGACCGCACGAGGCGTGTAGAATTCACCGGAGTTACCGGCGCTCTGCAAGCTGCGGAGGATCGTTTCGTAAATCTCGCCGAAGGCGTGGCGGTCCTCGTACTCTTCAAAGTCGATCTCGTCAATGACATTGATAACCTGGCGGAGCAGGATGCCGTCCTTCATGTAGTTGTTGTTGTCCTCGAAAGCCGTGCGGACAATGATCTGGCTCATAGGGGTATTCTCATCGATTTCGATGGCTTTGAGGGTCGGGAACAGCTTTCCGTTCACGAAATCCAGAAGTGCATCGCCGGTGAGCGCCTTGCCGTCCTTGTGGTCAACGGCCCAATTGCGCCAGCGCAGCTCCTCCGGGATGATGGAGGTGTAATTCTCGTCGTAAAACTCCCAGATCTCTTCCTTAGCGTCATACACCTTCAAAAAGAGAATCCAAACCATCTGCTCGATGCGCTGTGCATCACCGTTGATACCTGCGTCATTCCGCATGATGTCCTGCAGTCGTTTTACCAGGTTATTTAAACTCATATCTTATATTCTCCTTACGCAGCGTAGATTTCCTTCTGCAAATCACGGATGGCTTGAATGTATCCGTTTTTGCCACCGAACAGCTTTGCGATCTTCATGGGGGTGCCGAATTTGCGGAACGGGTCATTGGACAGGATTTCGAGGTTCTCGATGTCCTGAATGCCCTCGTTCATGTATTTGTCCAGCAGCGCACTCAGAACTTCCTGTGCCAAGCCGGAATACTTGTAGAGGTATCCACGCTTGCGGACATTGTTCGCCCGCTCTGCCTTCGTCAGCGGTGCCTTATCGTAGGC
>CAKTVG010000103.1 GCA_934622035.1 uncultured Oscillospiraceae bacterium
CGCAAAGAACACCAGTCCGCCGAAGAAGCACATGCCGTCGTAGGCGTCCACCTTGAGATACTTCATTGCACTTTACTCCGGCTCAGTTTGTCTCAGCGGCAGTCGCGTCACCGGGTAAGCGAGAGAATTCCTCGTTATAAATCAGGCCGCCATCGGCATAGAACCAGATAAGGCTGGCTGTGCTGCCATCGGCAAAGGAAAACTCTGCGGTCAGCTCGCTGCTGCCGTCCCCGTCCAGATCGGTAAAGTCGCAGCTGTTCAGCGCGTCTTTCGCGCCGGACAGCGTGACAGGGAACCGTGCAACAGCCAGAAGCTGCCCGCCAGAGTTGCTGTCCCACAGGCAGATTTCCTCATCGGTCACAGCTGCAAAGGCTTCCTTTTCTTCGCCGTGCAGCAGAATCGTTCCAACGCTGGGGCGCAATTCCGGCTGCGAAAGCAGCTGCACCGACTGATACTGATAACCGCCGTCGTAGAATGTGATTGTGTATGTCTTGCGCGTGCCTCCATCCAGAAGCGCTGTCAGAACAGCGGTATTGCCGTCAAACGTTTTGCTTTCCATCTGCACGTCCAGATTTCCGCCGAACCCGCCTGCCATCGGCGTGACGACGGCACCGCGTTCGGTATCATAGAGCGGGCATTCGGAAATGTCAAAGGAATACCCCGCCAGATACCGGTCCAGCGTCTGACAGATCGTATCGGCAGAAAAAACGTAGCTGCTGTCTTTGACGTCGTAGCAGTCGTTCAGCTCCTCCGGCGCTGTCCACACCAGAAACAGCAGATACAGCTGCTGCGAGGTCAAATCGCGCGGGCTGTCAAACGTGAAGCCGAGACCGCTCAGCGCAAGCTCCGGCAGGCGTATGAGCGTGTCCGCCGCAAAATCGTCCGTGACCTCGGCGGGGTCAAGTGACCAGACGGATTCTTTGTTTTCCGCAGCAGGCTCTGCGGGCAGCGGCTCCGATGCGGGCGCTGCCGTTTCCTGCTGCCTCGGCTGATCGTTCGCTGCTTTTGTCTCAGTGATGCTACCGCAGGCGTTCAGTGCAAGCAGCAGTATCAGGACAGCGCCCAAAATAATAATTTTCTTTTTCATGATCGTTCTCCTTATATTTGGATTTGTGCCGGAAAGACAATGCAGATGCGCAGCCTTTCGTTTTCATACTCCGCCGTAATTGTGCCGCCTATCTTTTCCGTCAGCAGCTTTGCGATAGACAGTCCAAGGCCAGTAGAATTGCGTGCCGTTTCCACGGTATAAAAGCGGTCAAACAAGCGCTCAGCCTGCACCCGGCTGAGTGATGGAGCGCTGTTAGAAAAAGTGACTGCGCCATCCGGCAGCAGGCTGACCGCCAGATCGCCGCCAGAATATTTGACGGCGTTGCTGAGAATATTGTCAAAAATGCGGCGCAACGCGGCAGCATCCAACTTCCGTATAACCGCGGCCTCCGGCATTCTGATCTCCGGTGTGATGCCGCGTACGGACAGTGCGCCGTAAAACCCCGCAAGGCTCTGCTCCAAAATGTCGTTCAGGGAGACTCCCTCTATATGCAGCTCATCCGTTGTGGCGGTAATAACGGAATAACGGAACAACTCCTCCGTCAGGCTGCGCATGGCATCCGTTCGTTCCCGGATCACGACAAGGTAACGCCCGGATTTTTCCGACTGCGGCTCCTGCTCCAAGAGGTCAAGATACCCGCAGATGGCGGTCAGCGGCGTGCGCAGGTCGTGGGATATATTCGTGACGGCGGTTGTCAGCTCGTCATTTCCGGTTTGCAGCTT
>CAKTVG010000104.1 GCA_934622035.1 uncultured Oscillospiraceae bacterium
GAGGCATTTGAAACGCTTAGGGATAATTGTGCTGACTATGATGTCGAAACACTTGAAGAAAAGTGCTATGCCATCAGAGGCAGACAGGCAGCTATCTCTGGAAAATTTTCACTTGAACCCAAGGCTCCGAAGTTAAGGGTTGAACACGAACACACAGAAAATGCACCTTACGGTGGATTGTTCGAGAAGTATGGCTTCTCGGCTGAAAACTAAATTATAAGGAGGATTCTATATTATGGCATACGGAATTGTAAGAACAGACAATATGTACGGCACTGACGTTAGAGCTGCCCTTGTTTCTATCAAGTATATGGGTACCGACGGCAGTACGCCTACTGCTATTGAGAACGGCAATGTATTAAAAGTTGGCGCACTTATTAGCGGCGAACGTGAGGTTTATGTCGGCGGTAAGGTAGCCGCTAACGACAAGGCAACAGATATCGTTCTCATTGCTTCTCCGGAAGTTATGTATGATGAACGCAAAAAGAACCTTGATGAATTTATCAACGAAGCTGGCAAGGCTTGCCGTGGATATCGTCTCCACAGCGGCGATATATTCTCGGTTACCAAGGATGCTCTGGCTGGTAAGGCGACACCTGCTGTTGGTGATGTCGTTGAATTAGCAGCTGGAACAAAACTTAATGTTGCCGCTACTGCAACAAGCGGTTCCACAACTATTGGTAGCGTTATCGATGTTAATGTGGTTGGCAGATATACATATTACGCTATCAAGGTTAACTAATTTAAAAAGGAGGATTACGCAATGAGCGAAATTAAAGATATTGTAAAAGTTGCCGTTGATGCTTACAGAGGCAATGTTGAAAAATATTCTGTTGGTCAGTCTCAGGACTTACTCAGACAGGCTCTCATCGAAGCAAATGGCGGAAGTACAGTTTTAGACTACAAGAAAATTCGTGACGGCAAGTGCGCCGGTCTCTTTACACTTCTGGAAGAAATCCTTAGCAGAACAGTTGTTGAGGGACTTCAGGGCGATGAGTACTTTAACGCACTGGTTGATTTCAGAAATGTTGCCGAGGGCGACCAGAACATCTTCGTCGTTGAAGACAGCGAGCTTTTCGTTGTTTCCGAAGCAGCTGACGGTACTCAGGGTATCCGCAGACAGAGACTCGGCGGAGTAAGCGAAACCTCTATTCCTACATCTCTTAAGGTTGTAAGAATTTATGAAGAGCTTAACCGCGTACTCTCGGGTCGTGTTGACTTCAACACATTTATCAATAAGGTTGCTGAGTCTTTCAGACAGAAACTCTTAAATGATGTTTACACCCTCTGGAGCGGTGCGACTGCCGAACAGCTCGGCGGTGTTACATACTTCCCCGTAGCCGGTGCTTATGATGAGGACGACCTTTTAGACCTTATCTCTCACGTTGAAGCAGCTGCTGGTGGCAAGACCGCTACTATCGTTGGTACAAAGAAAGCTATCAGAAACCTTAAGGCTTCTATCGAAAGCGATGGTGCTAAGGACGACCTGTACAATCTTGGTTACTACGGTAAGTTCTACGGAACTCCTGTAGTAGTAACACCTCAGAGACACAAGGTTGGTTCCACGGAGTTCGTTATGGACGACGATGTTATTACAATTATCGCTGGTGACGACAAACCTATCAAAGTTGTTTACGAAGGTAATCCTATCGTTCTGATGGGAGACCCGATGAGCAACGCCGACTTCACTCAGGAATATCTCTATGGTGAAAAGTACGGTATGGGTATCGTCCTTGCTGGTGGTAACGCTGGTATTGGTC
>CAKTVG010000105.1 GCA_934622035.1 uncultured Oscillospiraceae bacterium
ATATATTCCATTGACAATTATCATTCTGATAGTATAAAATAAATTAGTAGTTGTTCCGCTTTGGATTGTACAACTACGCTAAAAATAGAGAGGAGAAAAACTATGAAACGTATTTTAACCAAATTTCTCGCGATGGCGTTGACGGTAGCAATGCTCATTGAGCTGCTGCCAGCCGCAAATGCCGTCACTACGAACGCAGTAACCGTGGACGACGGTTATGCGGACAGCCACGTCGTCGGCGAAGTAAACGAGGAACGCACCGAGACCGGCAAACGGTTCCGTCTGGCGGACGGAAGCTACGCTGCCGTGGAGTATGGTGCGCCCGTTCATTACGCGGATGACGACGGCAACTGGCAGGATATCGACAACACGCTTGCGCTGCAAAATGCAGACCGTGCTGCGTCCGTTCGCACTTACGAAAGCGTCAACGGTACGCATGAAAAGGATTTTTCCGTCAATCTTTCGAATGGCTTCTTGTTCTCCTCCTCTTCCGGTGACCGCAGAGTAGGCATGTTCCTCCGGGACCCGCTTACGGCGCAGTCTTCCATCTCCTCCGAAAAATTCAACACTGCAACCGCGCAGATCTCCTACCCCGCGGACAAGCAGGCTGTTGCCGTGCAATCCAACCGTTCCTCCTCCGAAACCGAGAAGGAGCGCCTCGCCCGTGAGACGACACCCTCCCGCATCAGCGCCGAGGTGCTGTATCAGAATGTGTTCTCCAATGTGGATCTCCAGTATGAAATTTTCAGCTACCACGTCAAGGAAAGCATCGTCCTGAACAGGAAGTGCGACAGCTACGCCTTTGACTTCTATCTGGACTTGCAGGGCCTGACGCCTGCTTTGCAGGACGACGGCTCTGTTTTTCTTTTGGACGGCGAGAAGGTCGTCTACTATCTCCCTGCACCCTACATGTTTGACGACTCCGGCGTAGAAAGCGACGCCGTTTCTTATTCCCTCTCTGAGCAAACCACCGGCACCTGGAAATTGACCGTCACCGCCGACAAGGGCTGGATCGAGGCGGAGGATCGTGTTTTCCCCGTAACCATCGACCCAACCCTCATCGACAACAGCAGCACCAGTGAATTTCAGGGCGATACTGTCTCGTCCTGGACGGATTCCCCCATCAGCAGCAAAGATAACATCGCCTGCGGCAACCATCCCGAATATGGCATTCTGGAAGCCTACTTCAAGTTGACCGACTTCCCGACCATCCCGGATGGCTGCACGCTGGCGCGCGCCTATGTCGGCCTGTACCAGAACGACTTCCGCTCCAACATCGGCGACGGAACAGGCGGCAGCCTCTGCCTGTATATGCAGGCAAACACCACCTACGCGCCCATGAACAGCAGCCTGACCTGGGCCACTCGCCCCGACTACGGCGAGGTACTGGACTATGTGGACACCGACTACTGGAAGGTCGATTCGACCGTCCTCTGGGATATTACTCCCGCCGCAAAGGGCTGGTACGACGGCACGATGCCGAACTATGGCCTTGCAATGACCTCCAACGGAAACTCCTCGACCAAATGCCGCGCATGGTTCTCCTATTTCCGCGTGAGCTTCATCGTTTCTTACCGGAATGTCAACGGCATTGAGCCGTATTATACCTACCAGACCCTTGGCCTCGGCAATGCCGGTACGGCCTATCTCTCCGACTTCACCGGTCAGCTTACGCTGGCCAAGACCGTCTGCTCCTATTCCTCAACGGTCAATCCCTTCTCCCTGAGCCTGTATTATAACTCCAGCTATGC
>CAKTVG010000106.1 GCA_934622035.1 uncultured Oscillospiraceae bacterium
GGATGGGAATACACAATCACCGATGAGCTGGCCCGTGGCGGGTCGAGCATCGTTTACAATGCTTATTACATCGACAATCTGGGAACGAGAAAAACTGTAAGAATCAAGGAATGTTACCCCTTCAGATGCAATTTGCGAAGATCGTCGGATGGAAGTCTGCTGATTCCGGAGGCAGAGCGGAAGCAGTTCACGCAGACAAAGCAGAAAATGCGGCGGGCTTATCAACTGGGCAACGAATTCTTTGCAGCGGATGGGCTGACGAACCTGACGGCCAATACCTATAATATTTATGAGGCAAACCACACATTGTATGTGGTTTCTGTGTATGCTCAGGGGCAGGAATTGTCCTATGATCGTTATTCCTCTGTCAAGGACAGCATTGCTGCAGTAAAAAGTGCGGCAACTGCCATTTCTAAAATCCACAATAAGGGTTTTCTGTATCTCGACATCAAACCGAGCAATATTCTGACGCTGGAGGGCACCACGGAGCTGATCCAGCTATTCGACTTCGACACGGTCGTCCCAATCTCCGACGTTCCGGAATTGGGGGATAAAATCTCTTTTACCAAAGGCTTTGCGGCGCTGGAACTGCAAAGGGGTGACGGAAAACGAATCGGGACTCACACGGATGTGTATGGGATTGGTGCGCTGCTGTTCTATATGCTGTTTGATCGTGTACCGGATGCCTTTGACTGTGATGCCGGTGCCCGGTACGATTTTTCAAGGTCCAAGCTATCAGGCGGCGCGTATCGGGATGCGCTGACCTTCCGCCTGACGGATTTCTTCCATCACACCCTTGCGGACTATTATCTGGATTGGTTTTCCAATATGGAAACTGTGGTCGAAAAGCTATCGGAGCTTCAAGCTCTGGCGGATCTGTCCGCCCGCTATGTGGTAAGCTCCAAAATCTATGGCCCCGAGTTCTTTCTTGGGAGAGAACAGGAGACGGCATGGCTGACGCAGCGGCTTCTGGATACCTCCGGCGGTTGCAGCTTTCTTGTGGGAATGGGCGGTATCGGAAAGAGCGCTCTCGCCCGCCACTGCATCAGGCAGTGTATGCCGAGAATTGATTCTGTCCTGTACCTGGATTATCAGGGCACGATTGAGAAAACTATGTGTCCCTACCGGAGGCTAAAATCAACAGCAATCAGCTTATGTGGGACAGCAGTATGGAGTGTAATGAGAAAAACAACATTTTGAACCCTATTGATTTCGAGCAGTACCAGACGCTGATTTCTGATATCAAAGCAGAGGGACTACGAGAGGCTGAGAAGAATGGCCTTTATGATACAGTTGAACAAAATGCTAAGAACCTGATTACGAATTTTCTTGGATGCTTTGTGGGATACGAAGTTGTATTTATGTGATTGGACGACAGTCAAATCCCCACATGAAAAAAGTGGCGGAGTATAAGACTAACAGTCCGAAAATGGATGAATGCGAAAGGAGATTATCATATGACTATTTATCAGGCTAATGATCGGAGTAGCTGCAGCAAGCAGAATTACTACTGGAACGAGTATCGGCTTGAGGGTAGCACGGTCGTAAAGTACAAATGCCACCGGCAAAAGTTTTGATGGCGGCGAAAATAAATGGCAAGAGGATGAAGAAATCGTTGAATCTTGGGCAACTGACAGTCCTGATTTGCCAGACTGGTTATATCAGTATCTTTAATTTCCGACAAGCGATAAAAGGGAGACGGTTCATCACCGTCTCCCTTCAGTCTGTCGAGG
>CAKTVG010000107.1 GCA_934622035.1 uncultured Oscillospiraceae bacterium
ATAGCCGATCGGCTTGGTATTGTGCGGAAGGTGGCCTTTCTTAAACTGGGTCTCTGCCATGCGGCCGACCGTCGGCGTATGCTTGCCCTTATTTGCAGGGATGTGACCTTTCTCAAAGCGTCCGGTAAGGCCGCTGTTGAGGTGGTGATTTCTGTAATAGCCATTGAGCTGCGAAGCGGTATAGCCGGTACCAAATTCCTCGTTCAGCTTATCTGTCATCTCAGTCGGACCGATGCCGACATGGTTGGCCATGATGTACCGCACAATCGGCTCCGGAAATTTCTTGGAAAAGTAGGTCGCTCGTCCTTTCGGCAAGCCGCTCGGAAGATGGTGGTTGCTCCGATACGCCTTGACCTGTGGCTCCGTGATATAGCCATTACCGAACCGTGCGTTGATAAGCTCCGTGAGATCTCGGTCGTTCGTACCGGAAGCGTGCTCGGCGACGAAGGTGTGCAGCTCCAGCGGATAGATACGTTTCGGCATGGCTCAATCCTCCAGCATCGCGGGAACGGTGAAGTCCGCGGACAAGCTGTTATCGGCGATGACCTTCGCTTTCAGAGCAAGCGTACCGTTTGCAATGATCTGAGATGCAACGCCTGTGATGGCCTTCGCACGGTTGATCTCCGCAGTCAGCTCTTCGCCTTGCAGGTCCTCATCGCTCAGACGCTCCAGTTCAGCAAAGAGGTGGTTGTTCAGGTCGGTCAACTTATTCTTCACGGCGCTTTGCCTCCTTCTTTTCAAGCTCGTCCAGCACCTTGTCGATGCGCTCCCAAATATCATTCGGAACACGATAGGCACTATTGGCGATGGACTGCAGGACATAACTGGACACGCTTTTTTTGCCGACGTAGTGTGCGAGGATGCGGTAGGCATCTGGGCCCTTACGTTCCCGGTATGCCTTCAGCCGGGCGATGATCGCCGGCTTGTTGATCTCCATTTCTTTCATCGGGGGAACTCCTTTCGAGGCCGTCAAGCACATTGACAAGCCTCATAGCATTTTCGGGGGTAGGATCTTTTCGGCAGGCGGTCTTTGCCGCCTCGGTCAGCCGGATCGTCGCGGCGCGGGCAAACGCACATTTCTGTTCAAAAGCAGCGACTGCGACTGCTTCATTCCGGGCCTTGACGATCATCTTTTTTTCGTGAGACGCTTGCGCACGGTCGATGATCTTCATACGGTGAGACCGGTAGAGGTGCCGGAGGGCCTGGTAAGCTGCCTGGTCATAGATACTCAGACCTGCCGGCATTTCTTCGTTATGCATGGCAGCCTGCTCATAGGGCAGGGCAAACTCAGGCATGGTATTCACCCAGTCCGAGATACCATGTGAGGACGTCCACCGCCGACTGCCAGCCGTGGCAAACCACGGTGTAATTACCCTCCAGCTTCAGACGTTCAAGCCACCAGTTCTGCGCGTCGTTTGCGCGGCCGGTCTCGTTCTTCATCTCGATGTAGAGGCTGTGATAGCCACCGCGGGCGACAGGCAGGTGCAGATCCGGCACGCCCTTTTTGACGCCCATGGCCTTATCTACAGCAACCTGTGCGGCGCCCTCTTTCGTCTCGTTCTTGATGTGGTGCAGCAGAGCCAGCTCCGGGTACCGCTCACGCACGGCCGGCTGTTTGGACCACTTAATGACAGCTTGCTGATGGTTAGACTCACTTACCATTCTCGACCACCTCCACAAAGCTCACCGTCTTATTG
>CAKTVG010000108.1 GCA_934622035.1 uncultured Oscillospiraceae bacterium
TCTTTGCCTCTGGCTGTGAGACCTTCGGCGCCTTTCTTACTAGAAAGGAGGTGATCCAGCCGCACCTTCCGGTACGGCTACCTTGTTACGACTTCACCCCCCTCACCAGACGTACCTTAGGAACCGCCCCCCTTGCGGTTGGGCTAGCGACTTTGGGTACCTCCGACTCGGATGGTGTGACGGGCGGTGTGTACAAGGCCCGGGAACGTATTCACCGCGCCATGCTGATGCGCGATTACTAGCGATTCCAACTTCGTGGGGTCGAGTTGCAGACCCCAGTCCGTACTGAGACTGGCTTTTTGCGGTTCGCTCCACCTCTCGGTCTTGCTTCGCTCTGTACCAGCCATTGTAGCACGTGTGTGGCCCAGGACGTAAGGGCCATGATGACTTGACGTCATCCCCGCCTTCCTCCGGTTTGTCACCGGCAGTTCCGTCTGAGTGCCCAGCTTAACCTGTTGGCAACGGACAGTGGGGGTTGCGCTCGTTGAAGAACTTAATCTCACATCTTACGACACGAGCTGACGACAGCCATGCAGCACCTGTGGGGAGACTCAAAAGAGCGGACTACTTTCATAGCCTTTCCTCCTCATGTCAAGCCCTGGTAAGGTTCCTCGCGTATCATCGAATTAAACCACATGCTCCACCGCTTGTGCGGGCCCCCGTCAATTCCTTTGAGTTTCACCCTTGCGGGCATACTCCCCAGGCGGTACACTTAACGCGTTTGCTCCGGTACCGGAGTTGCCCCCGACACCTAGTGTACATAGTTTACTGTGCGGACTACCAGGGTATCTAAACCTGTTTGCTCCCCGCACCTTCGTGCCTCAGTGTCAGTACATGCCCAGGCATTCGCCTTCGCCACCGGTGTTCTTCCAGATATCTACAGATTTCACCCCTACACCTGGAATTCCAATGCCCCCTGCTGTACTCAAGCTAACCAGTTTCCATCGCATCACGGAGTTGAGCCCCGAACTTTCACAACAGACTTGATTAGCCACCTGCGCACCCTTTACGCCCAATAATTCCGAACAACGCTCGCCCCCTACGTATTACCGCGGCTGCTGGCACGTAGTTAGCCGGGGCTTATTCCGTGTTTAACGTCATCGCAAAGGCATTCCCTCCTCTGCTTGTTCCTCTACACGAAAAGGACTTTACAACCTCACGGCCTTCATCGTCCACGCGGCGTCGCTCCATCAGACTTTCGTCCATTGTGGAAGATTCTTAGCTGCTGCCTCCCGTAGGAGTCTGGGCCGTTCTCAATCCCAATGTGGCCGTTCAACCTCTCAGTCCGGCTACCTATCGTCGCCTTGGTGGGCCTTTACCTCACCAACTAGCTAATAGGCCGCAGGCTCATCCTTCGGCACTCCCGTAGGAGCTTTCCCATACATAAATCATATGTATGTATTATGCGGTATTATCACATGTTTCCATGTGCTATTCCCCACCAAAGGGCAGATTACCCACGTGTTACTCACCCGTCCGCCACTTCCGGTCCCGAAGGACCATTCGTTCGACTTGCATGCTTAAGACGCGCCGCCAGCGTTCGTTCTGAGCCAGGATCGAACTCTCCGTTATGGATTTCCTGTACCGAAGTACAGGCTTAGCTCTTTTCGATCTGTCTCTTTTCTAACGCGGCTTCTCTTTTATTTAATCCACCGTCGTTCTT
>CAKTVG010000109.1 GCA_934622035.1 uncultured Oscillospiraceae bacterium
TGGATTTCCTCAACACCGATGACTCCCTGGATTAAACCTGGAAGCCATCGAGAGTTAATTTTTCAGGAAGTTCACATGTAAGCATCAGCCATCCACCTCCTCTCGCATGTGCTCCGCAAGAGCCTTGCTGCGGGATAAGAGAGTATCGATACTGGATGCTTCTGGTGGCATTACGTATCCGCCACGTGCAGGCGCTTTCTTTGAAGGAACCGAATAACGATAGCCTGCTTCTCCGAGGTCATCTGCAACGACAGAAATCGTATTTTTAATAAAAGTGTATTTCTGTTTGTTTAATTCAATAGCCTGTCTGCAGCACTCCTCAAGTGCCTTGTTACTGTACTTCTTTGTGAAGTTCAGAATCCCGATACACATACGGTAGGTCTGAACTTCATACGTTCTGGACTTGAGGATGGTCCGGATGACTGTCTCGGTGTTCTTTCCGATAAGCTGAGCTTTCTGAATGAAGTACGGGCCATTCCACTGAGTGAATCCTTTGTAATTATCCGGCAAGTGCTCTGGATTTGTAGACCACTGTCCCTTTCGAGTTGCTCTTGGCCATTCGCAAAGGAATTCTCCGGCAAGCGAATAAATGCGGACAACGGTTGCGGATGCCTTAATAGATACTTTCTTGTGCAAATGCGCTTTGTCTACGCTATAATAAGCGTTGTCAAAGCGGACGTGGAAGTCACTTGACACAGTTGCCGTTCTTCTCTCCATGTACTCGTAATGCGTGGAAGGGAGCGGCATTAATTCAAGTTTCTCCTCTTCCCAATAGTAGTATCGATTGTGTTCTTTCTTCTTGAACGGCTCTTTGTTCAGCGTCTCCAGTTCCTTCCAGAGATCCTGGTTAAACTGTTCCAGCGAGAAATACTGCCGTTCTTCAAGCTTGTGAAATAAGCCCTTTTCCAGAATCCCAACAGCGTTTTCTACAGAGCTTTTGAACTTCGGCTTGCGAACCTTGGCTGGCAGAATAACGGTACCATAGTGATCAGCCCAGTCAGCATAATCCTTATTCAGCTCCGGTTGTGAAGCGACGCTTTGCCATCCGCATCGGCGACGGTTTGAAATCTCCCGAAATTCGGATGGCGGCGACGCCCTTGCAGCCACGCGACGCTCGAACGCCCGCAGGGACGACGCTTTGTCGTTGCCTTGCCTGATGCCTGGGAATTCTTCCAGACATGAGACAAGGCCATGACGTAAAGCCATGACCTTGGACATTGAAAAGTAAATACACGATCAGTCGAGTGTGATCTCATTGATTGCAGCCATGATGATCTCTGCATCGATGGTCTGGTGTTCGAGCTGGGCACCCAGCGTCAGTGCGGTGGACATTACGTTATCAACCGTTCTGGCGTTTCCACCGCAGTAACCATTCAGTGCGGTAAGTGCATCGGCACCGATGATGGATTCGGATCCTCCGGCGAACTTGATCTTGTGAATCACGTAGGAATTAAGCTCATTCGGATCCAGTCCGCCGAAGTTATAGTGGACGACGATCCGCTGGTGAGTATTCCGGGCGATTCTGAACCGCCGTTCCGGCGCCACAGTACCGCTGTTCCGCTTTTGACGATACCGCGATTCCGGGAATCGGATACCGAGGTTCCGGTCAGATGGTACCGTTTCCTTTATAATGAATTCATACG
>CAKTVG010000110.1 GCA_934622035.1 uncultured Oscillospiraceae bacterium
AGATAACCGTAAGGCGGCTGCGCCAGCGGCTCGCCGGAGGTCCCGCGGATTTTGTTGCTTAGCCTGCGCTTTTTACTAATGTCCCGAGCGTACCACTCGTTGAACAGATTGCGAATGGGCGCGAGTTCATTTTCCCCTTCATTGGTATCAATGCCGTCTGATACCGCTACCAGCCGAATGCTGTGTTCCGGGAAAAATTCTTCTGTCAGTTTGCCGACCTCGATGTAGTTTCTTCCCAGACGGGATAAATCCTTCACAAACACGGCGGAGCCATGACCTTTTTCAATCTCCTGAATCATTTCCCTGAAGCCCGGCCGGTTCATGGTTACGCCGGAAATACCGTCATCGAAGAAATGAACCAGATTGGTGTAACCCAATTCCTTGGCCACCTTGGTAAGCAGCTTCTTTTGATTGGCGACGCTGTAGCTGTCTCCTTCCAGATTATCGTCCCGTGAAAGGCGTTCGTACAGGAAAGCCGTGCTTTCCCGATTCTTTTTGCTGCCTGACCTGCTCATAAATCCTCCTTTCCGACGGTCAAACAAGCAGTATTCCCGTTTCTGTTATAGCAGGTTTGAACGTCTTTGTCACGGATGCAAGCTTTTTTCAGTAACCGCGTTCTGCCGTTATCAGTTTCATCAAAACAGCAGCCAGTGTTTCTGATGAGTCCGTTCTGAAAATGGGAGTGACGATAAACGATTTGCCGTTTATCTGATAAGTGGTTTCTTTGGATAAGCGGTTTGCGCCCTGATCTGTTGGCGCAGAGACGGTCTGTTTCTTTTCGCTCAACAGAGGTCATCTTCTTTCTATCTGAGAATACTATTTAGGTTTGCCAAAGTGCCGTATTTGCCATGCTTCCCCGGCGAGGGAACGTTACAGGCTGCGTCTGGCAGCGCATCATAGCCCCGCCGGTACCGCCGTCCCCCGGACAAACGCATACCGCAGGAACTCCCCCTCAAGTCAGTGGGAGGCCGTAGAAGAAGTCTCATTATCCCCGTGGGGCATCGTCGCGCCCTGCCCGCCACGGCAGGGTCAACAGGGTACGGTTTCTCGCTCTGGCTATGCCGTCCTCGCGCCGTCCTGTTCGCCGCTCCGCCCCACGGGGGATTGTACCCGTAACGCCGTATATTCTGTTGTCAAGTTGCGTGAGAAAACAAAATTGTCTTCTCACTACTCATGACATTTCTGCACGGTTCATTCACCCGAGTTAGAAAAACTTTTCAGGCATTTTTCCATCCGAACCAACCCAGAATAGATGGATTTGGATACAGCACTCACTCTTACACCGGCACAGCGGGCAATCTGTGCTTGGGAAAGACCTAATACGTAATGAGCGTAAATGCGTTGCCGCTGCTTTGGGGAAAGCGCAGCCAAAGCGACTCGGAGTTGTTCGTGGGTAATGACTTTCTCATAGGATTCATCCGGTGCAACAGACCGAAAAACAATGCATTGTCCGATACCATCTCCCCAATCCAAAGAATAGTTTGCACGATAACGGTACTTTTTTCTTTTTTGCGATCTTTCGGTACGCTCCCATTGCGCCATTTCCGCCGCAAGTTCATCAGAAACCTCCACATATTCGTCATGTTCATAAAAGGGATAGTAGTCCCGCATATTGATCTTCGCCATATTTTCCCTGCTTTC
>CAKTVG010000111.1 GCA_934622035.1 uncultured Oscillospiraceae bacterium
AAAATAGTTAAAATATATTGAATTTTTCCGCAAATGGATATACTATATAATATCATAAGAACCGGAAGGAGGATGGCATATGGAAGATACGGGCCATTCCTTTGGAGCGTATTTCAAACGTGCAACCAGTCCGATTGTTGTATTGGCGATTCTGCGCGAACGCCCGATGTATGTGTATGAATTGGCTGCGACCATGAAGGAGCGCAGTGCAGGCAAGTTTACCATCTCCGTTCTTTATCCTGTGCTTTACCGGCTAGAAAGTCAGGGCTATGTAGAGATTCAGAACACGGAGATCGTAGAAGGGCGCGCCAGAAGCTACTACTGTGTCACGGATAGCGGAGAAAGGCACCTCGCGCAATGTCTGCACGAATATGATGAAATGACTAAAGTGTTCGACGAACTTGTAAGGAAGGGAACCGCGCAATGAACAGAGATACTCCGATAAAAGCATATTGTAAAAAAGTGGGCCAACATCTCGATTGCAGCCGCAAGGAAAAGGCGGAACTTCTGCGCGGCCTTTGTGAGGAGATCACAGATGCCGGACAGCAGGCCGCAGACTATTCAGAGCTTGTGCGCGAATACGGCACGCCGGAAGAGACGGCGGCTACATTGCAAGCCGCTCTGAAAGAGGAAAATGTCCGGCAATATCAGAAAAAGCGCAGCCGCAAGAACCGCTTGTTCCTCGGCATCGGGATCCTGGTAATTGCACTTTTGGCCGCCGCTTTTGGATTTTTGGTGAAATACATACGGACTAAGGTGCCGGAAGAGTTCACCGAAACCGTCTACAGCACATCACCGGGGCCAAGTGACCTTGAAAGCTTGGACTGGGATGAATAACACAAAGGAGAACCAACAATGAAAAAAATTCTTTCGATCGTTTTATGTGTGGCAACGATCCTGTGTACTTGCGGGCTGTTCGCCAATGCTGCTGCACCGGAAAGTGAATGCACGGTAACGGTGTTCCCAGACGGAAGCTACTGCATCACGACGATCACGGTGGAGCCCTCCGAGACAGTTGCCACGATGGCTTCTATGAAAACAACGACGGGGATAAAATCGCAAGCATTCTACAGTGCGAGTAAAGCCCTGCTCTACACGGCGTATGTAAGAGGGACTTTCCAGTATAACGGAAGCACATCTATCGCAACGGCCGCGCAGTACAGCTACAAGATCACCGACTCGACATGGTCCTTTGTTTCCGGCTCAGCAAGGTACACGAATGCAACCGCGGTCGCAGTTTGCAAGTTCCACGCGATAATCGCCGGTGACAGAACGGCCACGGTGCGCCTTACCTGCGCCCCCGACGGCACGCTGTCGTAATCCCTTTTTATGATTATCTTCTGCTTGTTGTACATCTGTTCACCACGCTGAATAGTTCCTGTTCATCTATCACAGTAGATGGCGCCTCCTGCTGTCAATGGGATAAAATATCCCATTGACAGCAGGAGTTTTTGCAGTTTGATTTGCAGTTTTTGCCTTCACTCAGAGAACATCGGTTTTCCACATTCTGCTGACCTGTTGGACATGAATTTACAGTTCTTTCCTATGCATCTATCTGCATATAGGGCCAGTGCTTGTATGCAAACACAAATTTCTCCCGATGTATAGATACTTTTCTCTACTTTCTT
>CAKTVG010000112.1 GCA_934622035.1 uncultured Oscillospiraceae bacterium
CAAGTATGAGTCTGATTTCCAGCTGCTTCCCGAAGGCTGCACCTTCCGTTGGACTAAGGCAGGAATCAAGAGCCCGGTCTTCAAGGAGGCTGAGTTCTAATTCCTCTATAACGGCGAGAACATCTACATCTATGCAGATGTTACCGACAACGCAGTTTATTCCCTTTCCGAGAAGGAGCTCCTTGAGGATTATGCCTCCGGATGGTCGGGCAGACCTTGGCTCTCCGATTGTGTCGGCGCTACCTTCTACCTTGACGAGCTTGCAAACAAGCACTACAAGATAGACGACGCTACAGGCAATGTAGTTGAGGATCCAAATCAGTCTACCGCTTACAGCGAGCTCAGCGTAAACGCTTCCGCTGACGGTAAGATCTACTATTCAAAGACCAGCGGCGAGGAGTACTTTGATACCGATAAGGCGGCATTCGTAAACACCGGCGCCCTCACCTCGCTCAGCGACTACAACATCAACTGGTGGAAATACTGCTGCTTCGAGGATTCCAACAAGCGTGCCGAGGAGTACCGTTCTCATAACTGCGACGACTCTGATAAGACACCCGTTGTTAACTCCGAGACAGGAAAGCAGAAGTACTGTTACTACGGCGAGGACGGCAAGAGATATGTAGTTGACGATCCTTCCAAGGCTCCCGCTGAGTATCAGGACAAGTGCGAGCTCGCATTTGACATCTGCAGCAGAGACTTCCATACCTATCTCTCGCGCCACATCTTCAATGCTGAAAATCTCGCAGCAAGAGACGCAGGCCGTGCAGCAAACCTTGAGCACGTAAAGGCTAAGGCTACCGATAAGGGCTACGCTGTTGAGATGGAGATCCCGCTTACCGAAGAGGCTAAGGCTTATATCGAGAGCGGTAAGTCCGTATCCTTCTCCTCTACCGTTTGCAACGCAGACGCAGGCAGAGGCGGCACAGCAACATTCGCAGGCGGAAACGCTACCAACTGGTATCTGCTTGCTACGCCCGCTCAGCAGTTCCCGATTACCTTTACTAAGGCTGACTTCGCTTCTACTCTTACCGCAGGCGACGTTAACGGCGACGGCGCGATCGACACAAAGGACCTTATCCGTCTTATGAAGTCCGTATCCGGTCAGCCGGTTGCTATCTTCAACGCTGACCTTAACGGCGATGATGAGATCAGCACCAAGGACCTTATCAGACTTATGAAGAAGATCGCAGGCGCAGAGGTTGAGCTTGTTGCTAAGGACCTCGTTTGAATTCAGACAACAGTGATAATTTAATAACATCGTTTACCGTAAGCGGTGCGGCTCATCCCGCACCGCTTACGTTTTATCTGTGAGCATTACTCGGTCAACGAAGCGTGTATTCCTTTGTTCACGCACCTGCGCCGTGCTGTCGTCATACGTGTTCCGGTTAATGTTCGCACAGTGCCGAAAATTATATTATATCCTGCAGCACATAAAACAAACACAAACAGTTTCTTTAGTTTAATTCACTCAAATAACAATTACAAATACGGAGTAAAAAAATGAAAGCAATTAAAAATCTGCTGTTTACCGCAGCAATCGTCGGCGCAGCTACAGTAGCGGCGACTGCTGTCATATCCTTCGGCGCGCAGTCGAAGTACGGCGACGTTAACGGCGACGGAA
>CAKTVG010000113.1 GCA_934622035.1 uncultured Oscillospiraceae bacterium
GCACATAATTCGTGAAAAAATGACCACTGCAAGGTGCGGCGCTATTAAGCTGCGTTATATCCTCTACCCTGACACTTGGTTTTTCTGCTGAGCGATAGGCGCGACATTTATTGCCGGGGCATGCTCAGATGAAAAAGGCTACCAGGAAATAATCGTTTACATGCTCACTACCATAGCCAATGCTTTTCAGCAAAAGAAACTCATTAAAAAAGAACTCTGCACCCTGTGCAAAGTTCTTATGACAAGCAAATTATCATTTTAGAATAGCGACAGCGAAGAACCTGATTGGGCTGCCGAGCATTTTTTAGCCGAGAGCGCATTCGCACTTCGCTTTATTTTACTGCTCGCCAAATGTAGAGACAACCGCCTCTGCATCTTTTGCATTACATGTAGTAGTCAGCGAACAGACGGTCATACCATCAATCCAGACAAAGCGGTTCTTCTCCATATTCGAACTCCTGTATACCCGGATGCCGCCAATTTCCATCAACTCGTCGTCCTTATTCTGTTCCAGCGCCAGGTTTGCCGCCTCTACGCTGAAATAATGATCCCAAAGAAACTTCATCGTTGCAGTCGGATCAGCTTCATTGATATAAGAAATGGTAAGAATCTGTTCATCGTCAAATCGTATCGCATGGTAATGACCGACACGCCAGCCTTCCGGCAGATGATCGGGACGCAGCGGCTCCGTTCCGAGAAAAGCTACAACAGACTCCCAGTCCGTCGTTATCAGCCTGTCGGCAATGTTATCATCGCCTGCGGCAACACCTTCCTCCACAAGACCGGGGTCTATGCTCTGCCCTTGAATGGCGTACTGCTGTTCATCCTCCGTGGAGTTCCCGGATAGCCATTCCCGCTTTAGTATCCCATCCCCCAAAACTGCAAGTACAAGAATCACAGCAAATGCTGCCGCGGCACGCGTCCCCATGCGCAGAGCAGCAGTCCGACGCCGCTTCCGCTCTAATCTTCGCATCAATGCGGCCTGATTTTCTTTTCGCTTATCCTCAAACTTAAGCCGTCCTTGCGTACCGATCTGCCAGAGCAGTTCCTCACATGCTTCTACCAATTCCATATCAGCAGCTCTGTCTTTTCGTTCTATTTCGGTTTGCAAGAGTGCTTCAAGTCGGTGTACCGCCTCGTTCTGCGGTATGCTCCCATATTCGATTAACTCCAGTATCTGCATGATACTGGTTTTCTTTTGCCCACCCATCTTTATCACTTCCTTCACTTCATATAGTGCTTGAACAAGTGCAAAGTACATTGTCCAATAAAAAGAAGCATCATCGGATGAAAATGACGTCCCTTAACTCGGATTCTGTCTAACGTACCTCGCACCGAAGTGACGGAAAGTCCGGCCTGCTGCGCCGTGTCTTTTAAGGACAGACCTTTTTCGTAATATGTTCGGAATACCTTTTGCTCCAGCGGCGACAACTCCGCCATGAATTCTTCGACTGTTTCCATGCATTCTGTATGGGCAATCCAGGCCAATACATTATCCATCAAATCCGGAACATCACCATACGCTTCCAGGCTCACGGGCTTGCCGATGATTTCTTCACGCCTCTTGGCTTTCCGAATGTATGACAGCATATAGTGTGAACAACAAGCGGCAAGCCATCCATA
>CAKTVG010000114.1 GCA_934622035.1 uncultured Oscillospiraceae bacterium
CCCTGAGAGGAGGAAAGAAAATGAAACTGCTCAAACTGCCCGTGAAAATCATCCTCGCGCCCATCGTATTGGCCATGACGGGCATTGTATTCGTACTGGCACTGATGATGGCTGTATCTACCCGTCTGCTGGCGATTGCGTCCTCCCTGCTGGGGACGTTTGCGCTGTTGGTGTTCATAACGGGCGATGCCAAGAACGGCGGCATGGTTCTGTTGCTGGCTTTTCTCGTAAGTCCCTACGGGCTGCCCAAGGCTGCCGAATGGCTGTGGTGTGGCCTCGACAACCTGCGCGGCAGGCTGTGGCGATTCGTATTCTGTTAAGACCATTCGTGATACGGTGCGGCGTAAATGTCGCACCGTTTTTCTTTGATTTCAAACACTTCAGTCGCAAAACAGGAGGTGCTTTATGGCCACAACGCGCATCATCCCCATGCACGTCAACAAGGGAAAAACCATTGCGCAATGTCTGAAAGCGCGGACGGATTATGCCAAGAATCCGGATAAAACCGATGGCGGAGTGCTGGTATCTTCCTATGCTTGTGATCCCGAAACCGTTGATGCCGAGTTCCTGCTATCCAAGCAGGAATACCGTGCGCTTACCGGCAGAACACAGAAACGGGACGTCATTGCGTATCAACTCCGCCAGTCCTTTCTGCCGGGAGAGATTACGCCGGAGGAAGCCAATCGTTTGGGACAGGAGTTGGCGCAGCGTTTTACCAAAGGCGATCATGCCTATATTGTATGTACCCATATTGATAAAAAACACGTCCATAATCACATCATTTGGAACTCCGTTTCGCTGGACTGCGACCGCAAGTTCTGCAACTTCTGGGGCAGCAGTAAGGCCATTCGTCGGCTGAACGATACCATCTGCATTGAAAACGGATACTCCATTGTAGAGCATCCGAAAAGGCATGGCAAAAGCTACGATCAATGGCTGGGCGACCAGAAACCGCCGACGCATCGTGAACGGCTGTGCATGGCGATTGACCATGCGCTTGAACAGAAACCCGCAGACTTTGATGCGCTGCTCATGCTGCTGCATGATGCAGGCTATGAGGTCAAACAAGGCAAAAATCCCGCCTTTCGCAATGCCGATCAGAAACGATTCATCCGTCTGGATACGCTGGGCGAAGGCTATGCGAAGGACGATCTGCTGGCCATTCTTGCGGGCAGGAAGCAGCATTGCCCGCGCAAACAGGTACACGCGCCTGCCCCTGAAAAGCTGAATCTGCTCATTGATATTCAAAGCAAATTGTGCGAGGGGAAGGGCGTTGGCTATGCGCGCTGGGCCAGTGTATTTAACCTCAAGCAGATGGCGCAGACGATGAATTACCTGACGGAACACGGTCTCCTTCAGTACAGCAATTTGGCTTCCAAGGCAGAATCCGCAACAGCGAAATACAACGATCTTGCGGCCCGAATACAGGCGGCGGAAAAACGCATGGCCGAAATTGCCGTGATGAAAACGCACATCATCAACTACGTCAAAACCAAGGATGTATATGCCGCCTACCGCAAGGCAGGGTATTCCAAGAAGTATCTTGCAGAGCATGAACCGGATATTCTGCTCCACAAAGC
>CAKTVG010000115.1 GCA_934622035.1 uncultured Oscillospiraceae bacterium
GCCGAACCCCATTCCCTTCCGTGTGGTAGATTCCAAGATCGGTCTGGATGTGGACGTATCGGTGCGCTGCTCCGGTGCGTTGAAGCCGGACCTGGTGATTCCGTTCAAGCAGGACAGAAGGACGGCAAGGAGAGGTTTGAACTGGGGTTGGTACGCCGGAAAACGGGGAAACGCAACTGGCAAGCAGGGCAAGTGTTTATACAAACCCTTACAAAAGCGAGGAACCGGCGCATTGCCAGTCCCTCGCTTCGCTTGTTGGGGAAGATCCCCAAGCCCCTGTAAACACATCCGGCAAACCGGATGGCAGCGCACCTTCGGCGCTTATTCGCAGGACGGTCATCGCTCGTCCTGCTCTTTCTTTTTCGGCGTAGGCCGGTCGTCCTGCGGCGCAAGATACGGACGCAGGTTTTCTCTGTGCGTCAAAAGCTCCTGCATATTTTTCTGTGCCTCCCGGTACTCGGCATAGGCTGATTTCTTCTCGGCAAGCACCCGGCTGTACTCCATATCAAGAGAACTCTTGGACGGCAGCTTTTTCAGTCCCAGCTCGTTGAACGCACGTTTAGCCGCGCGGTACCGGTCGATTTCTTCCTGATGCTCCTGCAAAAACTTCTTGGAATAGCCGGAAGCCTTATACTGCTGGAACACGTCTCGCGTGTGCGCGTAGTTCAGAATATGCCGCCGCAGAACGTCGATTTCGGTCAGCCGTTTTTGCGCTGCGTCCATCTTGCCGGAGATCTCCCGACAGTGCGCCGCCGCTGCATCGGCTTTCTGCACCAGCGTGTCATAGCTGCCGCCGTAGTAGGTTTGCAGATACCATAGAGATTTTGATGCAGCATTGGTGTTGAAATTCGTCGCCCACCGCTCATAGGCAATGCCTTTATCTGCCGCTTGGATCGCGTTCATGTCGAGAATCTTCTGCACATTCTGTGAAACGGAACGCTGCTTCTTTCTGCGCGGTCGATGCGTTTTCTGCCCGGTAATGACGGCGCGGATATCTTCTTCTGTATAGCCCTCCTTCAGAGAATCCAGCCGCAGATTTTTCTACCCCTCTTTACAGAGCGTGAGATGCTTACCCATCTTGGCGGTGTAGCCGGATTGACTGAGTAATTCAAGGAAAGCATCGAATGTGTGCGGGTGTTGGGACAACGCTTCGTCAATAGCCTCCCGCTCTGTTTCGGGGAGCCATTCTTCGATCCGTACTCCGTTCTGATAGCGGTATCTGCCGCAGTTATGGCCGATGTCCTCATCTGCCCACTCGTGCTCGATCTCCACATCGGGGGACATCTCCGCCAGCTTTTTCATTACCAGATGCGGGGCAGACCATGCCGTCAGGAAGTTCAGGGCATCCCCATCCTGATATGGTCGGAGCGGAATTGGTCGCCGTGGTCAGTACCGTGGCAGTCTTGCTTGAGGTGCTCCCAATCTGCGTATCCTCCTCATTTATTCTGATCTCTGGTTTGTGCGTACAGCTCACTATCGGACGGCAGTACCACCCGACGGAAATAGTTGCAGTAGATGCCGCTCCGGCTGATGATCTGCACACAGCGATGCGGCTCTCCGTCATCCAGC
>CAKTVG010000116.1 GCA_934622035.1 uncultured Oscillospiraceae bacterium
TGGTCGGAAGTTAGGTCAGAGCGGTGTCCTTGTCTGCTCATTGCTTCCAGCTTCATTCTGTACGCAAACGCCTTTTCGGAGGGCAAAATATGCTCCCGGTGGAGGTTGCTATCCACCACGGCAACGGCGGCAGCATCCCGGTCAAGGGCATAAATTAAGGCAGGGACTTCTGTAATCCCTGCCTTTTGTGCGGCGTGTAGGCGGCGGTGGCCGCTTACGACTTCATATTCATCTGTATTTTCTATCGGTCGGACGATCAGCGGCGAGAGAATGCCTTGCGTCTGTATGCTTTCGATCAGCGTATTCATTTCCTCATCGTCCTTGACCTTAAACGGGTGTCCGGCAAAGGGGCGCAATTTTTCTACCGGAATTGCCACCGGCTTTTTCATCGTATTCTTCATTCTATCTCCCTCTTTCTTTGTATCTTGCACGGGCTTTTTTCTCCAGCTCGTGCTCTTGTTTTAATAGATCATACAAGTGCGGAGATTTCTCTAAAATCCGCTCCGCACGGTGCAGATGTTCCCTTACAGGCTTCATCTGCCTGGATACTGCCTTGCGGCGTTCCTTGCTTTGCGCCTGTTCCTCCGGCGACTTGGGGCGGCGTATGCGGTTGCTGATGTCGCTGCGCTCACGCTCCAAAGCGGAAAGCGCTGCCTTGGATTGCTCAATATTGGCTTGCAGGTCGGCGACCGTATGGATACCGTGCTCCTGCAAAAAGTGATAGTCGGCAACCAACTCCTTCAAATCCCTTTCCGCCGCCCGCAGATCCGGCGACAGCAGCATTACATCGGCAAGTTCGGCTACTATTTGAATCACCGTTATGACAAGATAAAACACCGCATCCACCAAAACGGCGGCGGTGTCATAACTGTGCTCAATGGAGAAGCTCAGCTTTCGAAGTTCGTCCTCTAATGGGAATTTCTTCGGCTTGTACGGCGGACGGTATTCCAATGTGAACAGCCGATACCGATCTTCGGCGTTCTGTCGTAACTGTGCGTTGACACGATCTTTGGAAAAGCCGATGTTATCCAGCCGCACGGCACGCTCCCAATGCTTTGCCTTAACTGAAAATCGCACAGGGTCGAGGGTGTATCCGAGCGCATAAAGCTGACTTTCAAATTCTCTTGGGCTGGTCGCAAAGGACAGGCAGTATTCCACATCTTCCCGCAGATAGTCCCGGTGCGTTTTCTTGCCGGCCTTGTGAACCCAGTATTCTTTCTTTTTGCCCTTGGAGTAGAAATCGCTGTTTTCCAGCACAGACAGCTCGTGCTCCCGGCAAATCTCATCGGAGATTTTACGCAGCTCCTTGTGGTCGCCGATTTTGTTTTTGAACTTTGCGCCGTCCTTGAAGGACACGGGATTCACAACAAAATGGCAATGCACATTGTCAGTGTTCAGGTGGACGGTAACGAGCACCTGATACCGGTCGCCCCACATCTTTCTTGCGGTTTCCTTACCGATGGCAAACGCCTGCTCCGGCGTGACCTCACCCTCACGAAAGCTCTGAATGCCGTGGTAGCCCACCACCTTGCCACGCAACC
>CAKTVG010000117.1 GCA_934622035.1 uncultured Oscillospiraceae bacterium
CTATGAGTCTGTCGATACTTCTAATTTCCCTCTTCACATTCGTAGAACTCAACTGCGAGAACCTCTTCGACTGCCAGCACGACTCGTTGAAGAACGACATCGAGTTTCTGCCGGATGGAGCGTATCATTGGACACGTACTCGCTATTGGCAGAAGCTTGATAGGATAGGGCAGACCATCTTGTCGTGTGGCGAACAGCAGGTGGCCAACCAACAGTCAGCAAAAAGCCAAGTGGCAAAGCTAAAAGTGAGAGGAGCGAATAATGGCAAGTCTTGGCAGTTGCCCGATATGGTGGCTCTGTGCGAGGTGGAGAACGACAGCGTGCTTCGCGACCTCACCAGGCGCAGCCTGTTGCGCAACGCCGGTTACGAGTATGTGATGACCAATTCGCCCGACGAGCGTGGCATTGATGTGGCGCTGATGTATTCGCCCTATTCGTTCAGATTGATAGAGAGTCACAGCATCAGAGTGAACCCAGTAAAGGGCATGCGTCCCACTCGCGACATCCTATATGCGTCGGGTGTGACAGCTTCGGGCGACACCTTGCATGTCATAGTGGCGCATCTGCCGAGCCGTCGTGGTGGCGAGAAGTATTCACGCCCGTTTCGTATGGCTGCTGCCAGACAGGTGGCAGCCGTGATAGACTCTATATATAATAATGTATCGGTAGAAGCAAAGATTATAGTAGCAGGCGACTTCAACGACTACAGCAATTCGGAGAGCTTACAGCTGTTGCGCAGCAAGCGTATGGTCGAAGTGTCGCAAGGAACCAAGGGACGCAATGGTGCAGAGGGAACTTATAGATACCAAGGGCAGTGGGGCAGTCTTGACCACATACTTGTGAGCAGGAATCTGGCTGACAGTCTGACCGAATGCTTTGTCAACGATGCCGAATTTCTGATAGAACATGACGAGAAATATGGTGGTGTAAAACCGCATCGCAATTATATCGGGCCACGCTATAATAATGGTTTCAGCGACCATCTGCCACTTGTGGCAAGGTTCGGATGGTGAAACCTTGGCACAGAGGCAAAAGAAAGAATGTGCTAACAAACCGAAACTTTTTGCATGTGCTTTGATTGCAAATTGTCTGTATAGTTGATTTTTTGGAACGAAATTATTGGTAGTTATGTAAAATCTGATTACCTTTGCAGCAATAGATAGTGTTCAAGGATAGCTATTGTAGAAAATCGGCTTGCCCCTACGATGAATTCAAGGCGATAGATATGGGACACTTTTATGGAAGAGAATAAAAGAAATAGATAAAATTAGAAACAATATGCAAATGAAACATCAGTTAAGAAGCGCAGTGTGTACTGAAGGCCGCCGTATGGCAGGAGCTCGCGCTCTTTGGGTAGCCGCAGGTATGAAACACGAACAGTTTGGCAAACCCATTATTGCTATTGTCAACTCGTTCACACAGTTTGTACCGGGTCACACACATCTGCATGAGATTGGACAGATTGTGAAGAAGGAAATTGAGAGTATGGGTTGCTATGCTGCCGAGTT